>NZ_AP018223.1:83071-256983 GCF_002368035.1 Nostoc linckia NIES-25 | reverse complement strand
TGGTGGCTATAGTGCTAGCGGCGGCACTGGCGGCGATTTCGGCGGCGGCGGTGGTGGCGGCGGCAGCAGTGGAACTGGTAATGGTGGTGGTGGTGGTGGCTTCGGCGGCGGCGGTGGTGCTGGCGGCGATGGCGGCTACGGCGTCGGTGGTGCTGGCGGCTTTGGTGGCGGCGGCGGTGGCGGTGGCAGTGGAACTGGAGTTCCAGGTGGTAGCGGCGGCGGCGGTGGCTACGGCGGCGGCGCTGGAGGTGCCAATAAAAGCGGTGGTGGCGGTGGTGCCGGCATGGGAGGTGCGATCTTCATCCGCTCTGGCTCCCTCACCCTAAACAACACCAGCTTCACCAACAACTCAGCAACGGGCGGAACCGGAGCCGGAGGCAGCAATGGTCAAAGCATCGGTGGCGCCATCTTCGCCGTCACTCCCGATCTGGCAGCCGCCACAGGTGTTACCACAGCCCCAACAGTTAATGCCACAGGCAACTTCACCTTTAATGGCAACAGTGTTTCTAACACTAACCCCAACCTCTATGGCACAGTCAACTTCACCCCAGCCAGTCTCTTTGGCAGAGTTTACTTTGACATCAACAAAAACGGTATCCTTGACGGAAATGATCCGGGCTTTCCAGGCGTTACCCTAACACTTTCTGCCACAAATACTGTTAACGGTTCTGTCAACTTAACCACCACAACAGATGCCACAGGAAGTTACTCCTTCTCAAATTTAGCTCCAGGCACTTACACCTTGACTGAAACTCAACCCACTGGCTACGAGGACGGTCAAGAGACTGCCGGTTCCGCCTCAGGGACAGTAGGCAATGATGTGATTAGCAATATTTCTTTGGCAGCAGGTACTAACGCCATAGGCTATAACTTTGGCGAACTAATACCTAATAATCCCGCTAGCATCACAGGTGAAAATATAGTACAAATCTCTGAAGATGCGAGTAGTCCCGACCTGACAATTACTCTTAACCTCACCGTTAATGATGTCGATTCAGGTGAAAACAAATTTGGACAGATTACCTCAATACCAGGAAATCTCGGTAGCCTAGAAGCAAATGCCACAGGCACAACCCTGACTTACACAGTCAACAACAATATCATCCAGTCTCTAGGGGCAGGTCAAAGCAAAACCGAAAATTTTATTGTTTACTCGTTTGATGAAACAGCTAGTAAAAACATCTCCGTCAATATTAATGGTGTTAACGATACCGCCACCATCACAGGCACAGCCACCGCATCAGTCACCGAAGATACTAGCACGACCAATTTAACGGCAACGGGCAAACTCACCGTCAGTGACATAGATGCAGGTCAAAACCAATTTAATACCAGCCTCACCTCAGAGAGCGGCAACTTAGGCAGCCTGAGTATTATGCCCACAGGAACTTACACTTACAACGTCGCCAACAGTGCGGTACAATTTCTCAACACAGGTAAAACTAAAACTGAAACTTTCACAGTCAGTTCTGTTGACGGTACAGCTAGTCAAGTTATCACCATTACTATTAATGGTGTCAACGATGCCCCAGTCGCAGGTGATGACACAGCCACTACTAATCAAAACACGCCTTTAACTCTGCTGGCGACTGACCTTTTAGCCAACGACACCGATGTAGACAGTTCTACTTTAAGCATTACTAATGTCAGTAACGCCGTTAACGGTACTGTAGCTGTGAATAACGGCAATGTCGTCTTTACCCCGACTACAGATTTCACTGGCAATGCCAAATTTGATTATACCGTCAGCGATGGCAATGGCGGCACTGACACAGCAACAGTCAACCTCACCATCAAACAAGTCAACTTCACAGGCACCCCAAATAGAGATCAGCTAACTGGCACAGCCGGCAATAACATCATCATCGGTTTAGCTGCTAACGATACCCTCACAGGTAACAGTGGTCAAGACAAATTCATCTTTCGTGCTGGCGATGGTAATGACATCATCACCGATTTTGGTGGGGTTGGCATTGGTTCAAATCCATCAGCAGCGGTGATTGCCCAAGTGGACACACTACAATTTACAGGTGCGGGATTAACTGCTAAAAATCTGCAACTGACTCAAAATGGCTCAAATTTAGAAGTGACTTTTGATAACGTTGCCAATACCAAAGTCACGCTGCAAAACTTCCAATTAGAAAACCTGGATAATCTGCCAGCATCCGGGACAAGGCCAATCATTGGCAACATTTTGTTTAATGGACAAACCAGCCTCAGCGACAGTTTCGATGTCTTTGATGCTAATTGGAATAATACCAGCATTTTGCAAAAAAACACGGTGACATTCCTCAATGATTTGAATAACAACACCGCAGGTTTTGACAACTCTAATGATGTAATTAATGCTCAAGGTGGTAATGACAAAATCGATGGTAAAAGCGGTAACGACCTGCTCAGAGGCGGTACTGGCAATGATACCCTGATTGGTGGTGCTGGTAATGATACTCTTGTGGGCGGTGCTGGTAATGACGTACTTACAGGTGGCACTAATGCCGACTTTTTTGTTTACAACACTGACGCTACCTTTACTAGTTCTGCTGTGGGTCAAGATATTATCAGCGATTTCAACAAATATCAGGGTGACAAGATTGTTTTGGATAAAACCACCTTTGCCATTTCTTCTGTTGCTGGAAACGGTTTTAGTAATCCCAGTGATTTTAAGAGTATTGGTTTTGACTTATTCGGTCTAACAATTTTAGAGGGCATTAGTAGCGCCAAGATTGTCTACGATGCTGTCAATGGGCGACTGTTCTACAACGAAAATGGTACTGCCCCTGGTTTTGGCAGTGGCGGTTTATTTGCAACTCTTATTGGTACGCCAAATCTCTCGGCTTCTGATTTTATTATCCAGGCGTAATTGGCTCAGGAGAGGAAACTTCAAGCTCAAAGCATGGAACTTGGAGTTGGGAACACCAAACTCCAAGTTCCCAACTCCAAACTCCAAACTCCGAGTTCTGAACTTCAAACTCTGAGTTACGACCATCAACGTTCAGTTGAAAACACGAGATTTTGAGTTTAGCACCAACAAGCTCAAATATCGCTAACTAATTTGGCAATGATGTTTTTGTACTAGCTGCTACAGAAGGCAGAGATACAATTAGCGATTTTACGGTTATACCAATTCAAATAATGTTTGCGACACATCAATTATCCGTAAGGCCACAACATTGTTCATTGGTGCCAACTTAACGTGAAACCCATGTCCCGCAAGGAACTGAAGTTCCTTGCTAATAGCAAAAGTCATTTAAAGATGACTAAATATTCCCCAAGATTTTGAGTCTACTTCAGTAGACAGTAGCTCTTAGCCAGAGAATAAATTCTCTGGCGGCTGAGGAAGCCAACACCGAAGCTATTTCTAGCTTAAGTTGACACCAATGAACAATGCTAAAGCCCCTACCCATCTGTCGCATTCTTTTTTCAAATTGGTATTACTCAAGACCAACTTGGTTTAGCTGGGGGGTTAACTTTCGGACAACTGAGCATCACTACTGTCGGTAGTGATACCCAAATCGCGATCGCCACTACCAATGAAGTGCTAGCAATTCTCACTGGAATCAATCCGATCGCAATTAACGCCAGTGATTTTATCAGCGTTTAAGCAGTCGTGGTTAGGGCGAGACTACTGATACAGCAGAATTCAGAATTTATAAGCTAGAGCAAAACGTTCAATTCCAGCTAAGTCTGCGTGAATTTGGACTTGACAATAGCTACCTTGATTTTGCAAAAGTTCTCGCACTGTATCTGCCTGTCCCGCCATCATCTCAATCAGCCAGACACCACCAGGTTGCAAATAGTTAGGAGAAATTTCTATCAAATGGCGAATACAATCTAAACCATCTGCACCCCCATCCAAAGCTAGATGTGGTTCGTGGTTGAATACTTCTGGTTGCAAACTAGGTAAGGTACTGGTGGGTATGTAAGGGGGATTCGACACCATACCACTAAACTGACCTTTGAGGAATGTCAGTGGCTCCCACCAGGAACCTTGATAAAATCGAATGCGGTCAGCCAGACCCAAATTATTGGCGTTGGTTTGGGCGATCGCCAATGCTTCAACGCTGTAATCAACTGCATGAATTGTTGCGTTTGGCAAGGCATCTGCTAGTCCAATGGCGATCGCTCCACTGCCGGTACCCAAATCCGCCCAGTGTCCCGAAGCATTACCACCAGCCGCTACAGCCAAATCAATTAAGCATTCTGTTTCTGGTCGGGGAATCAAAACCGCATTCGATACGGCGATTTTAAACTGACGCCAAGGTGTAGCTTTGGCAATATACTGCACTGGCAAACGTTCGTTTAATCGCCTCTGCCACAACCGATCTAACTCTTCCAGAGGCAATTGCATCTGAATTTGCGGCCAATTTTTAAAAGACTCCAAACGGAGTGCCAAACGGTCTAAACCAGCTACTTCTTGGAGTAACCAATCTACTTCTGTTGGTGGAACATCAGTGGCGCAAGCTGCTTGAGTTGCTGCATTCCGCCACTGCCAAAGTTCTAAACCAGAAACTATCAGATGTTTGTCCCCCATGCCTCAACCTTGGAGAGCAAATCGGTTATTTTTTCGGAGCGGGTGCAGCAGCAGGCTTGGCAGCAGGTGACTGATTCGGCGCAAGCGATCGAATAAAATTGATAGATTCCCGCGATGGATATAAAACAATTTTATTAATACTGGGATCGTTGCTAGTATTGAGAGCTTCCATCACACCGTACAAATCCACCACCTGAATTTCAGTGTTTTCTGCTTCCTTGGGTACGGCTTTTTTAAATTCATCTAACAGAGCCACTGCTTGTTCTTTTTCAAAAAAGAAAGGGATGTAGCGCTCATTACCTTTTGCCAGAGGAATTGTCAGATAGCTATTATCTTTTTTAAATTTGGGCACAAACAAAGGAATACCGTTGAATTGCTCAACTTTTTTACCATTTGCGTTCACCATACTTGTTGCTGACGCTACCTGTGCTTGGGTCGGGACTAAAGTATAAATTACTGAGTCTGACTTCTTTTTGCTTTCCAGCACTATCTTATAGTAGTCTGCCAAAGACAAAGGTCTTACCTGTAGGGTGCTTGCCAGTTGAGGATTTTCTTTTTTCAACCGATTATCAAGGAATTTTTGAGCATCTTGCTTGCTAATAAAAAATCCCACTTGAGAGACGGTCTTGGATTGGTTGTTCCTGGAAAGAACTACGAATTCGCCTTTAGGATTTGTGAGAGTGAATACGGGTACTTCCTGTAGCTTTTTCACTACCTGATCTTGTGGTAAAGCCACCGCCTCTAGATTACCTAGTCCTGGCAGATTACCTATTCCTGAAAGTCCTCCTAAAAAGACACTCCCAGCTATACCTAATGTTGCGCCCCAACGAACCAATGATTTCATGACTGCTCCTCGCATTAATAAGACAATTAAACTAAACAAATGGTTGGATTTGCACAGCACCAACTAGCTTCAGTTATATAGCAATCTATTTTAGTTGTGAAAATTTATTTGTAAACAACTTATGAGGTCAATTGACTGTTGAAAGTCAACGATCGAAGTAAAATAATCCCAACTATTGAAGATTGTTATAATATCGCCTTTACCAATAGACTGTGCTAAATTTGTGTTTTTGTCAATTTTACTTTGCTGTTCGCCGCTAAATTCTGTAGATACCTATTTTTTGGCTTGTCGAACAGTGAAAAGTCTCTCTAACCCTGAAAATTATAAATGCCATTTTATTGACTTTCTCTAATATTGGGTGACGGCATGACTTTATCAATCGTTCCATCTAGCTCTAACTAAATATCTTCTCAAATTTATACAAAGTACAGGATCGCGAGTACCTTATTTATCAAAGACTAAATTTAGCGAGTATCTTTCAAAAGCTAGTCTAAGACAAAAATAACCAGATTAATTTTCTGCGTGAAAATATGCAATTAGATTGCTCATTTTAGCAACAAAACTTTAGTCTATTTGCCCTAAATGGCATAAATTTTTCAGATATTTTGTAGATTTAGTTGATTGCTGAGACAAAAAATCCTTAATAAATATAGACATCTACTGAAATTAATTCTGCCTTACCCGAAAACCTTGTAGAGACGTAGCTACGTCTCTGTATACTGTGTGTAGGGATTAGCTAACACTATGCCTCTGCGATCGCAATGTGAGTAAATTTTGATTTTTTAATTTGACATCTCAATCAAACCCAATTTTGTCGATAAATAACGGGTTTAATTAATATCTCTTAACTAAATCGGGATGACAGGATTTGAACCTGCGGCATCCTGCTCCCAAAGCAGGCGCGCTACCAAGCTGCGCTACATCCCGGCTATACTTATCTACTTTTTGCTGTTGGGTTCTGACTTTTTAGAGAAGCGATCGCCCTTTCGCAAAAGCATTAAGCCTATTATATCACATCATACTGCTCGTGGAAAATTTTTTCACTGTAAAAACCAGATAGATAGACTCTTTAAATTAAATAAAGGTTTTTGTGCCGACTAAGTTCTACAAGACATAGTATTTTGTGCTTGTTTGTCGGCTTAACCTTCCCAAACCATATCAAAACAATAGATCTTTACTAGAGTACCTGATTTTATTGTGCAAATCGGGTTTTATTTGAATTGGCTCTTAGTGAGGATACCAGAACATACCTTTAATACCTTCTGGATCTGGCATAAACCCCATAGTTCGGTAGAAATCTACAACATGAGGATCGGCAAAGAGGGTCACATTGCTAATCTCCTCACTCCTCAGTTTTTTGAGGACGTATTTCATCAGTGCCTTGCCCAGTCCTTGATTTTGAAAGTCTGGGTGAACTACCACATCCCAAATTGTGGCATTAAAGGCATGATCTGAAGTAGCACGGGCAAAACCAATGAGCCGTTTTTGGTTTCCTCTTACCTGCCACATCGAGGCGACGAGAAAACTATGCTCAATGGCTTTTTTGACTTTTCTTAAAGGACGACGCGACCAACCAACTGCATCACAGAGTTCTTCTAGTTCATACAGGTCGATGTCTCGCTCTGTACTGAAGACGATGCGAGCCTCCTTTGAAGAAGATTCGCTAACACCACTAGGGCTATTAGCCGCGGTTTCCGCTGTATGTTCTTCAAAAGGGTTTGTTCTAGTTGTCGCTACAGACTCAGGAGTACTAAACCAAGTTTTCCAAAAACCCATGCCAACGAGGTTCGGGTAATATAACTAAATTGGCTTCCACTCTCACGAGTGTTGATTCATGCTTAACGTAACTAGCCTCATTTACTACCCCTAACACTCAAAATTTTTGGGTTGTTTTCGAGATTTGTAATGGTACTAGCCACAAAGGGCATGTTTCACACCAATCATCTTCAACTTTAGCATTTTGTTGTAAACCCTAGTAAAAATTCAGCAAAAGGGAAGAATATAAGTAATTCAAAATCATACCCTGTTGAGATTCCTCTGTCTGACTATGTGGCAAACAACCCAAGCTGCTTGTGACTTTTCTCGAAATAAATAAAGAAAACCCAATTCTGGCAAAGATCCTGTGAATTGTTCGTATGCAGCTTAAATGCAGGTTAGCTTAAGAGTGAATGGTATATCAGGGATTTGAATACCGGGAAAACTTTTCCCACTCCCCAGTTCTCAATACCCAGTCCCTAGTCCCCAGGTGACGAAAGCAAGCGAGTCTTATCCTTAACAATGGCTTCTGGTTTAAAATCTTCGACACTGGAACTCCTAAAGCGCTTTAATCGAGCGTTTCCCCAGTTTTATGAGCAATTCGTCAGCAGTGAGATTCAACTACAAAATTTACGGCTAGCCTACCGTCTCTATAAGACTAGACGCGCTGTTATTGAACTGAAACCGGAAGGTAGCAAAAGTGCCTTGCATTTTGCCTACCGCAACCAGTCTTTTCTGCTCAGCGATATTTTTGGTGTACTAGCAGCTTATGGTTTAACAATCCACGGTCTGAGTCTATACGGTCAAATCCGTCCGCCGATGTTAGTTTTTATCAAACTGCTAGTCTCTCGTGGTAGTAAAGCCTTGACCGATAAAACCGCAGAAAATGTCTGTCGCGCCATTCGCGAGGCTTTAGGAGGTCGGTTTGAGGTAGAAGAAATGCTGGCAGTAGAATTCAATCTTGACACTGGCTTAGAGCAGGTACAAACTGAGTTCTATGTCGATCCGGTTTTTCATCTCCCTGCCCTAGTGATTGAAGCTGATAATCAACCAGGATTATTTTACAAAGTGATGTACGCCATCTGGCAGGAAGATCTGCTGGTAGTCAATGCCAATTTACTTGTTTGGCGCGGACGTACACGGCTGATTCTCTACTTGCTGGGGCCTAATGAAAGCCTGATTCCTGAATATCTGGGTCACAAAATTGCTGAAGGGGTGCGACACAGGTTGCTGGGGAAATAAAAAAAGTTAGGAGTGAGTAGTTAAGAGTGAGGAATAATACTAAATCTGCTTTTACAACCAATACCTTCGCCAATTTTTTAGAACGCCTACAGGATGCGGGCTTCGGGGTATTGATAACCCTCTTTTTTCTCCCGCTGCTCAAGAACTGCTTTTTTAAAAAACAGGGTAATAAACCAGGTTTTGGTATAACTCCTAACTTTTAACTTCTAACTCATAACTACTCACTCCTAACTCCTCAGACTTCCTATTTAGTCGCACCCACCCTTAGGGGTACGATATAAGTATGGCAACTATTGAAATCTTGGGCGTTCCACACGCATACGAGCTAACGGCTCCCACTTCCTGCCCCCACGCTTTAGTATTTATCCACGGTTGGCTCAATAGCCGTGGATACTGGCAACCTGTGATTTCCCGCCTATCAGATGATTTGCAGTGCCTGTCCTATGATTTGCGGGGTTTTGGTGAATCCCAGTCCCAGGTAAAAACTGATTTTAGTCGGGCACAAACGTCTGTGAGTCTGACTCCCATCTCCAGTGGTGAGTTTGGTTCACCTTTCGATTCTCTTTATACCCCTGCTGCCTATGCTCAGGATTTAGCAATTCTTCTGGAACAGCTAAATATTACTAGTGCTTGGCTAATTGGTCACTCTTTAGGAGGTACGATCGCTCTATGGGGAGCAGATCGAATACCTGAGTGTGTTAAGGGAGTTATTTGTATCAACGCTGGCGGGGGTATTTACCTCAAAGAAGCTTTTGAGCAGTTTCGCTCGGCAGGTCAGAAATTTTTGCAAATCCGTCCGCGTTGGCTCTCCCAAGTGCCTTTAATTGATTTACTGTTTACCAGAGCCAGCGTGGCGCGTCCTTTAGAGCGCTATTGGGCACGTCAGCGGGTGATTGATTTTGTTGTGGCTGACCCAGAAGCGGCGCTGGGAGCTTTGTTAGATTCTACAACTGAAGAAGAAATCAACCGTTTGCCTGAGCTAGTATCCCAACTTAAGCAGCCAGTTTATTTTTTGGCTGGTTCGGAAGACAAAGTTATGGAACCCAAGTATGTCCGTCATCTAGCTAGTTTCCACAGGCTGTTTCAATACTGTGGTGACAATGTTTTAGAAATTCCTAATTGCGGACACTTGGCTATGTTAGAGCAGCCAGATGCAGTAGCCGATTACATCCGGTCGATAGTTAAGAGTGAATAGGGATTGGGAACTGGGTATTGGGGACTGGGTATTGGGGACTGGGAGTGCTGAGTTAGGAGTGAGGAGTTAGGAGTGAAGAGTGAGGAGTGAGGAGTTAACAATTATTCTCCTTGTCCCCAGTCCCCCAGTCCCCCAGCCCCCAGTCCCCAATCGTTTATTGATACAACTTCATCACCTGATTCAGGGCTAATCTAGATTCAACGCCCAGTGTCAAGGGCGATGTATGGCCAGAGGATAGATGTTCGGCGGCGGCGCAGCCAATCATGGCGGCGTTGTCAGTACAGAATTTCAACGGCGGAAATAAAACGCGTAGGTTATGTTCAGTGGCGGCGGCTTGGAGGTTTTTTCTCAAACCGCTATTGGCTGCTACGCCGCCGCCAACGGCAATTGTGTCTAAACCATAGTCTAGGGCACAGGCGATCGCTCTTTTGGTTAGCGATCGCGCTACAGTATCCTGAAAGCTAGCTGCTACGTCTTTTACTGGCACTTGTTTGCCATCTTTCTCTAACTGCTGTACTAAACGCAATACAGCGGTTTTTAATCCGCTAAAACTCGCATCATAACGATGAAACCCGCCGCTAGGTAAACAAACTTTTCCTTCTGGTAAGACGAAAGCTTGGGGATTTCCCTGTTGTGCGAGTTTGTCAATTACCGGGCCGCCGGGATAACCCAGCTTTAATAATCGCGCCACTTTATCAAAGGCTTCACCCGCAGCATCATCGCGGGTTTGTCCTAGCGTTTCGTAATTACCACAATCTTTAACATAAATCAAGCTTGTATGTCCGCCTGAAACCAGTAAGCTAAGAAAAGGGGGATTTAAACTTGGCTCGCTCAAGTAAGTTGCGTAAATGTGACCTTCGAGATGATGGACTCCCAAAAAAGGTTTGTTATGTACCATCGCCAGGGTTTTGGCAGCAGTTAATCCCACCAACAGCGCTCCTACGAGTCCAGGGGCACAAGTGGCGGCAATTCCATCAATTTTATCCCAGTCTAGTTTGGCTTGCTCTAGAGCTTGAGCGATCGCTTGATTGATTGTTTCCAAATGCTGGCGGGACGCTACTTCTGGCACTACTCCGCCATATTGCTGATGGACTGGAATTTGCGAGGCGATAATGCTGCTGTAAACTTCACGATTATTCACAATTGCAACAGCAGTTTCATCACAGCTAGTTTCTATTGCTAAAACGGTTGTCATTGAGGCTAAAGAATGGGGAATGGGGAGTAGGCAGTAGGAAGTTCCAAGCTCGGAGTTTTGAGTTCTGAGTCCTAAATTTTGAGTAGCACAAACAAAATCGTCCTTGCTTACTACCCTACTACAAAAATTAATATACTCAGCAGTTCTTACTCACTAGGCCCCACTGCCCATTCTCCATTTCCCACAGGATCTTGGTTGAGAAGCTTTAACTTTTATTTACTTAAACTTTACTCGGTTCCCACCCAAGAGTATGATGACTTCCTAGTTATGCAAATAAAGACTGTACAAGCCGCTTCGTTTTGTACAAAGAACTTTTTGTTTTGTAATAAAAGGAAACACTCTATGCGACGATTGTTTGCTTTGATTTTAGCGATTTGTCTGTGGTGCAACTTTGCCCCCCCAGCACAAGCTCTAGGGGCTAATTTGACACCTTGTAAAGACAATCCCGCTTTTCAAGAGCTAGCTGCTAACGCCCGTAATACCACTAGTGACCCACAATCAGGGCAAAAGCGATTTGAGCGTTATTCTCAAGCGCTGTGCGGTCCTGAGGGTTACCCCCACTTGATTGTTGATGGCCGTTTAGATCGTGCTGGTGATTTTTTGATCCCTAGCATTCTATTTTTATATATTGCTGGCTGGATTGGCTGGGTAGGCCGTACCTATCTGCAAACGATCAAAAAGGAATCCGATCCCGAACAAAAAGAAATCCAAATCGATCTCGCTTTGGCACTACCTATCATTGCTACAGGCTTTACTTGGCCCCTAGCAGCAATCCAAGAATTAACCTCTGGTAAATTAGCAGCCAAAGATACCGAAATTCCAATTTCCCCGCGCTAAACCAGTTTCACTAATTCATTTGTTTGGAGGCTAAATTCATGGCAGATAAAACCGACAACTCATCCTATTTGGTTAAATTTCTTTCCACAGCGCCAGTGGCAGCTACCATATGGCTGACAATCACAGCAGGTATTTTGATTGAGTTCAATCGCTTTTTCCCAGATTTACTTTTCCACCCACTACCATAAGCGGAAAATGAAATTCTAGGGCAATTATCTGAAATTGTTTAGTTAGTCTATTTGGACTAACTAGACAAAATTTTCACCTAAATAGTCAGGAAAAATAGTTTTTTGAAACTCGCGATTCTGTTTATATATTGCGAGTTTCACGGCTTTAAAATTAACTAAATTAATTTTTCTAAATTTCCTAAGCAAAAGACATCTTTAGCTACAATTATTATTAATATAAAAATGCCACCATTTTAATTCAAAGGCGAACATAAAAATATGGCTCAAGCTGTAGATGCATCCAAAAATCTCCCTGGCGATCCCAGAAATCGCGAAGTTGTTTTTCCTGCATTCGGTAATCCGCAAATAGGTAACCTAGAAACTCCGGTTAATTCTTCTCCCTTGATCAAGTGGTTCATTAATAACTTACCTGCTTATCGTCCAGGTTTGAGTGCTGGTAGACGTGCGCTAGAAGTGGGAGCAGCTCATGGTTACTGGATATTTGGCCCCTTTGCCAAACTAGGCCCACTGCGGGATACAGCTAATGCTAATTTAGCTGGATTACTAGGAGCGATTGGTTTAGTTGTTGTTTTGACCGGCGCTTTATCTTTGTATGCCAATAGCAATCCTCCAAAAGCGCTCAAGAGTGTTACTGTACCTAATCCTCCCGCAGATGCTTTTAACTCCAAAGAAAGCTGGAATAACTTTGCCAGTACTTTCTTAATTGGTGGTATTGGTGGTGCAGTAGTAGCTTACTTTTTAACCACTAACCTGGCATTAATTCAAGGTTTATTTGGTTAATTTGGTAATTAGTCATTAGTCATTGGTCATTAGTTATTGATTAGTAATTAGTAGCAAAAAGCGATCGATAACGAAGGACAAATGACAAACGGCAAAGTCTGAGTGGAGGAAATCTCCCCTCAGACTTTGTAACAGAGGACAAATGACAAAGGACACAAAGCTTTTTCTTTGTGTCCTTTGTTGATTAATGCTAGGGGTGGGTATGTTGTTAAAAATGCTATGTTATCCAAATAAAGCCGCTTCGATGTCATTTAAAGCAGTTTTAAAATCGTCATTAACGATTTGAATATCAAATTCATCTGCGGCCTTAATTTCTTCTTGGGCGCGTTGCAGACGACGGCCGATCGCATCTTCAGAGTCTTGAGCGCGAGAGCGTATCCGTTTTTCCAATTCCTCAAAGGAAGGCGGTAAAACAAATATGCTTAAGGCACTGGGGAAAGAAGCACGAATTTGTCTTGCTCCTTCTAACTCAATTTCTAGCACTACCAACTTGCCAGAATTAATCTGGTTAAGCACAGCTTCACGGGGAGTGCCATAATAATTACCAGCAAATTCCGCCCATTCTAAAAATTCACCTTCAGCGATTAATTGTTCAAACTTACTACGGCTAATAAAGTAATAACTTTTGCCATCGATTTCCCCTGGACGGGGAGAACGAGTCGTCACGGATACGGAATAATACAGTTCCGGATGACGCTGTAGGAGCGATCGCATTAAAGTACCTTTACCGACTCCGCTAGGGCCAGTTAAAACAATTAATCTGCCTAGTTTTGGAGATTCTTTGCTAGTAGCGCGACTCTGGATGGGTAAAACTCGGATCATCCGTTTAACCTGTGAATTAATCAATAGATATTATTTATTACTCTTGTATTCGTGGCCAAGCCCACCATTGACTACAGGATTTGTAACGTTGGTGGCAAAAAATTGGTCTAATTCACATGGTACTGCTGATAGGCTGCAAATAGAGTAAGGTTTTTAACCCACTGCTTGTCAATTATCTACAGTCTGATGATCGCGGGAAATCACAAAACGATTCGCTACCGTTTCCGGCTGAATCGCTGACAGAATTACGTGGCTGGAATCAGTGATAATTACAGCCCTAGTGCGTCGGCCATAAGTTGCATCAATCAGTTGACCTCTGTCCCGTGCATCGGTAATAATCCGCTTAATCGGGGCAGACTCTGGACTGACAATTGCAACAACTCGGTTGGCAGACACGATGTTGCCAAAGCCAATATTGATTAGCTGAATGTCCATAAAAAAACTGAGTATCGAACGCGGTTTGAGAAGCTTTTAGTAAACTTATTTCCATGTTATCGCCAATAAATAGGAGTTACAACGCTTAAATTCACGCCAGCCTTAGTTTTTTAAATAATGTCTGCTTTTTTAGCTATTTATCACCTAAAATTGCTAAAAATCTACCTAAAGATATAGTGAAAATCATACTTGTATCAGCTAGTCGATTGATGTACATTATTTTTTGGAAACAAGTATCTAGGTCGGAAAAAAATTAGAACAAAAGCTACTCAGTAAAGGTAGAATAAAAATCCGATCGGAACTTCCGAAAAATAAATTATCTCAAATAATTTATACATTTGTGAGCTAACACAGCTGTGCTACCCTACGATGGGATGTTTTTTACTGTAAGTCTCATATGCTGCGTTAGCTACTAGTTGAAAAATAAACTAGTACTTTTTAATAACTGACTTAACCTTGCTTAATTGCACTTAATAAAATTCCTAGAATTTTCTTTATATCTTTAATCTAATATTCACTTAAATCAATAGAAACTACTTTATCTTCTAATTTAAGAAACTGCCAAATAGTGCCAATAGTCACAGCTCCATAAATTATGATAACGAACCGCAAAGTAGAGGCAGCGCGGTCTTGGGGATCTCCCCATGAGCGACTGCCGTCGCTAAGTACACAAAGAAAGATAAGAAAGAAGGTGTTCGCAAACTATTTAGTATCGCTATAGTAGGATACTTTATTTCGTCCGGTGCATCTTCAGGACTTCCAAGCAATGCCGCTAGATGAACGATCGCATCACAACCTTGAATCGCAGAACGGATTTCGTTTGGATTTAAAATTATTTAAAATCTAGGTTTTATTATGCTGCCAGCTTTTGTATTATATTTGTATTACAAAATTAACTGAAGGGGTTCATCGGTGATGGCAGCCGTAGAACTGGAAAATTTATCTAAGACGTTTACTCTGAGTAGGGGTTGGGGACGCAACCGCACTCACAAAGAGATTGTAGCTGTAGATGGGATTAGTCTAAGCGTTCCAGATGGTCAAGCGATCGCCTTCATCGGCCCTAATGGCGCGGGGAAATCCACTACAATCAAGATGCTAACAGGCATACTACAGCCTTCATCTGGAACAGCAAGGTTACTGGGATTAAATCCTTGGCGAAATCGACGCGAATTAGCTTACCAGATTGGAGTAGTGTTTGGACAGCGATCGCAGTTATGGTATCACCTACCTCCCCGCGATACCTTGGAGTTACTAGCGCGAATCTATAATTTGAATCGCCAAGAATATATTCAACGTCGCGACCAACTAGTTGAGCGTTTTCACCTCAGCCCCTTTTGGAATACTCCAGTACGTAAATTGTCTTTAGGTCAGCGGATGCGAGCAGAAGTAGCAGCCAGTTTACTCCATACACCTAAAGTATTATTCCTCGACGAACCCACAATTGGACTGGATGTAATTGCTCGTCAGGAATTACGCGACCTCATCCGCGAATGGAACCGCACTGAAGGGGTAACGGTATTTCTCACCAGCCATGATGCAGGCGACATCGAACAAGTAGCCCAGCGAGTAGTGGTAATTAATCACGGGCACGTGGTACTCGATGACAAAGTTTCAGCAATACGCCGCCAATACGTTGGCTCAAAGATTCTCACCGTCAAATTCCATACTTCCCCCGCCGAAATCAGTCTCCCAGGAGTGACACAACTCAAAGCTGGCGAATATAGTCTCAAGCTGGAGGTTAATACCCGCGTCACACCAATTGAAACCGTGATGACTCAAATTCTCCAGGCGGGTTCGGTGGCTGATATTGCGATTGAAGACCCGCCGCTGGAAGAGGTAATTGCACACATTTATGCTCAGGCAGCCTGATAATTTTAGTGAACAGTTTCAGTAAATATATTTGGATCGGCTTGACGGCAGCTCGCTCCAACCTGGCTTATTTCGGAGAAGTTGCTTCCAGAGGAATTTTCCTGTTTGTCATTCTCTACATCTTCCTACAACTGTGGCGTATCACCTATGCTCAAACGGATGCCGAACAGTTGGGAGGTTTAACACTCCCTCAGATGCTTTGGTATTTGGGTATCACTGAGTCTATCGTCCTCTCCAGTCCTCAGGTTGCTTTGGAGGTAGACGAGGATGTACGGACGGGGGCGCTGGCAGTACAACTAATCCGCCCTCTATCCTACCCTTTGTATCGCCTGTGGACTACTTTGGGAGAGCGTACAGTGCGCTTTGGGTTGAATGTAGCGATCGCTTCTTTAGTCGCACTACTGTTTGTTGGCACAATTCCTTTAACTTTCGGAGGAATCTTATTATTCCTAGCGGTGCTGCCACTGGCATTTATATTAGATTTTTTGGCAACCTTCTTAGTAGGCTTAGGAGCTTTCTGGCTGGAAAACACCACCGGATTAATGCTCATTTACTCCCGATTGACCATGATTTTGGGTGGGATGCTGATTCCCTTGGAACTACTACCAGAAAACTGGCAGCCAGTACTACAAGCTCTACCTTTTGCCAGTATTTTATATGGGCCGGCGCGTTTATTCGTGCATCCCGATTTCAGTTTTGCCAGTGAATTGTTAGTGCGGCAGGGAGTTGCCATAGTTGTGCTGACTCTGTTGGTAGCGCTTGTGTACCGTACGGCAGTGAAACGTATCCACGCGCATGGAGGTTGAGATGTTCTGGCGTTTTATTTCCTACCTAGAATTAGCTGGCGCTTATATTTGGCTGAATCTGAACGCTCACTTAGAATATCGCGGCGCATTCCTCACACAAGTGATGGCAATGGTACTTAATAATTTAGTCTGGGTGACATTTTGGGGGCTGTTTTTTACACGCTTTCCAGTGCTACGAGGCTGGACAGTGCAAGATGTAGTTACTCTCTGGGCGATCGCAGCAACAGGATTTGGTTTGGCTCATACTGTCTGTGGTAATGCTTTGCAACTGACAAGTCTGATTGTGCAGGGACAGTTGGATGTATGGATGTTGTATCCGCGTGCCCTTTTACCACATCTACTGCTGGGACGGATGAATGCTACATCTTGGGGGGATCTGCTGTTTGGGTATGGGGTTTATTTGTTTTTTGTCAAGCCTGATGCAGTCCATTTAGCGTTGTTTACTGGGTTGACAGTTTCGGTAGCAACATTATTCGTGGGCTTTAATGTTTTGATAGGTAGCCTCAGCTTTTATCTGGGCAATTCCGAAGGACTGACACAGCAGTGGCGAAATGCCATGCTTACCTTCAGTACTTATCCAGCGACTTTGTTTGAGGGAACAGTGAAGTTACTGCTGTACACAATGCTTCCGGCTGGATTTGTGAATTATTTGCCAATTGAGGCATTGCGATCGCTATCTTGGATTCATGCTTTATTAGCAATAGCTGGATCGATTGCAGTGCTGTTAGTTGGCGTCGCTGTGTTTTACCAAGGATTGCGTCGCTACTCCTCAGGAAATTTGATGCAAATGCGAGGTTGAGTCTTTGTAGTACTTTTAGGATAAGGCTGGGGCGATCGCACCTGAGTTAAGTTACCATTACCTCAAGTTAGTCAGGGAAATTAGCCCATGAGCTTCATTTTAGACCGCGAAACACCTCCTCTTAGAGAAGATGAAACCGGAGCAATTCGAGTTGGGAATTCAAGGGTTTTGTTAGAAATCGTAATCCGAGCTTTTCAGGATGGCGCATCCCCTGAGTCTATCGTCCAAAGGTACTCGACTCTATCATTGTCTGATGTTTATAGCACCATTGGTTACTATCTTCGGCATCAAAACGCTGTAGAAACTTACCTCGATCACAGAGAACAATTAGCTGAATCTGTACAGCAACGTTTATCCAATGTTCAACCTGATTTGAGTCTTATTCGCTCTCGCTTGTTAGGTCAACAACAATCTTAAGGCAATGTTGAGCTTGTTAAGCGATGAAAACTTTAATGGCGATATCGTTCGAGGGCTATTTTTGCGTCAACCCAATCTTGATTTACTTCGCGTTCAAGATGTTGGTTTACAGGAAGTAGAAGATCCTGCGATTCTAGATTGGGCAGCAACCAATGAGCGCATTATTTTAACCCACGATCGTGCAACAATGCCAGACTTTGTTTACCAACGATTGATAGTTGGAAAGCCAGTGTCGGGATTATTCGTAATTAATGACCGGATGCCCATCAGACAGGCAATTGATGAATTGTTACTGCTTGTTGATTGTAGTGAGCAAGCAGAATGGAAGGGAGTTGTACTCTATCTACCCTTGTAAGTAATTTATTTGCCAATTGAGGCATTGCGATCGCTATCTTGGATTCATGGCGTTTTAGCAGTAGTTGGATCGATTGCAGTACTGTTAGTTGGTGTCGCTGTGTTTTACCAAGGATTGCGTCGCTACTCCTCAGGAAATTTGATGCAAATGCGAGGTTGAGTTCGATGTTGCTGATTTTTGTAGTTATCACTTTCGTTCCCTGCTTAGGGTGCAGGTGAAAAGTTATCTGTCAGGCAAGAATATCTACTATGAGAAAGTAAATTTCTATGGATAATGTGAGCGATAAGATAAATTGGGGAACTCTGGGGTAAGAGGTTTATTTATTACTTTCCCTTGAGACAGGCATGACTAATACAAAACCCAATCTCCTACAACTAGCCAAGCAAGGCAATCCAAAAGCTATTGCTGCTTTAATGAATCGAAGTCTCCAGCCCAAAGGCATTACTGCCAAAGTAGCTTTTAAGAATGGTTGTTTGCAAATTATGCTGGAATCTTCTCAACTAACAGATCAACAAACTTTAGTCGCATTTGTTCGTAAGGGAATTACAAGTCTAGAAACTGCATTGATTGAGAGAGTTCAGATTTACGGTAAATGTTTAGGTGAAGAATTTCCAGCTTGGAATCAAGAACTTGAACTTGCTGGACAAGGTGGACAAGACCAAATTTTTACATTTGAGGAAAGTAATACAAAGAAAAAGCAGCTACAAACTAACTTTGCACAAGATGTTCTAGAACAATTCATGAATTTGAAAGCTAGAACAGCTATCGGCATTAGTTATAACGACTTGCCGCCTGTCTTGGGGATAGCAAAATTAGCAGTTCAAAAGTTTGAACGTTCTCCTGATAGCCAAGTATGTTCTTATTTAACCGAATTAATCACAAAAATTATGTTTTACTATGAGCTTTCGCTTGAATGTATGAGTCAAAAAGTTAAACGTTCAAGTGTACTGAATGCTGTTTTTATTGGTCTTGGATCGCTAACGGGAATAACAGTATATGAACCTGTTGGTAAAATTATGGCCAGTGAATTTCCCAATGTACCTAGATCTATTGTTCATGGTTTATATGATTTTGATACAGTACTTTCTGCACTTTGGATAAGAGCCGGAGAATTAACTGATGAATTGGATGAAATTTTGAACAAGCCAGTTGATTTAGAAACACTAAAGCTAAAAAAACTAGAAGTAGTTACTCAATCATCTACATCTTCTCCGACACTAGAATTTTCAACGCCAACACCAAGAACAACAAATTCATCTACAGCTGTAACTTCTCATGTCGCAAGTACAAGCGCAGATAAAAAGATACTTGCCGGAATTTTTGCAATTCTTCTGGGAACATTAGGTATTCATAAGTTTATCCTGGGGTACACCAAAGAAGGCGTTATCATGCTTCTTGTAACCCTGTTTACTGCTGGTTATGGTGCATTTGTCATGGCTATCATTAGCATTATCGAGGGAATTATTTACCTAACAAAGTCAGATCCAGAGTTCGTAAAAACCTATGTCAGCAGTAAAAAAGGTTGGTTTTAACATTGAAATTAAAAAGGTTGCCCAATAGACAACCTTTTTATGTAATTTATCAATCAGTTACTTACCAGTCTTTTTCAATTCATACCATCTTTGTCGCAGTCCATTTAAATTAGGATTCTGTCCGCCATAACGCCAGCTAACATAGGCTTGACAAATTTCATCTATGACCTCAGCAGTTGCTGGGGCATGATGTTGGTATGAAACTTTGGCATACTCTAAAGGTGTTTGTGCTGGATGTTTTCCCAAACCTTTTTGCGCCGTCCATTGCAACATTTGTTGATAAAGACTTTCCATCGCTGGTAATTTCTTTAACCATCGACGATTACGCCACTCTCGCCACTGTCCCCAAGCTACCCAACCGAAGAAAGCTATGGTAGTACCCAAGATTAAGCCAGTCAATACACCGAACCAACCTTGAGTAAATAAAGCTAAAAACCAAGCGATCGCTTTACCGATCCAGCTAAATATTGTCCCAAATACATTATTCAATAAACCCGTCACCGGAGAAGGCAACCATCCAGCAATCCACTGCCAAAATTGTCGCAGCACGCTAAAAGTTTCAGTATCCTCAATTGACGGGGGTATCAAGGGATGATTGGGAATTGGGTCAAAGGCAAACCAACCATATTTGGGGAAATACACTTCCGTCATCGCGTAGGCGTCTGTATTACGAACAACATACATCCCCGTGAATGGATTAAACTCTCCTGGACTAAACCCCGCCACCAACCGCGCTGGGATGCCGATGGAACGTAGCATCACTGTCAGAACTGTGGAAAAGTGGTCTGGATAGCCTCCTTTGTACTTGAATAAAAAAGCTTCTACCAAATCTTCTTTTTCATCCAAATAAGGTAGGTCTAAGGGATTTTGCGGAATAGAGTAGTATTGCTTCAAGTATTGAGCTAAGTAAAGAGCTTTTTCATAAGCTGAATCTAAGTTTTTAGAAGACTTTGCTACCCGGTTTTGATTGTACTTGGCGAGGATTTCTTCGGTGCGTTGCCGGACTTTTTCAGCAATTTCAGGCGGTATTTGGAGATAATGGTTTTTAATATTTTGAGGATATCTAGTAGAAGTTTGACCTAACAAAGTCCGATCGCGGCGTGGTACTTCGGAAACTACTGTATAAGTCACGCCTTCTGATAATCCCACAGGCGATCGCAACCCATTTTCTTTATCAACTGCAATCATTGGTGTAGGAAAGTAAATTTCCTTGGGATTAGCCATTGCTGGAATTAAATTCGGCAAATCCGACACCACTGTATAAGTTTGTACTACTTCTTGAGTTTTACCAGAAATCAGAAGTGGGGGAATAAAAATTTGGTAAGACCAGGGCGGCCGCCTGATGGTGGTAACATCATCTTTACGAGAAACTTCCCATCCTTTACCTGTATAACGGTCAAATGCCAACACTCGCCAAAAACCCTCAGCTTGCGATCGCACTCGCATCACAACTTTAGGTTTCATCTCGCCCCGGAGATTTTGGTTAATTTCGCTATTGAAACCGTAGTAAAAATTATTATCTACTTTTCCTGGTTCGCCAGTTTTGCCCTGTCCTGTACCGTTACCTCCATCGTTACCATTACCTTGGCGGACATAGCCGGGATTGATAATACTACGTCCTGTAAAACTACCCTTGATTTCAATTGGAGAACTTACAGGAAAGCTTCTTAATTGATAGCCAGGTAACCTGGGTAAAACAGCAAAAATAGCCAGTCCGAGACCGACAATTACAAAAAAATTAACAATTAAAAATTTAAAATTTAAACTTGATAATTTATCCTTTGGGGTCTTTTCTTTTTGTATTTTTAATGGTTGCAAACCCAAGCGCGAGCGATAATCTAGAACTAGGGTTGGGAGAGCGATCGCTAAAAACAACAGCAACACAGGTGCAAACGCTAAAGTCTGACTCAGCGTTGCAGCCACACCCAATAAAATTAATCCGATAACAATCGAATAACCCAAATTTTTGCGGCGGGGTGTATCAAAGCTGTGCAACACCTGTAGTTGAATTAATAACTCTGCCAAACCCAACCGTGTATCATTCAACTCTGTCACTAACCGCCCAAAGAAAGTACCCAACGCTATTAACATTCCAATAGCGATGCAGAACTTTACTGCAACATTAGTGTCGCGGCGACGATAATAACTCCAAATCGCACCCACTACACTCAGAGGTAACGCCCAAAGACTGAATGAAGTCTCGGCGGCGATATCCGTCGCCACAATTCCCAAAATAACCAACGCTAGCACCAGCACCCGCAAGGAAATTGAATTTTCCACTTCTGTCGAAGGCGAACCCTGTGTATTTTGCTGCCTGAAATTACCTGTAGAGAGACGCCAAAACCGATTCATCTTGGATAAGTTAAACATTTCGAGTCTAAGGTGTAGATCCGACGGAAACAATGGTAAAGACGGAACTAGCCGCCCTACTATCAAGTATTCCCGTTGGGGAAAGTTTTCTTATCCTGTTTTTAAGCGTCTATAAGTGGAAGAGTGATGGCTTGGTAAATATAGAGACGTGGCTAAATCAGCACAACGCAGTGAATTAACTCCTTCCCCAGGCTTTGTGACTACTCAATTTTCCGCAGTCCGCGTAGGCAGACTACCCTTCTCTACGAGAGGCTGCGCCAACGCCTACGTTTGTATGGCGTAAATTCTATTCGCCAAGGCTTTTACAGCAGTTAAAGCATAGTTTAGGACACCAACTTATCCTAAAATCTGGATGCCAACAGACTTTCTTTGCCTGTTCCCTGCTATAGTCCAAAATTGGTGTTATTGGGTGAGTCTACACCTGCCTAAGATTTGGCAACCTACATTAAGTAAGCACCCTGTTTTTAGTAGTCTTGAAAGAGAAACAAAGCCCCAAAGCAACAGCTAAGGGAAAAGTTATCTTATATATATGAGCGTTGATTGACGCAGTGTGCTAGCAGTAGCAATTTAGACTACATTGTGGGACTAATTACAAACAACAAAGGTTGTTCGTCTATTTCTGGAAACTCAACTTCTAGAGTATAAATTGGGTTAAGTTGCTCGCAGCCTAACTCTACACTTAGGTATCCGGAACTTGAAGATGTTGTCATTGCTAAGGTACCACTTCCCCGCAATGTCAAAGTTCCTTTAACGGGTAAATCGGCTTGAACGAGTAACTTTGTAAGTTTCCCTACACATTGGTACTCTACTTTGATGTTTAAAGTACCGACACTGGTTAACCATTGTCTTTCTACCACTGGACTAGTTGCTGAAAGTGGTAGAGTCAGATTTTCCAGCAATTGTTTTGCCGCCAGCAATGACAAAGCCATCTGTTGACGGGGTTGTAAATCTGAATAATCGCTCTGAATATCTGGCATTTTATCCAGAGTATTCACGGAACGATAAGTGCTTCTTAGCACTAAACCAGCGATATCATTTAGTGCCTGAGATTCATTGGGGAAAAAGTTCTCCACCACTTGAACTAATTTTGCCCCCAGCGGCACTGAAGATGTAACCAACGCCTGACATTGTTCTAGCAATTGCCGGAAAACTCTTTCTGGCAGTGGAATCGGCAGATTCAGCTTCGACTGCTGTGCCATCCATCCCCAGCTAGGAACCAGTGCCATTGACGGCTCATCAAGAAAATCGGGATACTCGGTTAATTGTGTTTCCCAAGGAAACAAGGGTGGTTGGTCTTGGATTTGGATTTGTAACCGACGCTTAAGGACGGCTTGGAAACGATCTTGCACAGTAGGAATTTCTCCCGGTAGAAAGGCCTGGGGTGTTCCTCTCAATTCTGACTCACTGTTTTTTGAAGCAGTGGCTTCCTTGAAGAGGTTTTCTACCCCGTAATTTTCCTTACATTCTAACGAGGGATGCTCATCGTTTTTGACATTGCCTGTCAATAACCAATAAAGACACTCGTCTTGTAAGGATTCTGAGTCACTATTCATGAGTAGATGCACCAGATCCGGACACTAATGAGTTACGAATTTCCCAAGCTTGTTCGAGAATCTTAAACCAACGTTTTTGCAGTTGTGCCATAGACAGCCCTAAAGTTTTAGCTATTTTTTCGTCGGTTTGTCCTTGTTGCTTCAACTCTAGTAAAGACCGCTGTTTGTTGTCCAACTGTGCTGTGTATGCTTGCCATTGCTGGGGAGTTAAGCCCAAGTTGGTATGCAATGAAGCTTCTAGCCATTCGTGAACTAATTCCCAACGGTGTAACAAAGCGAATCGAATTAAATGATATTTGAAGCGCTGCTGTAAGTAATCTCTCTGACGAGGGGTTAGACCCAAAACCGACTCAATTTCCTGTGCTGATAAATCTTGAAGACGAAGCGAAAAGTAATCAGCACAGTCAGATTGTTGTCGTTGTTCGAGATAATTCATTAATTCCGTAATTACAACGGAACGCAAGGTGTCTTCTTCAGGTTCGGCTTCTGTTTGGGTTGCCATTGTGGAGCGCAATTGCTGGATGGCTGGTTCTTCCCAACCGTCGCCATCACTATTGCTACCTTCTGCGGCTTGTTCTATATCTACGCTGGTTTCGGGGGGTTGCTGTTGGGAGAAAGTTTGCGCTCTGAGGATAATTAGCTGTTGCTGACGACCTGGTAAAGGAATTCGTCGCTTACCATAGCGTTCGGTAAATGCCATATACTCCGCCAATTCCAGAAGCGTTTGTGGGCGGTAAGTGGCACCGAGTTGATTTTCTCGCCGGAAAGCGTTTAATGCTTCTAGATAAAAACTTTGTAGAAAGTCTTCAATTATAGTCAGCCGTCCTTGATAGCTCAATTGCTTCTGAGGAGGATTAATGTAACGATAAATAATAGCGCTCAAAGTACTGTGTAATTCTACCCTGCCTCGATTTGAACCTAACTGATAGTACCTAAGACACTGTTGCAGCCGATGTCGGGCGAGGGTGAGTGCCGAGCTTTCCACAGATCCGGAAGCTTGGATACGTTTGCTTTCACTGCAAATCCGGTAGACTTCAGTGGTGATTCGTCTTGCTACATCGTGGCAATTCTGTTGTGAAGCTTTGGTTGACTGCTGAAACTCCCTGGACAGGAGTTGAAAGATCGCCTCCACACCAATAGAATTTTCTCCTAGAAAAGTTGCAGATGGAATAGTTGCGGTTGCGGCTGAATTCATAGTCTCGGTTTTCAAAAGACCTTAAGTTATTTAAATACAACCTGTACGACCGTGGGTGTTGGCTTTTTTGGTTTTGCTTATAAGCTAAATGCAGGCCCTACCTACGTTTGAGATGTGCCTGATTTTATTATTCCCAAATTTAATGGGATTGTTCGCATTTCGTAGATGTTATTGCCATTACCCAGGAGCCGTATACAAGTCATTATGGATTTAGAAGCACAAATTCAATTGCTGATTGACAATGCACCCCGCGATGGTATTACACCAAATCTGATTTCAGCAATTTCTCCTGCCTTGAGAGCGATCGCTCAGAAATTACGTTACTCCCAGTACTATATTCTCCAAAGTTCGGAGGGGAACTGGGTTGTAACTACGTTGAGCAATCGCGCTAATCCAGGATTAGAAAAGCGAGTGGTTTACGCTTTTCCTACCATACAGGATGTCTCCCTAATTTCCACTGCTGGGCTTGACCCTCAAATGCTAACTAAAATTGTTCCTGCGACCCATATTTTGTTTCAATTGGTGGCATTAGAACCCGTAGATAGTATCGTTTTTTTGGAAACGCCGGGTCAGACCACTCATACCTTTGAAGTTCGGCGAAGCGAGCTAGAAAAACTCATGCAACAACAGCTGCGAAAGATGCGATCGCCTAAACCCATACCCCCTGATATTGCATAGAATAATTTGGGATGTGAGATTTTTTCGATACAACCCAATATCTGTTTATAAAACTTTTGAGCGCCAGAAATAGCGCCCAAAAGTTTTTCAAAAATTTTCAATTTATAATCCGTTTGCAAAAATTTGCTCTCTCAAGAACCGATTTTTTCGCTTATCTCTTTGGAATATCTAAAATTGATTTAAAAACAGTTCCTAGCGAACAGTTATCAATTTTTTTGTTTAAGTTCTGCTGATTCGTGGGCTAGATTTCAACTTTCTCAAATATCTAAAATTGATTTAAAAACAGTTCCTAGCGAACAATTCTCAATTTTTTTAACTTCTGCCGAGGCAAAAATTCCTACCCAAGAATATTTGAGTAGGTTTTATTTAGACAAAACTTACGCAACTGAGACATATCTGTTTCGTGCTGGGAGTTAACACTAAAGGCAAAAACCCTGCGCGAACAGACATTTTGAAATTTTAGATTTTTTTAATTATTTAATCAAAAATCCTTCTTGAAAAGCTTTGCTCGGAGGGAACCTCCGCACCCAGCGGGATCTTGCTACAAACTTTTTGCAAAATCTAAAATTATTTTTCAATAAAGCCGACTCAGCCCATAGTCGGCTATGTTAATCAATGCCTGCTGGGACTCAGAGGCTGGCAGAACTGCAATATGTTCAATTGCCAATTTAGTATGATGAGCAGCTAATTCTCGCGCTTGCTGTATACCTTGACTATCCTGAATCAGTGCTAATGCTTGCTCTAAATCTTCCTCTTGAGCAAATTCTCTTTCAATCAGCACTTCCAAGTATGGTTTTTCGGCTAAAGCAAATAAAACGGGTGCAGTTAGATGACCACTTTTGAGATCCGACGCCACTGGTTTACCCAAGGTGTCTGTTGTACTGGTGAAATCTAAAATGTCATCGACAATTTGAAATGCTATGCCCAGATGACGACCATAGCTGTACATATGTTCAACAGTTTCTCGCGACACTTCACTTAGTAAAGCAGCAGCTTTGGAACTATTAGCAATTAACGAGGCTGTTTTGTAATAACTCTTTTGCAGGTAAGTTTCAATGGAGATGCTGGCATCAAAACGATTCAATCCTTGCTGAATCTCCCCAGTAGCTAGATCCATAATTACTTCTGAGAGCAGTTTCACCACCTCCAAATTGTCCAAGTTTGCTAAATACCAGGAAGATTGGGCAAAGAGAAAATCTCCTGCTAGTATGGCTATGCGGTTACCAAACAAACTATGAACGGTGGGAACGCCTCGCCGCACGTCTGATTCATCTACCACATCATCGTGTACCAAGCTTGCTGTGTGAATCATTTCGGTAATCTCAGCTAAGCGGCGATGACGCGGGGTAATTTCTTGGTCTAACATTGTTGCCCGCGATATTAGCAAGACAATTGCTGGCCTGATACGCTTTCCCCCAGCTCCGAATAGATGTTCGGCGGCTGCAAACAAAATGGGGTGGCGATTTCCAACTAGCTGTTTAAGGTTATCTGCTAGTTGTCGCAGGTCTGCTTCCACAGGGGTAAACAGGGAGGTGGCTGGGGTCATGGATGGGCGGACTCTGACTTAGGTTACGAAAGTTTACATATCCTTTACTCATTTTAAGATAACCCTGTGCCAGCGCAAAGTTTTCATTAGCTAATCCCATACTCTTGAGTATATTGGTTTATTTACAGATATTGCTATTTTGTCAATCAGCAATTATGCTTAATTTGCAGATAACTTCTGATAGTACAGAAAAAGTGTTCGCACAAGCTCGTGTTACTGAGCTATTGTGAAATCTTTCCTGAGTTTAGGGCGCTACCTAGAATATAAAAATAAGGCTTTAGCAATGGCGATTCCACAAAAATTGCAAGTCCCTAAGCTGATGCAACATGTCAGGGTATTCACTTGCCGTATTTATACTTTGCCCTCTACAGACAAAACAAAAACAAAAGTATTATTACCGATTGACTATTTTGGCAAATTTTGTATTAGATTGGTTGTTATAGCGCTGAATTTTTTTCCAGATCGAAGTCTAGCTATTGAAAAAATTTGAAATTTAGCAGACAAATAGGCTTAAAATTCAGGGCTGTTGTGTTACGCTAAAATATAGGAATTTTAAATTTTTAAAATACTCACACACCAAAAGTTAAGTCACCTGTTAGTTGATTTTACGGACATGGTAGCTGTGTGTATAAAATAACTGTTCGTTGGTAATATTAAGGGAATAAATTCTTTGATTTTTCCAACGATATGCGAAACTCCTAGTTCGGAGCTATGGGATATCCCTATGGGAATTCCTTCGGGTGGCGCTCCTTCTCTGCGAGACGCTAAGCAAAGGTCGCTAACGGTAGGCTAGGTCAATTAGATTATAAAGTTACGCTTTATAAATCTGTTGGCTTAAAGCTACACGCCTTTAGCCAATGTTCGGCGCGAGTGTTGCTCCTGTCACAGTAATGTGAGCGAAAATAAGGCAGATCGAGTAGACCGCTGAGAATTGCAGTATTAGGTTGTCTATTGGCAACTTAGCTGCTGTGGGATTTATGGTCTGCTAAAAATTGCATTATAGAAGATTATTTGTCCGTAGAGAGTTTTATCTCTATAGGTAGATCTACCATAGGAAACTACAGCCATCAAGAAATTACTTGGTTGGCTGAAGTTCTACTAATTTCATGAAATTTTGTATTCGTTGCCAAGGGTGCTAGTAG
Organism: Nostoc linckia NIES-25; assembly: GCF_002368035.1. Classification (GTDB taxonomy): domain Bacteria; phylum Cyanobacteriota; class Cyanobacteriia; order Cyanobacteriales; family Nostocaceae; genus Nostoc; species Nostoc linckia_B. The sequence continues at coordinate 228,897 of NZ_AP018223.1, read as the reverse complement.
AACAATGATTTACGGAAGTGTGCCTATGATGATTTTTATTTTAGCGTCTGGATATTTGTTCACAGTCTACCTGTTATTAGCACTAGCAAAACGGACGGGTACAAAGACTGCTCCGAGAAGTTTTGGTTCATCTGTTGAAGTAAAACATGAGCAGGAGATATCAGTTAGGACAAATGTGACTGAAGCAGTTAATAGTCAATAGGCATTGGGAGACGGTCTGACGCAAAGAAAAACTAATGACTAATGACTAATGACTAATTAATTTTATTGGGGTTGGGAAATAGCGATATCAGTAAAGCAAACCTGTTCAACCAGGGGTGTATAGCCTAGCCACTGGACTCCGGACTGAGAAAACTGTTGTGGACAACCACTGACAGCAAAGCGCGTTGGTAGTGGTGGCTGGGTGCTTCTTAAGCCTAGCAAGTCTAGTTCTTGGGCACAAGCAGCGACAACATGAACAGCTGGGTCAATCAACTGGACTTGAGAGGGAAGGAGCGATCGCAATACTGGTGCCAGGAGCGGATAATGAGTACAGCCGTGGACTAAGGTGTCAATTTCCTGCTCTAATAAAGGTTCTAGATAGCCTCGTGCAACTTCAGCAGTGTAAGGGTCGTAAATGCGGTTTTGCTCAATCAGTGGCACAAACTCTGGACATCCAACTTGCCAGACTTGGACATTTGGATTGATTTCGAGTATAGCGTGCTTATAAGCATTACTCTTTGCTGTGGCGGGGGTGGCAATTACACCGATGCGCTTTCCTTGCTGGACTGCTGCCCTTGCCCCTGGTAGGATTACTCCCAGTATAGGTAAGTTAAATTCTTGACGCACAGTTTCTAAAGCTAGGGCAGAACTGGTGTTGCAAGCCATAATCACCATTTTTACCCGCTGCTGTTGCAGCCAGGTGAGGATTTCACGGGTAAATTGTAAAATTTCTGCTTGTGAACGAATTCCGTAAGGAAGCCGAGCTGTATCCCCAAAGTAAACAATTGATTCATTCGGGAGTTGGCGATACAGTTGTCGCAGTACCGTCAGTCCTCCGACACCGCTATCAAAAATACCGATTGGGGCATATTGGGGTTCTTGATTAGAAAAATCGTCAAGATTTCCTGCAAAAATGGAAGATGAATACACAGGCAGATATTGATTTAGGTTTTTGGATATAAGATACAGAATCTAGCAGAGAATTGACAAATTTACCACTAAATTCTGTACTAAAAACAAGCTTAAAGACCACCTCTTAAATGAGTATTTTTACTATATTACCTTTGGCGTAAGTATTTGAGAATGCCACTAGCGATCGCTTCTGCCATCCGATTTTGATACTCTGACGATGCTAATCTCGGATTATCTTCGTAACCAGTCATATAACCTGTTTCCACTAAAATCGAGGGCATAGAGCTTTTCCGGAGAACGTAGAATCTAGCTTTGCGGGTTCCCCGGTCTTTAATGGTGGAGATGTTTTGCAAAACGGTATTACGAACTACTTCAGCTAGAGCATAACCACTGTCGTAATAATAGACTTCTAAGCCATTGACGGTCGGGCGATTATCAACCGAATTAGCGTGAATGCTCACAAACAAAGTTGCATTAACTCGCTCGGCGATATCTACGCGTCCTTGAAGTTCGACGAAAAAGTCAGCATCCCTTGTTAATACTGCTTGTACGCCATTTTGTTCTAAAATTGCTGCCACCTTTCTACCAATAGGCAAGACTACATCCTTTTCTAACAGTCCGCCCAAACCGGGGGCACCTGAGTCCTTACCACCGTGTCCTGGGTCAATAACTACTAGCAATTTTCCATTATGAACTGGGGGGCGTGGCTGGGATGTGGGACGGGGATTATCTGTAGGGCTGGGAAATTGACCTTGGTTTGGTGATGGAAGCGGAGGTAAAACAATGGGGGGTATATTACCAGGGCGTCGTAATTCTAAAGCCAAAAGCTGGTCGCCGACTTGGTTGAGTTCCCCAATTTGCACTCCGGCTGCTGGTTGAATTAAGACTGTAACGCTGTTGGCTGCTTGTGGTTGCAGGCGAACGCGCAGGATAGGGCTATTAGGATTAAAAGTTGGCCCTTTCACTTTAGGAGCTAATCGAGCATTGTTGATGGTGATGCGGAATAGACCAGAGGTTCTATCCCAGCCTCCTGTGGCAGATAAACTTTGGTCGGCTCTAATTAAAAGTTGTGTGCCATTACCAGCTAGTTCTACAGACTCAATGGTGGCGGGTGAATCGTTCGCAGATGCTACAGAAGGTGGAGTATTATTGCTTGGTAGCTGGGCAATGCCACGACTGGGCAGAACCACGAAGCCACCAATAGTACTGGTAGTTGCCCGCCAGTCAGAACCATTTTTGTCTACCTGTAAGCTCATGCGAACAACAGACGGGCTACTTTCCACTTGGGAGAACTGGATGCGACTGACCCCGTAGCGATTAATTGGTACATCTCGCTGTTGTAAATTTGGTGAGAGAGTTGCACCAGCGATATCAATATTAATTAGCTGGCGATCGCTGCTACGATTTATTTTAATCTGAGGATTAGCGCCACTGGTGGTAACAAAAAACCCATCGCCTGTGGTTCGTAAGCTTTCAATTTGAGTAACTCTAGCGACAACTGTTCCCCTGTTAAGTGGATTAACTGTGTCGGTTGTCACCACATTATAAATATTTCTTGGAGATAACGCTGCTGTAGGTGTTCTTGGTGGAGTTACTGTAGCTATTTCTTGCTCTTGAGTATTTCTTGCAGGTACATTTTCGGCTTCTGGCGTAGGTAATTGCACAGTCCAGCGATTGCCAGTTGTACTTAGAAATCTTACTTGTTTGGGATCTAAAGTATAACCAGGCGTCAATTCAACGACTATGCGCGTTGTTTGTTCGTCAAACTGCCCGATGCGGATAGCGCTAATTGCACCACCGACTTGTTGGTTTAGCTGCGGACGCCCAAATGTCGTTCCTGGCAAATCAATTACCAGCCGAGTTGGGTTGAAAATTAACTGTGCTTGGGGTTGGACATCTCCCAAAGTATTAATTTCCAGTTTGTTTTGATTGGCATCAAAGCGCCAAGATTCCAGTCTCGCGGCCATTGCCGGCGATGACAGCATGAAGATAGTTCCAATAGTACTGGGTAGTAACCAGCGTAATTTCACAGTCCTTTCTCCTGATTCACATTCATGGGAGCCGTCAACATCTCAACATATTGGCAAATCCTCACACCGTCACCGCCTACACTTGAGTTTTTTTGCGCTGTTATTAGGACACAGCTAATGGCGTAAAATATAGCACGCTCATTCGATTTTGCCATGCCATTAGCCCAGATATTTGGAGTTCCTTAATTGCCTCTTGCCTTCAGGTGTACGATATTTTTTCGCAAATTCAGTTGGATTGCTATAAATTAGACGTACAAAGCATCAGATGACAATAACAAACAAGCGATTTTTATTCCGCCGCAAGAATACCTAAATTTTTTACGTAAAGTACAAAAAAATAGGTAAATTTTTGCCTACAACTGAGTAATTAGAATTATGCCAGCTGGAAGTTTGGAGTTGTGATGAGCCTAAGTGAGGTGAATTTGTTCTTAACACTAGCAATATCCTCATTATAATCACGTATTAATTAGTAATCATTTAGATTTATTTGCTCAAAAATTTAGACAAAATTACTTATCTTCTCTTTAGGTATTGCAAGATGCCACGAGCGATCGCTTCTGCCATTTGATTTTGGTAAGCTGAGCTTCTGAGTTTAGCGTTATCCTGGCGACCAGTTAAATAACCTGTTTCTACCAAAATCGAAGGCATCGAACTTTTTCTGAGGACATAAAATCTAGCTCGTCGCACTCCCCTATCTTTGATATTTATGCTTTGGAGAATACTATTATGGACAGTGCGAGCTAAACCCAAACCACTATCGTAATAATAGGTTTCCAAGCCACTGACATCCGGACGCCCCGCACCTGCTGAATTAGCATGAATGCTAACAAACACATCAGCATTAGCTCGCTCTGCTAATTGTACTCGTCCCGGAAGGGTGACAAAATAGTCAGAATCTCGCGTCATAACTACTTGGACGCCATTTTGCTGCAAAATTTGAGCTATTCTTTTACCAATGGGCAAGATAATGTCTTTTTCCCGTAATCCGCCAATACCCACAGCTCCAGAATCTTTACCGCCATGTCCTGGGTCAATGATGACTACTACTCTTCCATTAGTAAATGGGCGTTGTGGTTGCCTTGGAGGTTGGGGATTGGGATTATTTGGGTCTGGGAATGGACCCCGGTTTATCGGTGGTAGCGGAGGAACAGTATAAGGGGGTCTTCCAGGGAGTGTGACAACTCGACGAGAGCCTTGTATCGGTAGTGCCAAAAGCTGGTCGCTGATTCGGCTGGGTTGCCCAAGTTGTATTCCGGCTGCTGGTTGAACTAAGACAACAACTGTGTTGGGTGCTTGGGATTGCAGGCGTACCCGAAGAATCGGACTATTGGCAGCAAAGGTAGGGCCTATGACTCTGGGAGCTAACTTAGCATTGGGAATTGTGACGCGGAACAAACCAGAGTTTCTATCCCAAACTCCTGTAGCAGATACTGTTTGGTCAGCTCTGATTAGCAGTTGCGTGCCATTATCAGCCAGTTCCACCGACTCAATTGTAGCTGGTGAGTTGTTAGCCAATGGTCGGCTGGGAAAAGAAGAAGGTTCTGACTGGCTGTCAAAATTATTACTTCCAGGTAATGTGACAACGCGAGTAGGCAGAACTACCAAACCATTGTTGCCACTTTTAGTTGCTCGCCAGTCTGGGCTATTTTTATCTACCCGCAAAGTTAGACGAACGCCAGGGGGTTGGCTTCGCAGTTGGGTGAATTCAACGCGGCTAACCCCGAACTTGTTAACGGGCTGATTACTTTGTTGTATTAGCCGTGGTGATAAAGATGCGCCAGAGATATCTATGAAAACGGAAGCGCGATCGCGGCTGCGAACTACCTGAATCGGAGGATTCGCACCGCTGGTGCGGAGGAAAAATCCATCACCTGTGACTTGTAGGCTCTCAATTTGTGTTGCAGCTCGTGGAGCCGCGACGACTCTTGAGAGTTCCGGCTGAGGACTATCTGGGGTTACTACACTGTAAATGTTTGTTGAAGGTGATGCTGCTGTATCAACTTCTGGCTTAGGCAATTGCACTGTCCAGCGATCGCCATTTGTACCCGCAAATTTGACTCGCTTGGGGTCTAAAGTATAACCAGGAGTCAATTCGACGACTATACGCGTTGTTTCGGCGTCAAACTGCCCAACACGGATATAACGAATGCCATTACCCACCTGTTGCGTTACCTGGGGACGCCCAAATGTCGTTCCTGGCAAATCAATTACCAACCGAGTCGGGTTGAAAATTAGTTGTGCTTGGGGTTGAACATCCCCCACAGTATTGATTTCCAGTTTGTTTTGATTGGCATCAAAGCGCCAAGATTCTAATCTTGCCGCCATTGCAGGCGACGATAGCATCAAGATAGTTCCAATAGCGCTGGGTAGTAACCAGTGTAATTTCACAGTCTTTTCTCCTAATTCACATTCATGGGAGCCTTCAGTAGTGCTGAGTATATAGTCCAGAGTTACTAAAATTCACATTTCAACAAGCCTAAACCCTCATGTAACTCTTGGATTAAATCGCCAAACAATTGATATTTATGTGCTTTATTTGACTTTAGGACTTACGCAATATGTGACTGAAAACTTTATTCTTGCGTAGCGGTAATTCATGAATTACCGCTACTTTTGTTATCTTTTGCGTAAGTCCTGGACTTGTTTGTTGATATTTATCGCTCAGCACTGCTTGGGTCAAGATCTCAACTCATTGCTAAATCATCACACCGTCACCACCTAAACTTGAGCTTTGATGCCTTTCTTGAATTAAGCAGTATAAAGGCACACTTCAATTAATATGATTTATCAGTTAAAGATTGCCAGATTTGATATCGGGATTTAGATCCGCGTGAAAGCTTTCACCTATACAGGTGGCGGACTCTGGCCTTGAATAAAACTAGATAACTGATAACTATTTATTCTTTGTTGCCATTGATGCACTAAGTAAATAATTCCCACTACTGTCTGTCGATCTAGCTTTTTTGAAGGCTGCTACTCCTCAATTATTTGAGAAATCTTCAAATTAAAACTGGTAAGAATCTGGTATCTAAAATCGTAAGTTTCACTTTTGAGGCAGTAGAGAAGAGAAATTTATAAATTACGCTTCTGGATATAAATTCGTATGAGGAGCAAGGGGAAAGTGGAAAGAAGTAACATTCAGAATACTAGTAGAAACTGTAAACAAACGACAATTTTATAATCACACGGGACGGAGATTTGGGGAGAGAAGTTTCCAATGTCAGTAGGGAAATGGGGCACAGGGGTACAGCAAAGAATATTGAAGAAGGCAGCTATGCTGACGGCAGATAGCGCAGCGTTAGCGAGTCCGCGAGCGTCGGGCAGAAGGATCGAGTCAGGAGGGGTTAGAATTCCCTCCTGACTTAGAGCCACTGAACTCTGAGCGTGGGGGTCTTAAACCCTTGTTCCCTCCGGTCACGGGCAGAGGACAGGAAGCAAAATTCCCTTCTGCCTCCTGCCTCCTGCCTTCTGCCTTTCCCGATAACTCCTCACGAAGCTTCAAAGTCTTTGCCTTTGCTCAACAATCAACAGTCAACATTCCCCATCCCCTATACCCCAGCGATTAGCTATCGCGAGATTCTGTGGTTCCTTCTGGCACTGATACCTTAGACTGGGGTGGTTCAATTACCAGCGATGTTCCAGAAGCACCGTCTAAAATGAGTTGCTCTGAGCCTGCGGTTTTTGGTTCTGGAAATACGAATCGTAACAAGGGAGGAGCTAAAAAGGTGGTTAAGATAACCATCATGATAATTGCTGCCCCTAATGGTTTGGAGAGAGCGCCGCTAGCAGCGCCGACACCAGCAAATACTAATCCAACTTCGCCTCTAGGAATCATCCCCACACCGATGGCTAAACGGTTGATTTCCGGTTGACCAAACACGCTTAAGCCTGTGATTACTTTACCAATGATGGCTACTGTAATCAGGAAAGTTGCCATAATTAAGCCTTCTCGATTATCGGGAATCGCTGGGTTTAAGACTCCCAAATCGGTTTTTGCGCCAACAGTGACAAAGAAAATTGGCACCAGCATATCAGCGATGGGACAGACTTGCATTTGCAATTCTTTGCGCTTATCTGTTTCTTCTAGGACTAAGCCTGCGGCAAAAGCTCCCAAAATTGCTTCTAAGTGGATGACAGCGGCCAGATATGCCATAGCAAAGGCGAAGATGAATGCTGGTATTACCAGTCCACCGCGTGTTTTGAGTTTATCAGCGATCGCCACAAAAGACCTATTGAAAACATTGCCTAGCAATATCGATCCCAAAATAAAACCAGTGGCACTGATAATCAAATAAATGACTTTGCTAACGTCTACCACGCCATCTTTGGCTAAACTGGCAACTACCGCTAAAACGATAATTCCTAGAACATCGTCAATCACGGCAGCACCGAGAATAATCTGCCCTTCTTTAGAATTGAGTCGCCCCAGTTCTGATAAGACTTTGGAAGTGATTCCAATACTAGTGGCAGTCAAAGCCGCCCCTGCAAAAATCGCCGGGACAGCACTGATACCAAACAAAGTCATTAGTCCCACAGTACCAGCAGCAAAGGGTACTGCTACCCCCACCACTGCGACGACGGTGGCTTGGATACCCACTGCCATTAAGTCTTTTAAGTTCGACTCCAAACCGATTTCAAACAGCAGGATAATCACGCCCAATTCTGCCAAAACAGAAACGACCTCAGACTGTGCTGCAAACACCGCTGGAGTCGCTTCGGGAGATAAACCAGCAGTAGTTTGTAGGAACGTCATAATCAAAGAATTAGAAGCGTCTGTGCCGCCTTCTGGAAATACCAAAAGATGGAAAACAGAGATACCGACTACTACACCACCTACGAGTTCGCCTAAGACGGGCGGCAAACCGAGTTTGTTGGATAACTCTCCACCAACTTTGCTGGCGAGGTAAATTACTACTAAGCTTAATAGCACTGCTGCTACTACCATTGAACTGTCTGCGGCTTGTGTTGCGCTAGCCAGCAGAGGAAAAGAGAAGCTGATTGGATTTAACAAATGCATTGGGTTGTGTGAAAATCCTTCTCTTTGATTTTGACGCGTTTCTGAAAAACATCTGTCTTTCGATACGAAATTTGCAGCTTCTAAGCTTAATCTGTGCCATTTGTCATATCTATCAAGCGCTGCCAATAGACTTGAGAAACCGGGACTACAGACAATCTAGGAAGTCGCAGCAAGTCAAAGTCTGTAAATTTTTCATCTTGTTTAATTTGGGCTAAAGTCACAGGTTGCTGTACTTTTTGTACTGCCCGCACATCCACAACTACCCGTTTGCTATCGTTGAGTGCTGGATCGATATAAGGTTGACTAATTATTTCTGCTAGACCTATAACTTGTCGTTCTTTGCCTGTGTGATAAATCAACGCCAAGTCGCCAATGAGCATGGTGCGTATATGTTTGAGGGCTAGAGGATTGTTGACTCCATCCCAAATTGTACTGCCGTCCCGTTCCAAATCGAAGTAAGAATAATTTTCTGGTTCAGTTTTCAGCAGCCAATAGGCCATACCCAAATCTCCCAATAAATTAATGTAATTTTTTTTAGTTTCCAAAAATGTAACCATTCGCGCTTTTGATTCTGGCAGTGTCAAAGTATAAACATACAAATCGTATCTAGCGATCGCATTTGAATTATGAAAAACTTGTGGTGGCTGTTAACTTTCAACAGTCACCAAGGGATTGCTATGTACGCTTAATTAAAAACATGTGTTCTGAGGAGTGCAAATCTTATGACTAGAGCCGCTTTACCCGGTTCTCCGGTTCCATCTGGAAATTTGTGGAAAATACTGTCTTTAACTTTGCTTTTATGTACAACTTTTACACTACCTGCGTTGGCACAAGAAAAGGATAAATTGTGGCGAACCTTGACTGTTAACGGCCGGGGAACGGAAGCAATTCCCACAACCATAGCCCAAGTCAGTTTAGGAGTAGAAATTCAGGCTAAAACTGCACAGGAAGCACAGCAAGAAGCTGCCCGCAGATCGTCGGCTGTGGTTGCGTTCCTAAAAAACCAAAATGTGGACAAATTACAAACCACTGGTATCCGGCTCAACCCAGTTTATAGCTACAACAATAACGTGCAACGCATTACAGGCTATGCTGCCAATAACACCGTAAGTTTTCGCATTCCAATTGAGAAAACTGGTACATTACTAGATGGTGCAGTCAAAGCCGGCGCAACACAAATTGAGGCTGTTAGTTTTGTTGCGAATGATGAAGCGATCGCTAAGGCACAAAACCAAGCATTAGCAGAAGCTACCCAAGACGCCAGGCAGCAAGCTAATGCCGTTTTCAGTGCCTTGGGTTTGTCACCTAAAGAAGTGGTAAGCATTCAAGTGAATAATGCTAGTCCGCCTCGACCACCTGTGTTATTCCGTGCTGAGGCTGGCAAGTTAGCTCAACAAGCTGATGCTTCCACCCCTGTAGTTGGTGGCGAACAGGAAGTAGAAGCATCTGTAACGTTGCAAATTAGTTATTAGTCCTTTGTCATTGGTCATTAGTCATTAGTTAGGACAAAGGACTAATGACAGATGACTAATGACGAATTAGAAATTATCTGGCGAAAAATCTCCGCCTCCGCCTCCGTCTCCATCTTGCCTAGAACCTAATAAGTCCACTTGATCTACTAGAATAACTGGTTTAGAGCGGTTTACTCCTGTTTGGCGATCGCTCCAAGCGTCGAACTTCAGCGAACCTTTAACGGCAATTTGTTTACCTTTTTGCACGTAATTCTTTGCAAACTCTGCTGTCTTTCCCCAAAGTTCCAACTCAAACCAGTCAGGTTGATCGCTGTTACGCGATCGTCTTTTTACTGCTAGTGTCAATCTACACTTAACGCTACCAGACTCAAAATATTTTATTTCCGGGTCGCCGCCTACGCGACCGACGAGGGTGACAACATTGATACTCATGTGCGTTACCTTTTAGTACAATTGTACTGATTAATCTAGACTCCCATCATAGCTGATTGCCAAACTATTGAAAATAATCCCTTAAAGAGTTAACAATATATTGAATTGAAAAATTATACATAAAACTGGGGGAAACACATAAAAGTATACGGATATACTAATTTAACGAGAGAATATCAAAAAATAGATGCCTGAGACATAGTAAATATTGCTGGGAATTATATAAAAATATAGTCTAGTTTACTGGACTCAGGATAGAAACGAATAGCATATAACACTATTAACTCTTACTGTTGTAGTCAAAAAGTAGCACATAGGGGGCTTAGAGACGCGTGGGGCTTTTCAGGAACTTTCGCACATCATGGGATATGGGTATCGACCTCGGTACCGCTAACACCCTTGTTTATGTATCTGGTAAAGGTATTGTACTCCAAGAGCCTTCAGTGGTTGCCATCGATCAAAATGAAAAGGTGGCCTTGGCTGTAGGAGAAGAAGCCAAAAAAATGCTCGGTCGGACGCCTGGAAATGTGATTGCTCTCCGCCCCCTGCGCGATGGCGTAATCGCTGACTTCGAGGTTGCCGAGTTGATGCTCAAAAGCTTTATTCAACGTGTAAATGAAGGTAGATCGCTGATTTTACCGAGGATTGTCATTGGCATTCCCAGCGGCGTCACAGGAGTGGAAAGGCGAGCTGTAATGGACGCAGCTCAACAAGCCGGGGCAAGAGAAGTTTACTTAATTGATGAACCTGTAGCAGCGGCAATTGGGGCAGGACTACCTGTTACTGAGCCTACTGGTAACATGATCATTGATATTGGTGGCGGCACCACAGAAGTTGCAGTGCTAAGTCTTCAAGGTACCGTGCTGAGCGAATCAGTACGCATTGCTGGGGATGAACTCACTGAATCTATCGTTCAGTATCTGAAGAAAATGCACAACTTAGTGATTGGCGAACGTACTGCCGAGGAGATTAAGATTCGGCTTGGCTCTGCGTATCCCACGAATGATGATAACGATCTGATGATGGAAGTTCGGGGCTTACACTTACTTTCTGGTCTACCACGAACTGTAACAATCAAAGGCCCTGAAATCCGTGAAAGTATGCTCGAACCGTTATCGGTAATTATAGAAGCTGTGAAGCGTACATTGGAACGCACGCCTCCAGAACTAGCAGCAGACATTATTGACAGAGGTATTATGCTGGCTGGTGGTGGTGCTTTGCTCAAAGGTATAGATACCCTGATTAGCCATGAAACAGGGATTGTCACCCACATTGCCGCCGATCCTTTAAGCTGTGTTGTGCTGGGAACAGGTCGCGTGTTAGAAAACTTTAAGCAAATGGAACGAGTTTTCAGCGCTCGCTCTCGTAATATGTAGCGAAAAAATATCAGACTTGAGTTCTATTTGAGTTCTATTTGGGTTTTATATAAATAGAATCCAGGTAGAACTTAATTATTAAGTATATAAAGGTATATATGGTTACAGTACGGCGTTGGTGGGATAATAAAGGGTTGCAAATTGGGGTGTTAGCTCTAATAGCTGGTAGTGCTTGGATATTGCGACAGACTCAAGGTGAGTTGATACTTGAGACGTACTATACAATTACCCGTCCGTTGCAGATGTTACAGTCGGGGCCAACTCCAGAAGAACGTCTTAGAGATGCTCGGATATTAGAGTTACAAACTCGTATAGTAGATTTGGAAAGCGAAAAGAAAAAGTTACAAAATTTATTGGGCTATGTGGAAAAAGAACCACTGGCATCAAAGCCAATTCCAGCGCGGGTGGTGGGACGTAGTGCTGACCAGTGGTGGCAACAAGTTACTCTAAATCGCGGTGCTAATTCTGGGATTCAGGAAGGCTATATAGTCAAGGCGGATGGGGGATTGGTCGGTTTAGTGGAAAGTGTAACTCCCAATACTAGCCGCGTGTTGTTAATCAGCGATCTTAAGAGTCAAGTAGGTGTAACAATTAGCCGCACGTCCGCCAAAGGTGTTTTGCGAGGAGATTTTTCTGCGGAGGCTGTGCTGGAGTTTTATGAAAAAGTCCCAAATGCAAAGGTAGGAGATTTAGTTTCCACATCTGCTTATAGCAAGAAATTTCCATCCGGTTTGGCAGTAGGACGAATCAAGTCGCTGAATTTAAAGAAACTTCCAGCTTCAGTAGCCAAAGTTGAGCTTTTTCCGCCAATACGGTTTCTAGATTGGGTAGCTGTCTATCCAAAGCTAGAAAACCAAGATTTGGAAACCGAAAAGTCGGTAGAGCAAAAGTCTAAGTAAATTCTTCCTTGAAAATCCACACAAAAATGAAGATTCCTGCATTTGTTGGCAGCAGACAGAAAAAGCCAAAATCGCCAAAGCGAAAATCGAAAATCCAAATTCCACCGCTTTCTCGTTGGCATCCTGCTGTACGTCAGTTGATGGGTTGGATGGTGACAGTTGGGTCTGTGGTGTTATGTTTACTATTGTTGCCAACCCGCTTGCCAGGTATGGAATTATTGGGAATTGGCCCAAACTGGCTGTTAATTTGGGTGGTGGCTTGGAGCGTGAAGCGCACAATGTTTACCGGAGCATTGGCGGGGATAATTTTGGGGCTACTTCAAGATGGAATGACATCGCCATTACCTACTCATGCCCTCAGTTTAGGTATAGTGGGACTTTTGACTGGCTTGCTCCAGAAACAGCGGTTTATGGAAGAGGATTTTATTTCTATTGCTGTAATTGTCTTCGTGATGGCAGTTTTGGGAGAAACTATCTTTGGTTTGCAATTAACTTTCATGGGTAATGCCTACGGTGGGCACAGCCTACGCCAAGCCGGAGATATTTGGACATACTACCAACGTGTGGCCCTTGCTTCAGCGATTCTTAGTAGTCTCTGGGCACCTGTGGTTTATTATCCCCTGAATCTTTGGTGGCAGCGGATGAAATTTTTGGAGCAATAGTTTGGCTGTTAAGTGTTTGCTGATGACTGTTAACCGTTAATAGTCATTAGTCAGGGTGAAATCCCGTCTCTAAAAGAGGATTGAATGAGCTTAACTTTTTCTTTGAGAAAAGCATCAAATGTCAGCCTATCTGGTAGCGAGGTTTGTGCGCCTGGTTTTGTGGCGGCTAAAGCGCCTGCTGCTGCACCCCAAATAACTCCCTGATGTAAGGAGATTTTTTCAAAAAGTGCTGCTGCTAAACCGCCATTAAAAGCATCACCGGCGGCTACTGTGTCAACTACATCTACTGGAAATGCTGGTACAAAAAATTTTTCTTGGGCAGTTGCACAAAAAACACCTTTGGCTCCCAATTTGACGATCGCACATTTAACTCCCTTTTGCAATAAAATCTCAGCTGCCTTGGCTGCTGTTTCTTCTCCATCCACAGCAAAACCCACCAGCTGTCCAGCCTCAACTTCATTCGGTGTGATAATATCTATCAATTGATAAAGTTCAACAGGTAAATTAGATTGTGCCGGTGCGGGGTCAAGAATGACTTTGATGTTTGCGTTTCTGGCTGCTTTCGCTGCTGCAACCACCGCAGGAATGGGAATTTCTAACTGTAAAAGCAGTGCTGTAGCTTCTGGTAATAACTGAGATAATCGTTGCACATCTTCGCGATCGACGCGTCCATTTGCACCAGGAATGACAACAATTTGATTTTCTCCAGTTTGACTTACAGTGATGATGGCGACTCCAGAACTAACAGTTTTATCAACGAAAACATTGTTTGTCTGCACGCCAGATGCTTGCAAATTCTTGACAAGTTCGACACCAAAATTGTCTGCACCAACACGCCCCACCATTTGAGTAGGAATTCCCAATCTGGCTAAAGCTACAGCTTGATTCGCTCCTTTACCTCCCGAAACTTGAAAAAAATCTTCTCCGAGTAAGGTTTCTCCGCCGACTGGTAAACGGGGTGCTGTGGCTACCAAGTCTATATTGATGCTGCCAAAAACAATAATGCTCATGGTGATTTTTGTTTAGCTTACAAGTTATTTAGCCTCATAGTATAGGGTGCGATCGCAATGCTTAAAACTACAAACATCTCTAGATTTTTGACGATTATCAGCAGTATTTAGCCTGTAGTTTCAGATATTGACGCAAAATGCTTTGCGCCTGTTCTAATAATTCTGCTTCTAGTTCGCCCAATTGTTGAATCAAACGCATTTTGTCAAAAGTCATTGGTTCAACACATAAGTACACGGGTAGGGGCACAATATATTGTGCCTTTACGATTATCTGTACCTCATCAAGTTGCAATCTGCTGTAATTCCTAGCGATGGCTTTAACAAGTGGGACTGTCATCAGACTTCTATAACGATCGGAACAAGCTATACTGCCAAATATCGCTTAACAAAACTTAAAAACCATCATTGCAAACATAGGATATGCAAAACACAGATGTAGTTGTCATCGGTAGCGGTATTGGCGGTTTAAGTTGTGCTGCTCTTTTGGCACGGTATGGCTTTGATGTGATAGTCTGCGAAAGTCATTCAATTCCTGGTGGTGCCGCCCACGCTTTTGAGCGCAATGGTTTCAAGTTTGACTGTGGCCCGTCTCTCTACTCTGGACTTTCTTACAGTCCCTCGACAAATCCGCTGCGGCAAGTCCTTGATGCCATTGGCTCTGAATTACCATGCGTCACCTACGAGACTTGGGGTTGTTATCTGCCAGAAGGTTATTTTGATACGTCAGTTGGGGCTGAGCAATTTTCTGAAGTATTGATGAAATTGCGCGGCCGTGATGCTGTAGCACAATGGCAACAACTCCAGCGGATTATGGAACCACTGGCAAGTGCAGCAACGGCTATGTCACCGGCAGCATTACGCTTTGATTTGGGTGCAGTTCAAACTGTGGGACGATTTGCCCCAACTCTAGCAAAACATATTGCAAGTATCCTCAAGCTGACTGGGCCTTTCAGCCGAGTTATGGATGGTGTCATCAAAGACAAATTTACTCAAAATTGGCTGAATTTGCTATGTTTTCTGCTTTCTGGTTTGCCAGCAGATGGCACGATCGCCGCAGAGGTGGCATTTATGTTTGCTGACTGGTATAAACCAGGGGCAGTACTGGATTATCCGATTGGCGGTAGTGGTGCTTTAGTTGACGCCCTCGTCCAAGGATTGCAGCGTCACGGTGGTAAGTTGATATTGGGGGCACATGTCGAGCAAGTGTTGGTAGAGGGGAATCGGGCAGTGGGTGTGCGTCTGCGCGATCGCCAAGAAATCCGCGCCCGCAAAGCAGTAATTTCTAATGCATCGGTTTGGGATACGCTGAAGCTTTTACCTGAAAATGCAGTATTAAAACAGTTCCGCGCTCAAAAACAAGCGACGCCTGAGTGTGATAGTTTCATGCATCTGCATTTAGGTATTAATGCCGAAGGATTACAGCCAAATTTACAATGTCATTATGTAGTGGTGAATAATTGGGAAGCGGGGGTAACAGCACCTCAAAATTTGGTGGTGATATCAATTCCTTCAGTTCTCGATTCATCCCTAGCACCACCAGGTAAGCATATGATTCACGTTTATACTCCGGGGAATGAGCCGTATGCTATTTGGCGGGGGATGGATAGAAGAAGTGAAGAATATGCCGAACAAAAGCGATCGCGTGCAGAGGTAATGTGGCAAGCACTAGAACGGGTTATTCCAGATATTCGCTCTCGTTGCGAAGTCACCCTTGTTGGTACACCTTTAACCCACGAGCGTTATCTGCGTCGTCACCAAGGTTCATACGGCCCGGCAATAGCAGCTGGTTCTGGTATATTTCCCGGCCCCAGCACTCCCCTATCAGGGTTGTTGTGCTGTGGAGATTCGACATTTCCTGGTATTGGTTTACCAGCAGTCGCCGCTAGTGGGATGATTGCTGCCAACACCCTTGCACCTGTTAACAAGCATTTAGAAATGCTTGAGAATATTAAATGCATTTAGCAAGAATTCAGAATCCAGAATTCAGAATTCAGAATAAATTAATGAGGTACTTACAGCGCTTTTCATTTGGATGGAATAGATGCTTGAATACTAAATTATCGTAAGGGCACAACAATGTTGTGCCCCTACGCTAAAGTCAATTTTTTTAACATAGGCGCGGAGCGGCTTGCCGCAGGCTACCGCAAAGGACGCAAAGAGAAGAAAAAAATGTTTAACCCAAGCGTATTGAAGTAAAAAGGGCTATTGTGATTCCTGAATTCTGAATTCTGAGTTCTGAATTCTGACTTCTAAATTCTATTAAATGTATTTAGTTTTTTGAGTACAAAATCTAGCTGCCAACAGAGCCGCACCCGCAGCCAAAATTGCTAAGGCACTTCCAGGTTCGGGTACGGCGGCAACTTTAGCATCAATTCGTGCAGTTCCAGCAAATAAACCTGCCAAACTAGAGTCACCAAGTGTCTGAGCAAACTCTGGAGAAAAGAACAATTGGACATCAGCCAGAGTTAGAGTTAAATTTTGTTCGTCAAATATCGCAGATTGCGGAGCGCCCAAATCAAACAAAATTGGATTTGCAGATGAAATTGTGTCTCTTAAAACAAGTCCGCTGGCATTAGGAACAGTACGTCCGGGAGCAAAACCAATTGAGAAGTTACCAACAGTAGTTTGCTCGTTAAAGGTAACAGTACCAATATGTTCGATTGTACCGAAGAGTGGAGTAAACCCGCCTTCGTTACTGAAGGTGAAGTTGGTATCTGAGTCGATTTGAAAGCCAACTAAATAATCGCTGGGAATTGGTGGCACCGTATCCTCAGTACCTGTGATGATTAGCCCAATACTTCTGAGAATATTTTCGTGATCGCGATCGATACTGGTGACTCCAGATTCCACTTTGAAAGTTGCAGCTTCTACTGGTATGGGTGCAATTGTTATTAAAGCTGCTGTTGTACAACTAACAATTCCTGCGATGTGGGAAAAACGCATATATTATCCTCCTTATTTTATGTGCTTGATTTTAGATAATTCAAAGATTTTCTTGAGATCGCATTTTTAAATCCAATAAATTGAATGATATATTTGCCTTTTTACTTGATTAGCTGAATTTGTCAGGTTTTTTGTCGTTTATATGTTTAGTTTTGAATCTAACTTGATTCTATTTTGCAGAACAAATTTGATTGCTAGTTTAATAGCACATTAAAAAGTACTGAGAATCCACGAGGGAAGAATAAGACACTCAGACTCCGGTCAGAATAGCTTTAAAATTCAGCGTCTTATACTTGTTAAATACTCTTAAAATTCTTATTCTTGTGCCTCTAAGCTTTATAAATTCACTGATTGCAAATTGTCAATTATGGATTCTTACAAAAAAGCCTTTTCATTTGGGTATTCTAAACAATAGACAACTTAGATAAGTGTTTAGGTGGCCGTTGCTAGGAAGATACATAAATAGAATTTGATGATGGGTTTGCATCAATATTTATAGATACTTGTCCATTCTTTTATAGATTATCATACTTTTTTTTAAAATCTATTGTTAAATTGTTGCTTCAATCTTAGAAATGGCTATTGTTGCTTATAAATTAGTCTGCAAAGATGAAAATAATATTTTTTTAAAGTTTAGGTAAAGTAATTGTCAATTTAAAAGCATCTTTTAATTCATACAGTTAAAAATTAAAAGTAAATTATGTGGGTGTAAATAAACATAACTTATAATATTTTGGTTTAACGTTTGAAAAATAATGTCTTATGCCTAATGAGCTATAAAAATATAGTTATGTTTAATCATGCCCAGTTGCTATTACTTAGCTCTTACCTTCCTATTGTGATGTAATTAGAAACAAGTCAATTTTTAATTTATTTATAAGTTTAGGTTAAGAAGTAAAGCGATATCTGATAGTTGAGTACTAGGCTCATAGAGCTAGCGATCGCGGTAGACTAAATACACTAGCGTTTCTGGCGTTATGGAAGTGCTGAGTGAGAAGCTAAGAGTTATTCTCCTTGTCCCCACACTCGCTTACTCCTCATTTCCCCACTCCCTTTTATTGACAGACAGTCGCTAAAACGATATACCAGATAGTGCATCATACGCAAGCCGTTGTTTTATGCCTAGTGTTGAACTTGACGAAAACCGAGAGCATCGCATTCAAACTGAGATCGTTGTAGATGCTGAAGATAAAGAAGATCGGGCTATGGGTTGGTACTACTACCTGGAAGAAACTCTGAATTTTCCATTTATGGCTAAATGGAATAAGAAGAACCGTAAATCAGGTTCAGTGGAGGAGAAACCAGTTGAAGTCTTGGGTATGGCGCCAGATGATGAGTGCTTAAAAGATATGTTGGTGGAAGTGGCTTATATTAATGGTAAGGATGATGATGTGTATTCTGCCAAGTTATCTGAAATAGTAGCCATTGATACTGACCGCGAAACTGAAGAAGCGATCGCAGACTGGCTCTATTGGATTGGTAGAGGGTATAAATTTTAAGATAAATTCCGAATCACACGACAAGGATTGCCAGCAGCAATAACATTTTCAGGTATATTTTTTGTAACTACACTACCAGCACCAATGGTCGTATTATCACCAATAGTTACACCGGGACAAATAATTGCATTGCCACCAATCCAGACATTATTACCAATCTTAATTGGAGCTGCTAGTTCTCTACCAGAAAGGCGAATTTCCGGTTCTGTAGGGTGATAGGCAGTATAAATTTGAACATAAGGAGCGCATAAAACATTATCGCCAATGCAAACTGTATTACAGTCTAAAATTACACAGCCATAGTTTAAATATAATTTATCCCCAGCGAAAATATTACTGCCATAGTCACAGTGAAAAGGTGGTATGACTGTTACTTGTTGACCAATTTTTCCAAATAATTCCTGCAAAATTTGTTGTCGTTGCTGTTGCTGTTCTTCGGTTGTAGAATTGTACTTTCGCAACATACGACTAGCTCGTTTATTTTCGGCAGCTAATTCAGGATCTTCTGCCCAATATAATTCGCCTGCGAGCATTTTCTGTTTTTCGGTTTTTTCCATGATGGATTTATAACCAAGGGATACCAGAGTAATTTTTGCACATTAGTCAAGAAATAGGGGTGTAGGGAAATGGCTATTGATAAATTAATTCGCTTTCAACCTATATACTATTTCCAAAAATATTTGCGACATATAAATCGGCTGTAGGGGTGTACAGCTGTCATTGGTGTCAGCTTAACGTGAAACCCTGATAGAAACGTGATGAGCGAGTTCTACTTGCTTACTATCAAGCAAGATCCGCGTTACCCCACCCCGGTTTTGTCTAAAGCCAAAATCGCCCCTCCCCGATACCTTGGGGAGGGGTAGGGGGTGGGGTAAAACGATTGTGGGGCAGGAGTTTTAGCTTATAGCTATTTTCATGTATTTGAACCACATCTATCATTGGTGTCAACTTAACGTGAAACCTTGATAGAAAAGTGATGAGCGAGTTCTACTTGCTTACTATCAAGATCCGCGTTACCCCACCCCGGTTTTGCTGGCGCAAAACCTCCCCTCCCCTTAGCAAGGGGAGGGGTTAGGGGTGGGGTAAAATGCCTGTGGTATAAGCGTTTGAGCTTAAGTTGACACCAATGCACATCTGTACGCCCCTACTCATAAAACTGTCGCATTTTGATTTCAAATTGGTATTAAACTTTAGGGGCATATTACCCTTACACCCACCCCAAAAGGGCTTAGTCAGTACTAAAATATTGCATAAGTAGCTTTTCCTTGGCGTTTAGCTCGATACATAGCAGTATCAGCATCCCGTAGTAGGGTTGCAGGTTCTTCATAGCTATTACAATTCAAAGCAATACCAATACTGGCTGTAGTTTGTAGTTGATTTCCGTCGAGGCTAAGGGGTAACCTGAGGGAGTCTTGAATGCGTCTGGCAACGTTGGTAGCGTCAGTAACGTCTCTAATATCTTCTAAAAGAACGGTAAACTCATCGCCACCAAATCGTGCTACAGTATCGCCACTACGTAAGCATGACTCTAAACGTCTAGCGATCGCTACTAGAAAATCATCCCCTACTCCATGCCCAAAGCGATCGTTAATCTCTTTGAAGTTATCTAAATCTAAAAACAAAACTCCAAAATAATAATCGCTTTTGCGTTTGCTACGTTCAATTGCTTGTTTTAACCTGTCTAGAAATAACACACGATTCGGTAATTCTGTCAATCCATCATAAAACGCATTGCGGATCAATTGTGCCTCTGTTTCCTTGCGTTTAGTAATGTCTTGAAAAACTAAAACTGCACCAGTAATATTGCCATCTCCATCGCGGATGGGTGCAAAGTTATCCTCTATTGGTATTTCTTTCCCATCTTTGGAAATTAGCGTACAGTTTTCTGGTAGATTGAAAATTTCACCTGCTTCGATTACATCTATGGCTAAATTTTCAATCGCTTCTCCTACATCTTTATTAACTAAGCTAACAACTTCTTCTATATCTTTGCCTAAAGCTTCGCTTTGTTTCCAACCAGTCAGAATTTCTGCTATTGGATTCATCATTTGAATACAACCATTTTCAAATGTCACAATGACTGCGCGACCGATACTGTTAATAATTGCTGTCAGCCTCTGTTTTTCTTCCTGTAATCTCTTTTCACTCTGATGTTTATACAGAGCCATTTCAATCACAAAATGTAAATCACTTTCAATAAATGGTTTGATTATATAGTGAAAAGGCTCAATTAACCGATCGTTTTCTAATATTTTATATTCGGAACGATTTATGATATAGACCGCAGGCACATGGAAATGATTTTGGATAATATCTACTAATCGCACGCCGTTAATTTCTCCAGCTAGGCAGATATTAATTAATACTAAATTTGGTTTAATTTCTGCTACTTTTTTTATTACCTCTTCACCAGACTCACTTATTTCTGAAACGGTATAGCCTAAGTTTTGTAAAATTTTTCTGATATTTGAGGCTAGGGTTTTTTCATCCTCAACAACTAGGATTTTCCGGGGGAACATGTTACGATAGCCT
Source organism: Nostoc linckia NIES-25 (assembly GCF_002368035.1). GTDB lineage: Bacteria > Cyanobacteriota > Cyanobacteriia > Cyanobacteriales > Nostocaceae > Nostoc > Nostoc linckia_B. The sequence goes on along the minus strand of NZ_AP018223.1, from coordinate 207,912 downwards.
GTTTGCTAAGGTTGAGATTTCGTTGTTACTATCAACTCGATCTAAAATTCGATAATCTTATCATAAACAATCTCTCAATACCTTGCTAAATAGCAAACAGCAGGTTATTTACATTTGATAATATCTGTGTTTTCTGAAGCTAGTTTGACGATGAGATACAGCTAATATCAAGCTATTAATATCTGAGATAAATTATGAGCAATCAAAAATCGATCTTTAGCAACATACAATAATTATCTTGATAAAAAGTAAAATCATTCAGTATAGTATTTATCGAAAAACTAATCAAGAATAAAACTTGCTAAATTCACAGCATACTAATCTTTCCTTTCCTGCTTTTGAAGTGGGTTTTGAGAGAAAAACTTTTAAGGAGACAGGAAGCAGAAGAAGGGCATGAATAATCTAAAACTTGGTTATTTAAGGCTTTAGGTTTTTGAGAACGAGTGAAGGCACAAGGAGATTAACAATTCAAAATTCAAAATTCAAAATTAAAGACAGTTGGAGTTGGGGATTTAAACCCCAACTCAACTGATACTACGTGTAATGGTTGGGGTCTTAAACCCTTGATGTTACGATAAATGGCAGGAAAAATTCTGTTAGTCAGATATTTCCACACTCCAGTTCAATCCGTGTTTTTGCTAATTTATAAGTGTCGTCTAAAGCACGCTTTGTATTTTAGAGCTCGGACTTACTTTTAGTCAGTTCAATGCTGATTTTGCCACCAAAATCTGGAATTGGGGCGCTAGGTTTGCTGAGAGTGACTTGGACTTGTGTGATGCGATCGTACTGTTGGAGGATAGAATCTGCAATCACCGTTACCAGCTTCTCCACCAAAACGAACTTAGAAGTTTTGACCAGATGTTGTACTAAGCTAATGACGCTGCGATAATCTATAGTGTCTTCGATCGCGTCAGTCTTAGCCGCTGCGGAGATATCCAACCATAACCTCACATCAACCTCAAACCATTGTCCTAGCACCTGTTCTTCTGGCAGATACCCAGTGTAGCCATAGCCGCGAATTCCTGTTAAATAAATGCAGTCCATAAAAGTTTGAGAGCAAATTGTGTGCATTGTGTAGAAAGTGTAGTCACTACATTGCCATCCTTCCCAAAGTTGAATCAAGTGGCGTCAAGCTAGTCTGTCTGGAAATTTTGTTGCCAACAAACTCGCCTTGCAGTGTCGGTTTCCATCGGGAGCATTGGTGAGGAAAAGCTGCTTTTGACCCTTGAAGGTTCAAAAACCGAGCCTCGAACTTTTCCTCGTCCAACTTTCCAAGAGGGATTTTAAATTGAATTTCCCCAAACAAAATCTAAAATTTAAGATTGTTTTATAGCTATGTTTGATTTGATGCCGATCGCCTTTAAAAATGTTAATCAACTTTGGGCTTATATCTTAACAGAGACACTAAAGCAGCTGGGATTGACTTGTGCTATTATTTGTCCTGGTTCGCGCTCCACACCCTTAGCAGTAGCCTTTGCTCAACAAGCACCTGAGATTGAAGCCATTTCCGTCCTTGACGAACGCTCCGCCGCCTTCTTCGCCTTAGGACAAGCCAAAGCAACCGGACGCCCTGTGGTACTTCTTTGCACCTCTGGTACAGCAGGCGCGAATTTTTATCCAGCAGTCATAGAAGCCTCATATAGCCGCGTACCACTGTTGGTGTTAACCACCGATAGACCTCCAGAACTGCGAGATTGTCACTCTGGCCAAACAATAGATCAGTTGAGATTATATGGCAACTACCCAAATTGGCAAGCCGAGTTAGCCTTACCCTCTGCTGATATGGGAATGTTAGCTTATCTGCGGCAAATGGTAATTCATAGCTGGGAAATGACGCAAATCCCCACAAAAGGCCCGGTACATTTGAATATTCCCTTTCGCGATCCTTTAGCACCTGTCCCTGATGGAAGTGACTTGAGTTTTTTACAGTCCCAATTCCACCCAGAAGACTTCTTTGCAGGAATCGCAAACATTACACAATGCCCCATCCCCCATGCCCCATACCCCATTCCCAAAGAATGGAAACAATGCGATCGCGGGATTATTATCGCAGGTGTAACCCAACCGCAGCAACCACAGGAGTATTGTAAAGCGATCGCTCAACTTTCCCAAACTCTCAAATGGCCTGTTTTAGCAGAGGGACTTTCCCCACTGAGAAATTATGCCGAACTCAACCCCTATTTAATTTCCACCTATGACCTGATTTTGCGAAATCAGCAACTAGCCAAACAGCTAGCACCCAAAATGGTGATTCAAATAGGAGAAATGCCTACTAGTAAAGAATTACGTACCTGGATAGATGCAAACCAACCCCAACGTTGGGTAATTGACAACAGCAACCAAAACCTCGACCCTTTGCACGGAAGGACAACGCATTTGCGGATGACGGTAGAACAACTGGCTGTTTGGTTAGACAAGGGAGAGGGGGTAGAAAATTCTTCCTTGTCTCCCTCATCTTCCCCCGACTATCTCCGCCAGTGGTGTGCAGCAGAAACGCAAGTTAGGGCAGCTGTTGACCAAACTATGGGGAATATGGAGGAATTATTTGAAGGGAAAGCAGCGTGGTTAATTTCTCAAACGCTACCGCCGGGAACGCCACTGTTTATTGCTAATAGTATGCCTGTGCGGGATGTAGAATTTTTCTGGAAACCGAATAATTTAAAAGTGCGATCGCACTTTAACCGGGGTGCAAATGGCATTGACGGCACATTATCCACAGCTTTAGGAATTGCTCATCGCCAGCAAAGTAGTGTGATGCTAACAGGAGATTTAGCTTTGTTACATGACACAAATGGTTTTTTAATCCGCAATAAATTTGTCGGACATCTGACAATTGTGTTAATCAATAACAACGGCGGCGGCATTTTTGAAATGTTACCTATTGCCAAATTTGATCCACCATTTGAAGAATTTTTCGGCACTCCACAGGATATTGATTTCGCTCAGTTATGCGCTACTTATAATGTGCAGCATGAATTGATTACTTCTTGGGAACAGTTGCAGCAAAGATTAAACCCGCTACCAACGACAGGAATTCGGGTTTTAGAGTTGCAGACAAATCGCAAAGCTGATGCCAAGTGGCGACAAGAGAATCTAAAGGAGTTTGCAGCGGATATTAGGATTTAACTATCGCTTTATGTACTGCTAAATAGCAAGATGAAATACAGTATTTATCTGAAGTAGTTGGAGTATTACTACAGATTTATCTACTAATATTAATAATCATAAAATAAGAATTTATGGTATAGCAGTTTAAACACCTTTATCATGTAATAGATGATTCGTAAATAAAAATTTAACGGACTCAAATCATTACTAGATCTGGCTTGCAGCAAACAAATGCTGTATTGAATTAAATTAGTTAAACAATTAATTAGACCCTTATTATACAAGTACTTTACTTGAATTTACAAATTAGTTCTAAGTAACGCTTTTACTTGTTCAATAGTAAGTTGTGGAGAGTGCCGATGAATCATGGCATGACAATTTGGACACACAGGACGCAAATCTCTTACAGGATCAACTTCGTATTCTTGAGCTATCTTAGAAAGTGGATGAAGGTGGTGAATATGAATAAAACCTTCGCCTATTTCGCCAAATACTTTATAGAAATTGAAGTCACATACATAGCAACTCGTACCGTAGTATTCAATGCACTTTTTACGTGCTACTGGATTTCGTTCATAAGCATTGACTAATACTTGACATACTGCTCCTTCATTCAGCGGTGTGGCTGAGCAGATTTCATCTGGAAATATTTCTGTTTCAAAAGCCCAAACAATTTTTACAGGAATAGTATTTTCAACTTTTTCTGCATTTCCAATTCCAGCAAAGACAAAGGGTTGCAAATTTTCTTCCCGCCAAAAGATATAAGTATTGTTATTTATACTTAAAAGGGACTGTATTGATGGGTGATGCAACTGCGAATTTGTCTTTCCATACCATTCCAATCGATTCCCAAACCATTGATTAGCGTAGTCATGCCCTGTTCGTCCTGATGTTCCTACATTGCAGAAGATGAACCAATCATTGCGATGAGATGCATATCCTGTGTCCCAGTTTCCCCCGTGAGTATCTTCAGATATACCGATAATCCGATACACATCACGTCTGGTATACTTGTGCCCAACTTTAAATGGAAATACCATGTAGTTCCTGTAGAGTTATCTTTTTACGTTTGTACAGGGATAATGACTGAATTTTGGCTAAAAGTTCTTCGGGGATTCTGCATAAAATTTACTCTTTTGGTTGACCTTGTAACCACCCTTCCAAATCAGCAAGAGTAGAAAAATCTAACAAAGCATCAGCTAAAGCTTCCAACTGTTCCACTGATAACCCTTGAATCTGCGACAGAAGCTCATCAGGAATATTACCCACGCGCCGATTTAATTGTCGTAAAACGATTTTTCTTTCTCCTTCTTCCTTAGCTTCGCGAATTGCCCGTGGTTCTTCCAAATTCAGTCCCAACATCGCTTCAATCTCCTCTCGACTCAGGTTAGAAAACTTGTAGAGAATAATCGTTGTCACTAAATCAATTATCGCTTGCTCTGATTGTTGCCGTGCCTGTTCCAGCAAAAACCGCGCCCCTTGAACTGCTTCAGTTTCAGAAGTAACATTTGTCAGCAACATCAAACCCAATCCCAAAGGTTGTTGTCGTAAATCCCCTAACTCATCGAGATAAACCCGCCTAACTTGACCACTTTGTAATAAAGCACGGTGAATCGTTAAATTAGACGGTTCGAGACTGCGAGAAGGAAAAATCAGCACTCCAAACCAGTCATCGTAACGAATTGAGTGGCGATAAAGAAACAAAAACAATTCGCTAAAGAAGCGGTGATATAAATCTTCGTCCTTCTGAAACTGAACTTCAGCAAAGAAAACAATTTTAGAAACTGCATTGGCGGGAGGTAGAAATACTCCATCAATCCGAAACGCTGTTTCTTTAACCTCAACCGATTCAAACTGGTAGTTTGCTGCTTCTGGGGGTGGTTGGTCTACTAACTCAAACAGCAACCCTGGAAATTGCTTAAACAATTTGTAGAAGATGGAGTCCCGTCGCATTGTCGTCGCTAATGAATTACCAGCCCTGATTGTAAAGCTTGAGGCATTAATCTTAGCGTAGGCGTAGCCCACACTTCTCTACGAGACGCTGCGCGTAGCTTGCTTCCCCGTAGGGGTACGACAAGCTCAGCGATCGCCGCAGGTATCGCAACTCCCTACGTCCGCGATAAAATTCTCTAAGCAACAGCACACTCCATACCAATGCAAATCAACTGGCAAACTGCCAAAACCTACGAAGATATCCTGTATCAAAAAACCGATGGTATTGCGAAAATCACCATCAACCGCCCCCACAAACGCAATGCTTTCCGCCCCAAGACTGTCTTTGAACTTTACGATGCTTTTTGTGATGCTCGTGAAGATACTACCATTGGCGTTGTCCTCTTTACTGGATATGGGCCACACACTGATGGTAAATATGCTTTCTGTGCTGGTGGCGACCAAAGCGTGCGGGGACATGCTGGTTATGTAGACGATAGTGGCGTTCCTCGGTTGAATGTGCTGGATTTGCAACGCTTGATTCGTTCCATGCCGAAAGTAGTAATTGCTTTGGTAGCTGGATATGCGATCGGTGGCGGACATGTCCTACACTTGATTTGCGACCTCACTATCGCCGCAGATAACGCCATTTTCGGGCAGACTGGGCCGAAAGTCGGCAGTTTTGATGGTGGTTTTGGCGCCAGCTATCTAGCCCGCATTGTGGGTCAAAAAAAAGCACGAGAAATTTGGTTTCTCTGCCGTCAATATGATGCACAACAAGCTTTAGAAATGGGGTTAATTAATTGCATCGTCCCAGTCGAGCAACTAGAAGCCGAAGGTATTCAATGGGCGCAAGAGATTTTAGAAAAAAGTCCGATCGCAATTCGATGTCTCAAAGCAGCATTTAACGCTGACTGTGACGGACAAGCTGGTTTACAAGAACTCGCTGGCAATGCCACTCTACTGTATTACATGACTGAAGAAGGGTCTGAAGGCAAAAAAGCGTTTCTCGAAAAACGTCCGCCAGATTTTCGCTCTTTTCCTTGGTTACCATAAAATTGCAAAAATCGCACCTTCCTGAAGGGTGCGATTTTGGTAGATATCAATGTTTACAGCACTAAAAATCTTAAAAACAAATTTTATTTTAAGTAGACTAGGAACTAGTCCAGTAATAATGAGTGACTAAATAAGCACAGCTTTAGTTTTAGCCTCTTGAGAACTAGAGATAGTTGTCTCCTCTACAAGAGCAATAGCAGCATTGTTTAAATCTGAGGCTAAGGATTGAGAACAAGCTAAAACTGGTTTTGCATCTGGCAAACCCCAAGCATCTTCCAAAGTTTCCCAAGAAGGTGCAAAGGGTGGGATCGCCAAACTACAAGCCTTCCAGCTTGCTTGAACAGGCGCTCCCAGTTGCTGACACACTCCGCCACGGCGGCCTTCTGGCTGGTAATGACGGCAATATCTACAGGCAGATGCTAAAGATTTAATAGGTTTCATTTGGGTTCATCATTAGTGCCGTTTATGGCTGAATTTCACCCTTATATTTTGCTTCTATATATAAAGACGCAGGAAAGCCAAAAAATCATTATTTGCTCTAGGTTTCAGCGATCCCGATGAAAAAATAAATTTTAGAATATTTTTATATTCTTGTTATATTTTTAAATGTTTATTAGAGTGGATACCTATAGATTTTCGCTAAAAATTATTAGGGATCAAGATTAAAACTAAGCTTTTTGATTTATCGATTTTTTTAAATTCTTCCTTAAGGATGGCTTAAGACAGATAATTAGAGATAAATAGTATGATTTTTTATCACACTTGGGATATTTTAGCAGGAAAATATATTTTTTCTCAAGAATTAGAACTCTTGTTAGGAGTTAGGAGTTAGGAGTTAGAAGTAGATTAACCCTTGTCTGTACAGGTTTGGAGTTTGGAATGGTGGGGTGGTGGGCGTAGTTTCGCTTCATCTCCCCAGTCATCAGTCAACACTCCCTCTGGCTTAGTAATTAGGATTGGCTGGCTTCAAAATTGCTTAGCAGCACACACAGAACAGACTGCCCAGCGTTGAAGTTCGCCTGGTGGGGTGGGGGATTCACATTGCGGACAAAGGGGTAAGCCATGCGATCGCGCTTGCATAATCTTAGCCCAATGCCCAAAAGCAGCATTCGCATCTTGAATACTGGGTGTATTATCAGGGCTGCTAATGCGATCGCCAACGTAACTCGGATGGTCGTGGGGCAAAATTGTTTGTTGCTGTTTTCTCTCTACAGATGGATGCTGCCAGCCAGCAGTGGAAAAGCGAATATCAACCAACGGCGTTGACAGCTTTTTATTCAACTTTAAAAGCAAAGCCGCGCGGCCAAAAGTCAGGTTTTGCGCCCAAGCTGCACTAGAAGTTGCTACCCACAACACATCGCGCTGAATCGACAATGGTCGAGTATGTCCAGCAGCCACAGGCCCGACAACCTCTGCCCAACACTTGAGCAACTGTTGAAATGGCTGTGACTCCCATTTAGCCTGCTTTTCGAGAATACCTAAAATATCATTAACTGATTTGAACGACATTGTTATAGCAAGGGACTGGGGACTGGGGACTGGGGACTGGGTGAAAAGCCTTGTTGTGTCTAAGTTTTATCATCTGTTAATGTCCTAACCACCTTGGCTGTTGCTATAAAACATGGGGAGTGGGGAGTAGGGAGTTAGGACTTTTCTATCCCTTCTCTGAGTGCCCTATTTTCTATTCTCAAGATAGACCTTCATGAACTATCCTTCACAATAAAGCCTGTAAATCTCTGTCTCTTACTCCCCCATGCCCCATGCCCACTTCTAAGTAATTTTCGCTAATATTGGCACAAATATGTCTAAAGTTAATTCCAGCAATCTACCTTTGAGGTATAGAGGTAATGACTGAAAACCGCCTGAATGATTCCGGTAATCAATCGCCAAAGACACCTGGGCTGAAGCCAGCACTAGCAGCAGCACTAGCGAGTTTAGAGGTGCCGCTAGATCGAGAGTTAGCTCGATACCGACGCACGCGAACTGGTTCTGCATCCTCGAATCAATACCGTGTTGGGAGTTACATCAACAGTCAACCTCAACAGTTCACCGCCGTTTCCACAGCATTAAGTATAACTGCACCATCAGTAGGAGAAACTAAGATCGATGTACCGCCACCTTTGCCTGTATCAGTACCTGTGAATACTCAGGTAACTCCAGTCTCATCTGTAGTAAAAATTGATGAACCACCAATATCTACACCCCTTAATCCTCCGGCGGACTCAGAACCAGTGGCGGTAAATATTGAGGAAGTGAGTAATCTTAATAATGTACCCCCCAGGTTGGATTCTGCTAAAAAACAAACTCAACCTCCACCACCACCGCCCAACTTTACTAGCAGTATCGTGCCAACAGTCGTAAAAGATACTAAGGGCGAAAATCTTGTGCAACCGGATGATGGACTCAAGCAGCCAGATGACTATCTTGAATCTAGTGAAGCACTGTTGCGGAGTCTTACAGAAGAACAGCCACAAACTAAAAAACCCAATAATTATAGTGACAGCTTACTATCACCTTTGGGTATCGGCTCGATGTTGCTGCTATTGGTGGCGAGCCTGACTTTGGGTTATGTAATTTTCAATCCTAAAAGTTTGCCCCAGTGGAACTTAGCCAAGTTGTTTAATAGTAACTCGCCTACCGCACCAGAAAATACTGAGGAAGTTGCAAGTAATGTCAATGCCCAATCTCAGATCCAGCCACCAAGCACACCTATACCTAAGTACCCTAATCTGGCTACGGAAGAGTTTCCTGAAGTAAGAGACCCCAATGATGTAGTTGGCTTAAAACCCAAAGCCCAAACAACGCCTCCAGTTGTAACGAATCCAGTTGTTCCACCGACAAATCCTCAAGCCGCATTGCCTGAGCCGATCGCGCCCCTAAAACCAACAAATCCCATTGCCATAGCACCTGTACCGACGGCAAGATCCTTACCTCTTACGAATTTGTCCCCGACTCCAAAGCCAAAAACCTCACCTGGGCCAAATGCAGAAATCAAACCATCTACAGATGGGTTTTACCACGTAGTGGTAGACAATCAAGGTCGTGCTTTAGCTTCGGCACGGGAAATAATTCCCGATGCTTATTTATCACCTAATAAACAATTGGTTTTTCTAGGTGCTTTTAAGACTAAAGAGCAAGTAGAAAGACATATGCGATTACTAGAATCAAGAGGAATTAAAGCACGAGTTCAAGAGCCGTGAGTCGTAAAAATGTACGATACCATGAGATAACGGTGCTAAGTGGGGAGTAGGAGTGGCTAGACTCGATTAATCACTTTTACGGAGTGGAGATGATAGGAGATATAAAATCTTGGTTGTTTAGTACGCTACTACAAAAATACTTATACTTAGGAGCGTTCGACTAGCGGCGATCGCCGCTCGTTATGAATGAAACAAACACCTTCTTTGCCCACTCCCTACACACAAGAGTTAATGGCGTCTCTACCCACTCCCTCTCATTTCTGAAGAGTACTGAGTATTTAGCACTCAACAGTCAGCACTCACTAGTGAGTTTCGTGAATGGAGAGCAGAGATGGAGTTAATTAAGCGTATCCTGCGGGTGATTCGCGCTAACTTCAATAGTTTGATAGGCAGTGCCGAAGATCCAGAAAAGATTCTGGAGCAAACTGTCATGGAGATGCAGGAAAATTTGGTGCGGTTACGTCAAGGTGTAGCACAAGCGATCGCCACCCAAAAACGCACTGAACGACAAGCTGCTGCTGCCCAATCCCAGGCAGAAGAATGGTATCGCCGCGCCCAGCTAGCACTGCGACAAGGCAATGAAGTCTTAGCACGGGAAGCTTTAACTAAACGTCAAGCTTATAAAGAAACTACAAAAGCCCTTTCTAACCAGATAGAACAACAAAATGAGATAGTGGCTAGGCTAAAAAAGGATATGCGATCGCTAGAGTTAAAAATTGGCGAGGCGAAAACTAAAAAAGATATGTATATCGCTCGCGCCCGTTCTGCCGAAGCCTCTTATCGCTTACAAGAAATGCTCGGCGGAGTTTCTGCTACCAGCAGTCTCAACGCTTTTGAGCGGATGGAAGAAAAAGTTTTACAGATTGAGGCAAAATCAGAAGCGATCGCTCAACTTAGTGGCGATGATTTGGAAACACAATTCGCGTCGTTGGAATCTACTAATGATGTAGATGCCGAATTGGCAGCCATGAAGGTGCAAGTTTTAAATGAGGCAGAAAACACGCAACCCAACAACCGCCTCTTGGAAGACAACCAAAAAATCGAGCAGCCTCCCCAACAGCAGCTACCCAAAACACAAGACTCTTAAAGTTGGGTGAATTGCCACAGCTTCGAGATATCTTAACAATTAAGAGTTGTTGGGAGGTACCGATCTAAACTGGAAAGATTACATTGAAATAGGTAGCTATTAAAAAGTAAAAAAGCTAACTGTCCAACAAAGAGCGTAAACCAAAACAAGGAAAAACAAAGTTATGGGATTATTCGATCGCATTAAACGAGTTGTTAGTGCTAACCTCAACGATCTAGTAAACAAAGCCGAAGATCCGGAAAAAATGCTAGAGCAAGCCATCCTGGAAATGCAGGAAGACTTGGTTCAACTGCGTCAGGGAGTAGCCCAGGCGATCGCCGCCCAAAAACGCACTGATAAACAGTATACTGATGCTCAAAATGAAATTAATAAGTGGCAACGCAATGCCCAACTGGCACTGCAAAAAGGTGATGAAAACCTCGCAAGACAAGCTCTAGAGCGCAAGAAGACTTATACTGACACCAGCGCATCCCTCAAAGCCAGCTTAGATCAACAAAGCACTCAAGTTGAAACCCTCAAGCGCAACCTCATCCAGCTGGAAAGCAAAATTTCTGAGGCTAAGACCAAGAAAGAAATGCTCAAAGCTCGGATCACCACTGCCAAAGCCCAAGAACAACTCCAAGGTATGGTACGTGGCATGAATACCAGCAGTGCGATGGCTGCCTTCGAGCGGATGGAAGAAAAAGTCTTAATGCAAGAAGCCCGCGCCCAGTCAGCAGGAGAGTTGGCAAGTACCGATTTAGAAAGTCAATTTGCCCAGTTGGAATCTGGTAGTGATGTTGATGATGAATTAGCTGCTTTGAAAGCGCAAATGTTACCACCAGCAGCTCCAGTAAGTCAACCCCAACTACCGCCCCAACAGCCACCCCAACAACAAACCGCTGCTCCTAAGTCTAATGATGTGGTTGATGCCGAGTTAGATTCCCTACGCAAACAATTGGATCAAATGTAAAATTGGCAAAAAACTTACTTGAGCCAGTCCCACGCCTATTGGTTGTGGGATTTTACATTTTAATGCTGGACTTGAGACTAAAAAGGACAAAATCACTCAGGATGGTGAGTTGAGCACAAGCAAAAAGAAAAATTAAAAAAATTAGAAATTAAGCAGGTTTTTGCTCGGAGCAATATTGCATCCATCAATTCAAATCAGGACTTACGCAAAAGATAACGAAAGTAGCGGTAATACCCTGCGGGAAGCCGCTCCGCGTCTACATGAATTACCGCTACGCTTGAATAAGGTTTTCAGTCAGATATTGCGTAAGTCCTGCAAATAAGTAGGTGGACACAATTATTTAGAAGACGCATTTCGACTTCTCCCAAAGGGAGACGCTACGCCAAGCAAGATCCCGTTCGCCCTTGGCGTTCCCGTACCACTCCGTGGAAGCAAGCTAGCAAGAGCGTCTCCGTTAGGAGAAGGGTAGGGTACGCTCAATGCTCGAACCCTGAGAAGACGAGGATTGAGTTTCGACTACGCGGTAATCGAGCGTTCGCGTAGCGTCTCGTAGAGAAGTCGAGATTCAACTTCCGCGGAGTCGAAACCCAGCAACCTCTTTTTTAGTTTAATTTAGTGTTTCTACTTACCACATCCTCTGCTCTACACAAACATTGGTATGCTGCTTGACGGAATTCTCTTAACTATGCAAAAACATCCATAGCGATTGATGAAAATTGGTTGTGCTTTTTTCATCTTCCGTTACTGGGGTGTTTGTGATTATAGGCATTCCTTTCTTTTTTTTGCACAGCTACTACCTGGCGTTCGCTCTTCTTTAGTCTAAAGTCCAGAAACGAGGTGAAGCTAACTATAAAAGATTTTGTGCTGGCAAAATCGTAGATGCCAAAAAAGCTTTTGTAAAAGGCAAATTGTTTGCTTTGCCGATGGGCTACCCAGCGATGACGCTGGGAGATAGCCAAGTCTACGGATATTTACTTTCTTTTGCCAACCCAGCAATTTTAAATCAGCTAGATGTATTGGAAGGTTACCACCCCGCTAGAGACGTGTCAGAAAACCTTTATAGCCGAAAAACTATCGAGGTTTATCAGGGAGCGTGCCTTTCTCTGGGTTGGGCTTGAGTTTACTTAATGAGTTTAAAGTGAGTTGACCAGTTAGGAGGCGTCCTCCAACCTGACGGTTGGCGGAGTGGCTTTGTCTAACTGCAAGGTAAACTTATTATCTGTTAACTTTGCGATTAATTAATTTATGTCGTCTCTGGAGTCTTGGCGTTGGAGCGGTATCTGATAAATTGAATTTTCTGGAGAAGCTACTGCTGCTTTCGGAATTTCAATTACTGGGTTATTTAGTCCCACCATTAGCGAGGAAGGAGGTACTACAGATTCCGACGACGTTTGTACTGGCTGTATTTGTGGTCGTTGTGCCAGTTGCGGTGTTCTCGAACCGTTACCAGGTACTAAGCCAGATACTGCACCAATTAGACAAGCCGCGGCGGCTGCGCTTCCAACCATCCAGTTTAAGCGAGAACGTCGGCGCAAACGCGTCAATACTTGCTTTGTTGTTACTTCTGGCGACTGTTGGGCTGTCGGCACTGGCAGAGTCCGTAAGCCTTGCCTTAGCTTTAACAGTCGGGCATACAAGCATTGAACTGAGGGATCGCTGGCCAGCCATTCTTCCACTTGCCTGCGTTCGGCAGCTGTGACTTCACCATCGAGATAAGCACTTAATAACTCGAAGCGATCGCGCTTCACCATATCCATAAAACCCGTTGATTCATTGGTATACTCAGCCATTCCTTCTGACAAATCTTCAGGAAGTTGTAAGTGGGAACGATCGTTAAACTGAGAATCAGTAGTCATCTTAACATTATTACCAATTCATACACGGGTAAAGCGAACCGGAAATTTGGAAAAATTACTCAATTTTCCTCCTAATGGCGGAAGTATTCTACATCTTTGTGGTAATTCTTAATCAATGCTTAAATTCTGCCATTGGGCAGAGGTAAAGTACTGTAAATTAGGAGTCTAGATAGTTTTGCAACTGAGCTTGCAATCTGGATCTCGCTCTGGCGATTCTTGATTTGACAGTTCCCAAGGAAACTCCAGTAATTTCAGCAATTTCTTCGTATGCCATGCCTTCAATTTCTCTCAGGACAATAGTAGTACGAAATACCTCTGGTAAATCCGCGATCGCTTCCCGTAGTTGTTCGTAAAATTCTCTGGTTGTTAGTTCTTCTTCAGGTCCTGGGGTATCACCAGCAATTTCCCAATCCATCTCGCCATCCTCTACTGAGCGGGGGGCATCGAGTGATAAGGGACTTACAATCCGCTTGCGTTTCCGCAACTCATCGTAAAATAAGTTGGTTGCAATGCGGCTTAACCAGCCCCGGAATTTAGCCGGCTCTTGTAAGCGGTTAATATTCCGATACACTCGAATCCAAACTTCTTGAGCCAAATCAGCTCTGTCAGGCCAATCTGGAGCTAAATGGTATAAAACCCTATCTACTTGGGTTTGATAGCGGCGCAATAGTTCCGCAAACGCAGCACGATCCGGGCGCAGTCCTGCTTGACAACGCAAAATTAAATCGTGGTTAGGAAGTTTGTCAACTTGCACTGATGCTTCTGGATACTTTGCATCAACCGTTGACCAGGATACAGTAATCGACTGACTCATAGATCGTACTGGCTCTAAATCATCCCTTTCTATTAGACCTGCTAATAGGACACAAGTTCCTTGCTAAGGTGACGGATTTATGACTGGAACACTGAGGCACAAAAGTTTGGCTAAATTTATAGCAGTAAAAAGAACCTGTTTCTCCTTATACTACTTGGATGTTTCTGTGTTACCCATGAGTTAACAAAGGTATGTTAAGGGAGCACATTTTGTTACTTTTAGCAACTGGGTATATACGCTTGATCGAGATAATTAAATTTGGTTATAAGGATGAAGATGAAAATTTTGTAATTCTGACTTCTTGATACCTTTAAAATTTAGGCAATAATCTTTAGAAGTTGGGTTGCTCTGGTGGCGATGATGGTGGTTTATTTTTTTGATTTTCTTACCAGAATAGTTGCTGATTGTTCTGGTTGTACCCCGTAACTAGCACCAGTGTTATTTTGTTCTGGTAAGTGAACTTGAAAAAAGAAATTGAGGGAAAATGTAATCGTGACTGCTAGGAATAGTTTTTCAAACATAGTTTTTCTCCCACCCACACCATTAATAATTGATTGCTGCATTTCCAAAGTTGTGCCAGAAAGTCCGAGTAGAGGCTTACGACCTCCTGAACTTTGGAGGAATCAGATTCCTCGCTTAAATTTTTGTTGCTGGGACGCGTATAGCCTTAGTTTGCCCAGAGCTATTGGCAGATTTATAACAGAAGTGATAAGTATTGATAAATTTTTAGCGATCGGATGATGAAGCCATCCAATTCTTCGGTTGGATACGTCAGGGATAAACAATAGGCAATAGCAATGGTAAAAAATGAATCTGTAGGGCGTATGGTAATGTTGCTTTGTTTTGGCACAGCATTTTTGTCTTTAGCTGTGCATTGGCGCATTACTACGGCACAACGGCAGTTTGAAAAGTCTGCATCTGCTTCGATGCGGCAAGGCTCTAGCCTAAACAACCCTCAAGGAAGCCGCCCAGAGGAAGCCTATAAGAAGAATTTCTCACAGGTGAGTTTAGGCCAAGTTGCGCTGGGCGCATCTATGCCTCCTGTTGAAAACGTCCAAGGCTCAACTGTTGAAAGGAAGTTAACATCAAAGTCTTCAGCTGTTAAGTCTAGTTCTCAGTCGAAAAAAATTAAAAAGAACGTAGCTAAAGCAACAGTTCGTAGCTCTTCTAGACTCAAGGCTCAAACTAAGTCAAAAAAAATTAAGAAAAATCTACCTAAAGTAACTCAGCCAATAGCTTTTACACTCAAGCCTTCTGCGTTGAAGTCTGAAACTAAGTCCCAAACAATTAAAAAAAATATAGCTAATCCCACAGAACCCCCAACCAACACGCGGCTAGTGGCACAAGCAGAAACACAAAATCCAATTGTGGACAGTTGGCCTAAAGCTCTATGGCCTCAAGCTTCAGCACAACAAATACCATCTAATAAGCTAGTATCTGGTAAAACAAAAGTGGTGGTTGATTTAAGCGATCGCCGTACCTACGTATACGCAGGAGACGAGGTAATAGCCAGCTACCCAATAGCTATAGGTAAGGAAGGTTGGGAAACACCGACGGGTTCTTTCCAAGTAATGCACATGCGACATTTTCCAGTCTGGCGTCACCCGATTACTGGCAAAGTATTTCAGTCGGGTACAAATAGTCCTTTGGGAGATAGATGGATTGGCTTTTGGTCAGATGGACGGAATGAAATTGGCTTTCATGGGACGCCGGATATTGACCTGCTGGGAACGGCTGTATCTCACGGTTGCTTAAGAATGCGTAATTCTGATGTCAGATTATTGTACGAGCAAGTCAGTTTAGGAACAACTGTGTTAGTGCGTGATTGAGTTAAGGGCATTGGCCAAACAGGGCATTGGTTATTTTTTCTTCATCCTCGGTTACAAAGTTGAGCTACTGCTCGACTAAGGTCTCCTGGCTTAAAGCAAGTGGCATCTGTTGGCTGGAAGCCAGCGCCCAAAATTTGCGTTTTGTGCCTTTTAAAAAGTCTGAGTGTCAAAAGCCGACACTCAGACTTTGTGTTTTGTAATTTGTCCTATGTTACAAAGTTGAGCCACTGCTGGACTAGGGTCTTCCGGCTGAAAGCAAGTGGCATCTGTTTGCTGGAAGCCAGCGCCCAGACTTTGCGGTTTGTCCTTTTTGGAAACGATCGATGAGCAATGACTCTTAAAATTATAATTTTTGCTCAAAATTAGGCGCATATGCCTTAAGTAAAGCACCAATTTGCACGAGAGCTTCATTGCCAGTGCTTTTGCCCAAGGCTTGTCGTTCTGGGAAGAAATTAGGTCGATCTAGGTAACGACCGATCGCTTCATTTACTTGCTGTGAAATTAGTTCTTGCAGTTCTACTTGAGCGCGTTGGCGCTGGTAGTTGGCGCCTTCTTCTGTAGTTGCATACAAGGGTGGTAGCCGATTGAGAGCGTAGGCTGCAATGTCACCAACATCAAGGGAAAGGGAACTTTCGCTGGTAGCCTCAATTTCAGCAACTCTGGCGATCGCTTCTGTGAGTACTAATTCTTCCATGACGTTAATGAATTGTTTTCGAGGTACCGCCACTACCTCACCTGTCAATAGCGCACCCATTAGGCGATCGAGCGCCATATACTCTTCAATAGAGAGTTCCGAAGCGTTGTCACAGATTCTACCGACTTCTGCTTCCATTGCTGGTGTCAAATAACCATCCTGGAGAGCTTGTTCTACAATTTTTTCGATACTCATAACGCTTATCATCATTTATGTTAGCCAAGGAAGGTAGGGACGGTATCAACCAAATTGATTTTGCTTATTTTGGGCAAAAATATCCAAATCATACACAGACGCGATCGATTCCGCCTCTACTATTTCACGACCTTAGTTCGCCAAGGTGTTGGATCGACAGATAGCCCGTTGACATATAGACCCCAGTGCAAATGTGGCCCTGTGGCTGCACCTGTTGAACCTACTGCGCCAATAAGTTGACCAGCTTTGACAAAATCACCTTCTTTAACGTTAATACGACTCAGGTGCATGAAAATACTGGTTACTCCTTGGCCGTGGTCAATGCCAACGACGTTACCGTGAATCCGAAATCCTTGGGATACCCTACCTACCAAAGCAACTCGCCCAGCGGCTGGAGCAATCACGGGCGAACCGGCAGCACCAGCGTAGTCAAGACCACGATGATAGTAGTCCTCTGCAAATTTACCATTATAGTAGCGACGTACACCATAGTTTGTACTCATGCGCCCTGCATTTGGTTTGAGGAATACTCCATTCCAATACTTTTCTGGTGTTTGTAGTGCTTTGAAAGCCGCTACGCGCTTGAGTTCATATTCAGTGGCGTCCACTCCAGCTTTTCCTGGTGGTAAAGTAATGCGTTGTATGGGGAACTTGCGATTTTGTACATTCACCGCCAAGTTTTGCACCTGACCATCTCCTGTCACTTGAAGCGATCTAGTTCCAGCTTTTTCCAAGGGAGTTGTAGGAACAAAAGCTCGATACTGATTCGGTGCAATTTCAAACGCTGGGTATGTGTTTTTGCCAATAGCTACTGTTGGATTTATACCATTCTCCGGGTTATCTAAATTAATTTCTACCGAAAGTGTATCCCCTAATTTAGGATTAGTTGGAGCCACTTTTACTTGCAAAGCGTCTACAGGCAATGCCCAGGTAATGGGTAGAACAGCAAAAATTCCCTTTAACAAATTTATTGCACGTCCATTAGCTGTTAATTTTTTGACATTCAAGCCGAGCAAGTTTTTATTTGAATTGCTAGTGCGATTCTCAGTAATCATAGAGCTACATAAATCCCTTGCTTGTGTTGGAAAATAGACTAGCTTATTACTAGTAGGATTTTCTTTTGACAGCAGATATTGTTGAAAGCCATAAATTTTGTTTGCCTAATGGTCTAGGCACTTATGAAAATTAAGTCAATAGCGAAAATTTACTAATGGAGAATGATTTGTAAGCTGAATTTGTAAATTTCTATTAACTCTAATAACTAAGGTGTATGACATTGTAATTGTTTGTACAATTTAACCTGATTGATGGTAAAACCGCTTTATTGACTTGCCATAGGGATCGCTTGTTAAGCAACAAAAGAAACTTTTTTTGGTTAAAGTCACTACATAATGGTACTTGAATAAAATCTGGGAATCAACTGGACACTTATTCAACTGGACACTGATACCACACTTTCAGTTCAAAGTTGGTCTAAGCAATTCAGCTAAATCTGCTAAATCAGAGGGGAAGTACCAGAAATAACCCAAAAATTTAATCCCGTTAAGATTTTACACAAAGCTAGTTCAATTTAGTATGTAATTCCTAATCTCCATCTACATAGTAATAACAGATTTTTTGCGTGTTGGTAAAATATAAAAAAAATCAGTAGTTTTACTTAATTTTTTTCGTTTGGAGTACTAAGCTTCAATAATCGAGATTAAAGCTTTAAATTTCGACATATCAACCTGAATAATCGAGCTTTGAACTCAAATTTCCCTAATTGATAGTATGCGCTTTGATTTTTAAACTTATTTGTGTAGTAGGGAGTGGGGAGTGGGGAAATGAGGAAAATAACTCCTAACTCAACAGTCAACACTTGTAATGATTAATGAATGGCAAACTCAGAACTTTGCTACAAATTTTAGCCGATTAGCTCCAGGCTGAGAGTTTAACTTTTGAGTCGAGCTTACCATCTTCCATATGAACGATGCGATCGGCAATGTCTAGGATGCGGTTGTCATGAGTCACCATTAAAATAGTACAGCCTTGTTCTTTTGCGAGTTTTTGCATAAGGTTGACCGCATCTCGTCCCGATTGACTGTCAAGGGCGGCGGTGGGTTCATCGGCTAGGATAATTTGGGGATGACTGACTAGGGCGCGGGCGATCGCTACTCTTTGTTTTTGTCCCCCAGATAGTTCATCGGGATAGTAATCCAAGTGGTTGCCTAATCCTACTTGCTCTAACATCTGGGCTGAGCGAGTTCGCATGTTTTTTAACCCGATATGTTTGTGTAATTCCAAAGCCATTTTCACGTTTTGCACTGCCGTCAAACTACTATGTAAATTATGTGCTTGGAAAATGTAGCCGTTATGGCGTCGCACCTGTATTAGTTTCTGAGCGCTAGCACCACACAGTTCTCGCCCCAACACCTGCAAACTACCAGATTGTGTAGAACGCAACCCACCCACTAAGGTCAACAGAGTAGTTTTCCCAGAACCAGATGGGCCGGTCATGATAACAATTTCACCAGCGTTAATCTCCAAGTTGATATTACATAAAACTTGCTTGCGGAGTGAGCCGTGACCAAAGTAGTGGTCGAGATTTTTAATAGAGATGACGGGTTGACTAGTCATAAATAGATCGATTACTCGTGACGATCGTCATTGGTCATTTGTCTTTTGTCCTTTGCAAATGACCAATGACAAATGACAATTTTTAAAACATATCAGCGGGGTCGGTGGCTTGGAGTTTGCGGGTGGCGATCGCACCGGAAATTGCACACATAATTATAGTCAGCAGTAATACTTGTAATGCCCGAATCAGTGTTATGTACATGGGCAAATTTGTAGCTTTGCGAGTCAGTTGGTAAAGTGCTAAGGACACTCCCAATCCGGGAAAGAAACCTAGTGCTGCTAATATTAAAGACTCCTCAAACACCACACCTAGCAGGTAGTAATTACGATATCCCATTGCTTTGAAGGTGGCATATTCCCGAACGTGGGCATTAACATCAGTGGAGAGGACTTGATAGACAATGATTACGCCCACCACAAAACCCATCGATACACCCAGGTTGAAAATAAACCCAATTGGGGAATTTGTTCTCCAAAAGTTATTTTCAAATTCAATAAATTCTGTGTGGGTTAGAACTCTGACATCATCTCGTAGGTAAGCTTTGAGCATTGCTGCCACTTTTTTCGGGTCATAGCCTGGTTTTACCTTAATCAAACCTAGACTGACGCTGCTAGACTGTCGCCCAGAAAATAGCCGCAAAAAATCTCGATCGCTGGTAATTAAGTTACCTTCAGCGCCGAAGGAAGCCCCGACTTGGA
The DNA here is from genome assembly GCF_002368035.1 of Nostoc linckia NIES-25. Classification (GTDB taxonomy): domain Bacteria; phylum Cyanobacteriota; class Cyanobacteriia; order Cyanobacteriales; family Nostocaceae; genus Nostoc; species Nostoc linckia_B. Next base: position 187,874 of record NZ_AP018223.1, on the reverse strand, counting down.
ATAAACCGCTAATGATAACTGTGCGGCGTTCTATTTCCGCAGTTACGAGTTTACCTTCCTCAATTTGGGCGATCGCTTTTTGATAATCTCCTCTAGCACCGCGATCGAACAAGGCCGCACCTGGGAGCTTAATTGCCTGCAATTGCTGGTTAACATCTGGTAAATCAAAAGCTGGCTTGTCTGGATTAAAGCCGATAACTAACACCCCCGTCTCTCGGTGTGTTAGAGGATTTTTCCAAATTGTGTTGTTAAAATACATTGGTTCTGCTGACTTCACCCCCGGTATATCCATTGCTTGGTAAAGTCGCCGCCGAGAAAAGGTAGACAAGCTTGGCAAATTACGGGCTTGGGGACTAATTAAAACAATGTCTGCTTGCAAACTGCGATGTAGTCTAGTGTTACTGTCATACAGCGCAGTCTGAAAGCCCAGCTGCATGAACATCAGAAGATCCGCAAAGGCAATGCCTAACAAAGCCACCAAAAGGCGACTTTTTTCATGACTTAGTTGCAGCCATCCTAAAGGGGTTCGGCGTCGCAGTTGTTCAATCAATCCCATAGTTTGGAGTGGGGAGGTGGGGAGGTGGGGAGGTGGGGAGGTGGGGAGATGGGGAGGGTGGGGAGGTGGGGAGGTGGGGAGATGGGGAGATGGGGAGATGGGGAGGTGGGGAGATGGGGAGATGGGGAGGTGGGGAGGAGAGAATAACTAATGACCAATGACCAGTGACTAATGACCAATGACTAATGACTAATGACTAATTTCAATTACTGCTTTAACTTGCATATTGGTTAGGTTGGCGGCTTTTTGGCTGGAGGCTTTATCTAGTCGGATGTGGACTTCTACTACTCTGCTGTCGATATTGTTCGCAGGATCGGTGTCAATGACATTTTGCCGCCGCACTTGCAAGCCTTTACGATCTACAATTCCTTGGAGTTCGATGGATAGAAAATCACCAAAGATTCGTACTTTTTGCCCTGGATGTACTTTGGCAATATCGCTTTCGTAAACTTCGGCGATGACGTACATCTGGCTGGTTTGCCCGATATCAGCAATGCCATCATTTGATACTAATTCGCCAGGATGAGTGTGAATCTTGAATATCTGTCCGTTTTGGGGCGATCGCACTTCGGCTTGTTTGAGGTTGACTTCTGCGAGATTCATGGCTGCTAGGGCACGACTTATTTCTGCTTGGGCAGCTGCTACATCTACGCCCCGGACTTCGCTGATGCTATCGAGTGTGGCTGTGGCTTCTTTGATTTGTTGGTGGCTAGCCGATTGGGTGCGATTTAACTGCGCTTGGGCTTGTTGCAAGTTTTTTTGGGCTGTTTCCAAATTTAAACGCTTGCTGTCCCGTTGCGAGGCGGAAATTGCTCCTTGTTGATATAGTTGCTCGTAACGTTCGTTTTCTGCTTGGGCGTTTTGCAGTTCGGCCTGAAATTTGGCAATTGTCGCTGCTTGGGCGTCAATATCGCCTTGGCGTTCTGCTTTGAGTCTGGCGATCGCTGCTTTTTGGGCGGTAATTTCACCGCGTTTGGCACCTGCTTGGGTACGGTTTAGGTTGGTCTGGGCTACTTTGACTTGTTCTTGCGCCTCTTTTAATGCTGCTTGTAGGCGATCGTAGCTGCTCAAAATTGCAATTACTTGTCCTGCTTTTACGCGATCGCCTTCGTTTACTAATAATTTTTCTACTCGGCTTCCTTCCCCAGACACCGCAGCAGATAATTTAATTACTTCACCCTGTGGTTCGATTCTTCCTAGGGCTGTTACCGTTTTTAACTGTGGCAATTGTTTTGCTGGCACTTGTGATTCTTGAGTGACAGAATTTTGCCAGAGTTTTACTGTATAAAAACTTATTCCGCCAACCAATAAAGATGCAATTATACCTATAGCAACGGATGGGCGCAGAATAAACTTAGGGAACGTTGTGTACCCTAGCTTTGAGTTTCGCACCATAGATTACCTCTTAACTAGTGGCGCAGAAAAAATAACAATTTGAAGAAGAAGTCAGAATTGAAAAATCAAAATGTAGAATCGTTGATTTATCACTGCAAAACCCTTAATAAAATTGGAACTTTTGGGAATTTTACTGAAACAAGCTGATTTAGCTAGATAGGAGAACAACAAAATCTAATGAATCAGAGATTTGTGTTACTAGCGAACTACTGTGGTTTTATGAAAGTACTTATGGTGATAGTAAACGTTTCTGAAATTACAGATTGTAACAGCGCCAACAATCAGATCTAAATTAGGTAAGTAAACTAAATATTTGTGTCTTTGCGATCGGGCTAATTAATCCTCAGTTTTGCTATATCTGCCTGGTTAAATACAGTCTATACCTACACGGACATACACTAAACATTAATTTAAGATATATGTTTATTACAATCATAGCTAAATTATAATTATTCTTCTTACATGAGTAAGTTACTTATGGTCTTCAAATACAAACTACTTTGTCATCAAAAGTTGAAATTTAATTCGGTTTAAAGTATGGATTTTATATTTTTTTAAAAAATATAATTTTGTCATAGTATATTAATATATTTATCTCTATCAAGTAATGTTTTTAGGTGTGAAGTTCTCCTATATTAATCCGATTTTATTATTGAAAAAATTTAAGTATGTGTAGTAGCCTGTCAAGGCTAAAATAGTCCATTAGTAAACTCTTGTAGGGTGGGCATCCTGCCCGCCCGGACGGGTGAGGACACCCATCCCACAATAAAATTTATTGCAAGATTTTAGTCTTGCCACGCCACTACGTATATTTCAAAAATCAAATATGAGTCCTATAGATAAATTTTCACAGTGCGTAAAGAAGTGACGAAAAAGCGCATCTTGGTTTCTCAACTAAAAAGATAAAAATTGCTACAAACTATGGATTTGTGTCCATTATTCTCAAATCAGCTTAATACAGCGTATTTCAGGTAAATGAAGTACATGAGTAGGGGCACAATATATTGTGCCCCTACAATTATCTGTACCTCACAAAGTAGCAATCTGCTGTAATTTACAGTTTTTATACTTTTTGTATCACCGAATACTTGATTTTAGGAGATAAGCCTTAGAGACTAATTGTGTCTTTCAATACTAAAAGTATGAGTAAAACTAGGCTTTTTAGATTTCTGGTGCCTTGTGTAGCTGTAGCCCTACCTATAGCGCTGATTGCATATTTACGCCCAACTAAAGCACAATCATCAAGCGTGCATCTAAAATTGGGCAATCCAAGTAATGCAACAATAAACGTCTCTTATCCAAACAACTATTTATTATTAAAGTCCCAGTATGCACTCAGTTACAGCCGCGACAGAGGGACTCCAAATTGGGTGTCTTGGCAATTAAACTCGTCGTGGCTTGGTTCAACGCCAAGACAAGACGACTTCCGCGCTGACACCAGCCTCCCTACAGGATGGTATCGAGTAAGTGACTCTGATTATTCTGGTAGCGGGTTTGATAGAGGACATATGACACCTTCCGCCGACAGAACAAGAACAGTAACTGATAACTCTGCAACCTTCTTGATGACAAATATGGTGCCACAATCGCCAGATAATAATCAGGGGCCGTGGGCTTCATTAGAAAACTATTTGAGAAGCTTAGTGAGTCAGGGTAAAGAACTATATATTATTTCTGGGCCCTACGGTATGGGTGGAACTGGCTCGAATGGCACAAGATATACAATTGCCAATGGCAGAGTTCAAGTTCCGAATAGAGTTTGGAAGATTGCTGTAGTCGTTAACCCCGGTACTGAAGCGTCTGGGATTACGAATAGCACGAGGGTTATCAGCGTTGATATGCCCAATACCCAAGGCATAAGAAACAACGATTGGAGAACATATAGAGTCTCTGTTGATTCGATTGAACTCAAAACAGGCTACAATTTCTTATCCAATGTGTCTACATCTGTTCAATCTGCGATCGAATCTAAAGTTGACGATCTGTAGTTAAATTAAAGCTGTGTAGCTTTAATTTAATTGTTAATTCGTAATACTCGCGACAGACAAGTATTACGAATTAACAATTAACTGCTAGGTTTCTACAACTTTAGTCGAAAGACCAGCTAAATCCCCAGATGATGTTTGGCCGAGAATGTAGACATCAATATTTATCGTACCTATGCGATAAACTTTGATTTCATTAAGGTTATTTTTAAGTGTCTGAACAAGGGTTTGAAATTTTTTGACATTCTGTTTCTGTTGTTCGTCGTGCCATTCTTTCTCGTAGGCGCAATTGCGAAAGAAATAATCTAAATCTACTTCCTCAACCTGCGAATCTTGCGGATGATTTGTTAATTGGAGTAGTTTTTGAGTTGTCGGACTTTCAACCGGACCAGTCCAGAAAACAACCTCAAAAGGGTAGTCTGACTCACTCATCATTAACAAATCAGCAGAAGATTGTTTTAAAATTCCAGTTATTTCATTAGTCATGAGATTTTAGTTGTTGATAACTTTTTATGGTGATGTAAGGTAGAAAATAAGCACACATTAGAAAACTTCCCTTAAATCGCTATGAGTCTTTTTTGTCTAGTTCATGGTGCTTTCCAAGGCGCTTGGTGTTGGGATTTGTTAATTCCTTATTTAGAAGGGCAAGGTCATAAAACCGTAGCAATGGATTTGCCGATTGAAGATGCATCTGCAAGTTTATCGCAGTTCGCGGATGTAGTATTGCAAGCGCTTCCAAAAACTGATGATGATATTGTGCTGGTTGGTCACTCAATGGCTGGTACGGTGATTCCCCTTGTGGCAGAAGCCCATCAAGTACGTGAATTGGTATTCCTTACCGCGCTTATTCCATGCCCAGGAACCAGTACCATCGATCAATTTTCTCATCATCTCGATTCTGATAGCTTCAAATCATTAAATTACGAACCAAAAGAGTTACCTCAACTCAAACAATTCGATGATGAACCTTATATGTTTAATCCAGTTTCTGCTGGTAAAAACTTTGCGGATGATGCAGTATTAATGGAAGTTTTCTATCAAGATTGTCAACCAGATGTAATGCGTTGGGCGCTCTCAAAAAGACGTTCGCAGCTATCAATGGCATATATTTATGAAGTCAATCCTTTGAAGGCTTTACCAAATGTAGATTGTAAATATATTTTTTGTACTGACGATTTGATAATCTCTCCTGCATGGTCGCGCTACGCTGCACGCAAGCGTTTAGGAGTTGATGCCATAGAATTGCCTGGAGGGCATTGCCCACACTTATCTCGTCCTGCTCACCTGGCCTCACTATTAACTAACGATCGCCCTAGTAGAGTGAATTAATCAGATTTTGGGAATAATCCTCATAGTGTATGAAAGCATCGTTTTGGTTAGTCTCACACTATGAGAGCGCGATTTCTAGAAAAAAACCAGATTTTTTGGGGTTTATCTGTTGTATTTAGCTGTATTTGTTGGGTTTGTTTGGCTTTAATTCCAGTACACGCAAACTCTACACAGTCTATTGATACGCTACGCCAACAACAGCAACAAATGAACCAGCAGCATCGGAGTGTGGTTAACGAACGCGATCGCTTAACAAATCTTCAACAACAAGCGCAACAAAACCTGACTGGTTTAAAGCAAAATCTACAAACCACCGATAGCTATATTCAAGAGAGTGAATCGCGATTGCAACTGGCTAACCAACGTTTGCAACAGTTGGAAAATGATTTAGCTGTAGCCCAACGTTCCTACGAAACTCGTCAAGTAGCAACAGTAGCACGATTGCGCTATCTCCAGCGATCGCCAGCTAGTCAAGGATGGGCTGTTTTGCTGGAAAGTCAAAATATCAGCGACTTTATCAGTCGCCGCCATCAATTGAAGTTAGTTTATCAAGCAGACCAACAAATTTTGGTAAAACTCAACGCCCAAGCAAACTCTATAAATCAGCAAAAAACTCAAGTAGAGGAGCAAAAAAACGAAATTGCTTTGATTCGCGAACAGCTATTAGCACAAAAAGCCGATTATCAAACCCAGGCAGAATCACAATCAGAATTAATTCAACGCCTCAATAGCGATCGCCTCGCATTGGAAGCGGCACAAAATCAACTCGAAAGAGAATCCAAATATCTGGAAACCTTAATTCAGCAAAAGGTAGCAGCAGCGCAAGCAAAAACCAATAGCCGCACAAGCATTATCATTCAAGGAACTGGGATGTTTGCCTATCCCAGCGATGCTGCTACTAGCAGCCCCTTTGGCTGGCGGATGCACCCAGTTCTTGGCTATCGTCGCTTTCACGCAGGTCTGGATTTTGCTGCTAGCTACGGTAGTACAATTCGGGCAGCGGATTCGGGAAGAGTGATTTTTGCTGGATGGTATGGTGGTTATGGCAGAGCCGTAATTATCGACCACGGCAATGGCATTACCACGCTGTACGGACATACCAGCGAGTTGTATGTTAGTGATGGACAAGCAGTGGAACGAGGACAAGCGATCGCTGCTGTTGGTTCCACAGGTTTATCGACTGGGCCCCACCTCCACTTTGAAGTCCGCCGCAATGGTTCGCCCGTTAATCCAGCCGATTATCTTTAATACGAGAGCAAATGCGATCGCTTCTGTGCTACAATGCAGAAGACTAAGGGCGCGTGGCTCAGTGGATAGAGCAACAGATTCCGGTTCTGTGGGTCGGGGGTTCAAATCCCTCCGCGCTCGTTGAAATTAAGAAAAGTACAAATAATCGTAGGGGCGCAACATGTTGTGCCCCTAAATCTTACTATTTGTCATGCTTGTTTGGCTAGTTCCTAATCATCAGCGAACACGACGAGCGGACAAGAGAAGAACCCCATATCTAGAGTCAAAACCTTGTAATACGTATTACTACATTCGATTGTACCTGGTACTTTTAATCATATCTGTGGCGAAAACTCACAGTTTGGGCTTTCTCAAATAACCAGGAGAATAGGAGTAATTTAAAGCTTTGGAAGCCTGAGGCACTATTTTTAAAACATCCTCTTAGCTTTGCTTTATCCATTTTTGATTTAATTAAGCCAGGTCAACAGTAAAATCTCTCAAACGCTCAAATAAAAAGTCGGGGAGTTTTATAACTATGAGTTGTTTCGGACGATCTGGAAAAAGGCCAGCCCATAAAAACCGCTTAACGAAAGCTTAAATAAACAACGGATTTCTCAGAAAGTGAAGTACGCAAAATAAGTCTCAAAGTCAAGGATAAAGCCTGTTTCAATTCTGGCTTCCGTCGGCTGATGCTCTGGAAAGCTTGAATTCACTAATTGTGCTGGATGTTATTGTTTCTATAACAAGCTGTTAACCCAAATGATAAATTAACTGAATCTGCCTGTAGCTATCGTGTAACTTGAAAAGCTGTTTTGATGAGTAGTCATCACTCCAGCTAATCTGTTTCAAGAAATTATTGCTATTGATTATTCTTCGATCGAAAACTTTTCCAGCCATTCAATATGTATTAAGGAACAACACTTATGCTACAGATTGTAGTTTTCGTTACATCGGTTAACAATTATGAATAAAAAAAATCACAAACCTACTATCTAGATTTTGCAAAATGTATTATTATGACTTCGTAGCTTATAGATTTTACAGGTAGAGCGTCCTGTAATATAGGAACCTTGCGTCAAGCAATAAGGTTCTTGGCATGTTAAATGCCAAAATTTTTAGTTGAAGTTAATTTGTATTCTTTTCCTGGTTTCGTTTTCTGTTAGTCTAATATTGTTTCAGTTGTGTCAAACTATCTTAAAACACTATTTTGTATAAACTTCCCATATAATTCACGCCTTTCCTCATTCTTATTTTCATTTATCTGTATACCTTTCTTCAAGAATTGGTAATAAGCTTAATTGGTAATAAGCTCTAATAGCTTGTTGCTAATTAGGCAGATAAGTTAGAGGTTCCGTACATACTCCAGCTTAATATAAATACATAAGCCCAAAAATCATTCTTACTTTAAGCCAAATTAAATTAAATGACATACAAAGATTTAGAAGACATCATAGACGCGAAGATACAAAAAGCTATACGGAAGCACGAGATAATAGTTGCTTGCATTAGTAGTATTATTGGTTTGATTTTTATAGTAGGTTTGTTCCACGCAATTTGGCTCAACCACGTTCAGATTCGACAAATTTGGTTGAATTGATTATCGTTTGGCTTGAATGAGTCTCGTTCGACAAGCGTTCCCTGATGTTGAGAAAACTAATTAAAGTTACAGATATTTTTATCAAAGGGAATTGCACCTATGGAGAATAAAAATAATGGCAAAGCTATATTTGTCTTATTTTTGACTGTATTTATAGACTTACTTGGCTTTGGAATTATCCTGCCGATACTGCCTTTATACGCTCAAGAATTTGGCGCAAATCCAAATGAAGCCACTCTACTTGTAGCTATTTATTCTTTAATGCAGTTCCTATTTGCACCATTATGGGGTGGTTTTAGCGATCGCTACGGTCGCCGTCCCATTTTATTACTCACTTTATCAGGTTCTGTAATTGCATACATAGGGTTAGGTATTGCCAACTCATTATGGATGTTGTTTATTGCTCGTGGTTTTGCCGGGATGATGGCAGGGAATATTGGCACTGCTCAAGCCTACATAGCAGATATTACCACTCCAGCAAATCGAGCTCGCGGTATGGGCGCGATCGGAGCGGCTTTTGGTCTTGGTTTTATTCTCGGCCCAGCTATTGGAGGTATTCTCACAGGCCCCGATCCCAACACTGCCAACTTTCATCTACCGTCCTTATTCGCAGGTGGATTATCTTTATTAGCATTGCTTTGTGCTTTGATATTACTTCCAGAATCCCTAAATTCTGAGAACAAAGCTAAAATCCAAGCTCATCAATACCATCAGCCAAAGTTGAACTGGCTAGAACTCTCTAGGCGTCCACAGTTGTCTATCCTCATTGGTATCTACTTTTTAGTGACCTTTGCTGTTGCGGCTATGGACTCTACATTGGCTTTATGGTCTAAACAAGAATTAAATTGGGGCCCTCAACAAACTAGCTATCTCTTTGCCTTCATGGGGATTGTAAGTACAATCATTCAAGGAGGACTTATCGGATTCCTCAAAAAACATTTGGGTGAAATCAAGTTACTTTTTTTAGGGATATTTGGATTAGGTTTAGGGTTACTACTAATTGGATTCTCACAAAGCTTAATTTTCTTGTTAATTGCCACCATACTTGTGGCATCGGGAATTAGTATCAGCCAGCCAATATTGACCAGCTTGATATCTCAGATGACAGCCCCAGAAGAACAAGGACAAATATTAGGAATTGCCAGTTCTTCCTCTGCATTAGCCCGCATCGGCGGCCCGACTTGGGCAGGAGCTAGCTTTATGAAATTTGGAAGTTCGGCTCCTTTCTTGAGTGGCTCGTTAGTAATTCTGTTAGCTTTGACTTTGAGTTTGCGAGTAATTAAAAGTGCATCTCAACCAAAAGTGGAACGTGTAGCTAGGTAAGAATTCAGAATTCTGAAGTTTTGATACCCAAGCTAAATAATTCTAGCCAACAGTCTGGTACTGAAGTCTTTTAATCCAAATCTAAAATCTAAAATCTAAAATCTAAAATTAGTATGACTGGTCGCCGAATATTGTTTATAGGCATCTTTATCAGTATTCTTCTCACCTACGGAATTTGGGTGGGTGGGAGCATTCCTGCAAGCATCATCAAACTTCCCGACCAAGGATTAAACTGGTACTACTGGAAGCTTCCCAACCCAACTTTTTGGAGTCGAGTCACGGCTTGGAGTATGTATCTTGGGCATCAGTTTAGCATCTGGGGGTGTATCTGGTGGGCACAGCAAACGCGGCTGAAATACAAATCAGCTTTGCACCCAATTAATTACTTGATGCTTGGTATTAATCTTACGTTTATAGCTTTGCATTTTCTCCAAACATATATTTGGTACGATGCTCTGGCTCAAGATACTTCAATTTGGGCTTCCCAAGGCGCAGTCGTACTTCTATTAGTCTTGGTACTGATTTTAGAAACACCTCGACGCGGTTTGTTTTTTGGTAATCCTGTCCCATTCCATCGACAGTTTTTGGAAATTATCAAGTTGTACCACGGCTACTTTTTCTCCTTTGCCGCTATCTACACTTTTTGGTACCATCCAATGGAAGCGACTCTGGGGCACTTAATTGGATTTCTTTATATGTTTTTGCTGCTGCTCCAATCATCGTTGATTTTTAACCGCACCCATGTCAACCGTTGGTGGACATTTAGTTTGGAAATTATGGTGCTTTTACACAGTGTAGTTGTGTCTTGGATGCTGGGACAGAGCAAATGGCCAACATTTCTTTTTGGTTTTATTGGCATTTTGGTAATTACCCAACTCCACGGTTTACCTGTCGGTATCTGGACTAAACGCACTATCTATGCAGCTTTCTTAGTGAGCGTACTGGCCGTTTATACACTAACTGAACGTGGCTTAGGCAGAATTTATGAAGTAACCTATATTCCTTTAATTGAGTTTGGGTTAGTTGGTGTAATTTACTTTATGTTTGTGTCGTTCTTATGGGCAATTTCTCGTTTACCTGTCAAGACGTAATAAGTAGGGTGTGTTATGCCATAGGCTAAGGCACCTTGAATTATTGATGGTGCGTTACGCTACGCGACAACGCACTCTACTAAATTCTTAGGGATTACCAAGAAATAAATTATCCAGTTTTGTGGGGTGGACATCTTGTCCGCCCCTTTCTACGGGCGGGCGAGACGCCCACCCCACAAGAAAGGTTGTATATTTTTTTATTTGGTAGTCCCTTAAATTAGAGCTATTTCAACACTGTGGGAGCATTAAGTTCGTTGGCGTAGCCTCAAAACGCCACCGGAAACACCAAAAATTAATATTGCCAAGGTATAATTTGGTTCGGGAACTCCAATAATGCTCACCTTATTGATAGCCAAACCTTGTTGGGGAAAAGAACTACTAAAAATGAGTCGCGAGATGTTTGCCTCATCACTACGAATGCCCAAGAAAAGCGCGGAATTATCCAGCAGCAGTGAGGAAGTACCTTGGGCCGAGAAAGTACCTAAAAGATTATCGTTAATATCATAGGCTGAAACAAATGCATCGAATATAAAGCGATCGTCTACAGCTATCTGAGTCCCAGCGCCAAAAACAGGCTTGTCAAAAGTAATGGTGAAAGGGCCGCCGTTACCATCGGTGGGAAAAGAAGCATTAGGCCCAAAACCTGTTACGTCTATACCTCCGAAGAGAACATAATCACCGTTGGCGAAGTTAGTCCGAATACCAGGAAAAGGTGAAGTTTGAAAGACAAATGGTTTGGTAATTAAAGGATTATTAGTTGGAGCTATATTTACATCCAACCCCAAACCACCTTCGGATGTTGCGGAAAAGGAGTTAGGTAAAAAAGCAGGACTGACGGGATTGAATACTTTACCTAAACTCACCCAATCAACTTCATCATTACCTCCAAAAGTAGTGCGATCTGTTACTAAAAATGTAGCTGCTTTAACTGGTAACGAAAAAAGAGTTATTAAAGCTGTAATTGCTGGTAAATATTTGACTGGAAACTTCAATAATTGATTGACCTTAAGTGCCACCAGGCTTACTCCTCAATTTTTGATATTAGAATGAACAAAACAGTATTGTCTCTAACTTAGACTTGTTTTTTAATATACACAAAATTTAAATTCATAGTAATGAATTTATCTTACAGAATATACTGAAAATATTGAAGTTTTATATAAAATCAAAAGTTACAGCAAATAAGAGGTTGATAAAGTACATCAGCGTTCTGACTTTTCACGGTATCTGGAAAACCTCTCTCTAAATCTCTCTCCTAAAAGGAGAGAGACTTTGAATTTTCCCCCTTCCCGCGTCGGGAAGGGGGTTAGGGGGTTAGGTCAATCGTTGGCTTTTCCACATAACGTGAAAAGTCAGATCGGCGTTCCCTGTTCTACATATTTCAGTGCAGCCTGATAACTGCCGTGCAATTTTCTTGCATTAACTTGTAAAGATTAGGATTTTTTTAAGTAATTCAACCACACTACTTTATCCACTTTATACAGATGGCATTCATCACATCTGTATCAATACTTGTCGGTTAAGGGGAAAGAAAAAACCTTTAACCTTTACCCAAAACCCAATTCCGAGTTAAAAATGCACAAAGCGAGCAGTATTGACATCTGTATTTGCTTGAATCTGTAAATAGGTGAAAGCTGGGTAAATCGTGACCAGCAATACTAAGTAATTGTGTTGCAAAAACTTTTTGAAGTTTGGGTGATGAAAGTTGAGACAATTCATACTTTCTAGCCAAGCGTCTTTCTTTGCAACACAACTTTTAGCTTGTAATACAAACACAATTACTCATGTTTGTAGGACTCTCAATTTGATATTGATAAAGTACTAACCAGTACTTTTGAACAAGAAGCTTTAACTGGCGATCGCCTCGCCAACGGTATCACTTTTTAGACCAAATCAATACTGATATTGGGTGAAACGTTTTCCAAGAAGGCGAATTGAGTTCCCAGGAAAGACAAATTACCAGTAGAGGTATCGTAGAAAAAGTCAGCAAGACTATTAGTACCAAACCCTACTTTAGAAATTTGAATTTTATCGCTCTGGCCAAAGTTGTAATCTTTGATTGTGTCAAGACCGTCGCTGATACTGGCAAAGAAAAACTTATCTGCACCAAAGCCACCTACAAGACTATCGTTACCTTTGCCACCGGAGAGAGTGTCATTACCCAAGCCACCGGAGATCGTGTCATTGCCATCATTGCCGAACAATTTGTTATTTTGTCCGTCGCCAGCAATGCTGTCACTGGCGTTTGTGCCTGTAACATTGTCAAAGTTGATTACAGTAAATGGCAATGTCCCCAAACCAGGAACGTTATTAGCAGCCAAGCTTTGATTTTGCAAGTCAACAGTGATAGATACTCCAGGCAAAGATGCAGATGCATCTATGGTGTTGTTGGCAACGCTAGCACTAGCAACAATAGTTTCGACTTTAAAGAGTTCGTCTTGTCCGAATCCGCCAGCTTTTGTAATTGTGCCAACACCTGAGAGGGTAATACTTTTACCTAGCTTGCTGTAATCTGCGGTATCAATGCCATCGCCACCATCGATGCTGTCGTTACCCTTGCTGCCCCTGAAGGTGTCATCGCCTGCACCACCTGTTAACTTGTCACTGCCGTCTCCACCATCAATTAAGTCGTCACCACCTCTACCATCAATGGTGTCATTACCAGCGTTACCAAATAATTGGTTAGCTTGTTCATCGCCAGCAATGCTGTCAGCAATATTTGTGCCTTTAACATTGTCAAAGTTGACCACATTAAATGTTAATGTCCCCAAGCCAGGAACGTTATTGGCAGAGATAGTTTGGGCTTCTAAGTCAGCAGTAGCAGATACTCCAGGCAAAGAACCAGATGCATCTATGGTGTTGTTGGCAACACTAGCATCAGCAATAACTGTTTCTACTTTAAATACTTGGTCTGTACCAAATCCACCAGACTTAGTAACTGTGCCCACACCTGAGAGGGTAATGGTTTTACCTAGCTTGCTGTAGTCTGCGGTATCAATGCCATCACCGCCATCAATACTGTCGTTACCACGACTGGCCTTAAATATATCGTTGCCGCCATTGCCAGACAATTGGTTACTTTGGTTGTCACCAGCAATGATGTCACTGGCATTCGTGCCGATGACATTATCAAAGTTGACTACATTAAATGTTAATGTCCCCAAGCCAGGAACGTTATTAGCAGAGATACTTTGAGCTTGCAAGTTAACGTTGATGAATACCCCTGGTAAAGAGCCAGATGCATCTATGGTGTTGTTCGCAACACTGGCATCAGCAATAACCTTTTCGACTTTAAAGAGTTCGTCTTGTCCGAGTCCGCCACCTTTTGTAACTGTGCCAACACCTGAGAGGGTAATGCTTTGACCCAACTTGCCGTAGTCTACAGTGTCGGTACCATCCCCACCATCAATGCTATCGTTACCCTGGCCGCCTTTGAAGGTGTCATTGCCGGTACCACCTGCTAAATCGTCATTACCGTCTCCACCATCAATGAGGTCGTTACCACCTCTACCATCGATGGTGTCATTGCCGGCGTTGCCAAATAATTGGTTCTTTTGTGCATCGCCTTTAATGCTGTCAGCGATATTGGTGCCGATGACATTATCAAAGTTGACTACATTAAAAGTTAATGTCCCTAAACCAGGAACGTTATTAGCAGAGATAGTTTGGGCTTGCAGGTCAGCAGTGGCGGATACTCCAGGCAAAGAGCCAGATGCATCTATGGTGTTGTTGGCAACACTAGCATCAGCAATAACTGTTTCTACCTTAAATACTTGGTCTTGTCCGAGTGCGCCAGCTTTGGTGATTGTGCCCACACCTGAGAGGGTAATGGTTTTACCTAACTTGCTGTAGTCTGCGGTATCAATACCATCCCCACCATTGATGCTGTCGTTACCCTCGCCGCCTTTGAAGGTGTCATTGCCAGTACCACCTGCTAGGTCGTCATTACCGTCTCCACCATCAATGAGGTCGTTACCACCTCTACCATCGATGGTGTCATTGCCGGCCTTACCAAATAATTGGTTAGCTTGTCCATCGCCTTTAATGCTGTCAGCGACATTTGTGCCGATAACATTGTCAAAGTTGACTACATTAAACGTTAATGTCCCTAAACCAGGAACGTTGTTGGCAGAGATACTTTGGGCTTCTAGGTCAGCAGTAGCAGATACTCCAGGCAAAGAGCCAGATGCATCTATGGTGTTGTTGGCAACATCGGCATCAGCAATAACTGTTTCTACCTTAAATACTTGGTCTTGTCCGAGTCCGCCAGCTTTTGTAATTGTGCCCACACCCGACAGTGTGATGCTTTTATTCAAGTAACTATAGTCTGCTACGTCAGTACCATCACCACCATTAATGCTGTCATTTCCTTGACTAGCCCGAAAGATGTCGTTGCCACCATTACCAAACAGTGTGTCATTACCTTGTCCACCATCGATGAGGTCATTTCCCTCACCACCAGAGATATTATCATTACCCCCAACACCAAAAATCTGATCGTCACCAATAGTGCCCGACAAAAAATCATTGTTGGGAGTACCAGCAATAGTCGCCATAATATATACCTTTGAGGTTTGACGGATCGAATATTTTCAATCAATGTAATACTCGCATATTACAATCAAAAAAGGAATTAATTTCTGGTTAAAAATACTTAAATAACAGTAAATATATCTCTGATAATTTAAAGATTTAGTAAAGCTGCACTCTCTAACACCAAAAAACCTACGGTTTTTACTTAGGTAAATTTTAAAAATGGTTGTTATACATCTGCCGCATTCTTGTTTGAATACGAATTTGAATCATGATTGCGACAGATAGTGTCTATACTAAGTGCTGGTTGTGTTGCGATCGCACTAAATATCCCATCCGGTTGAAGGCTCACAGCACAACTGCCGTATAATTACTGCTCTTGGGAATTAACGATTACTGTGTTGTTTGGGCCGATCGCTCAATTTTCAAGGCAGCAGAGAATTGGTTGGTAGTAGGTAGAGATGGATAATTCTTGGTGCGATCGCTTAATTGATTCAGCACACTACGAGGTAAAGATAATCATAGGGACGCCAAGCTTCGCGTCCCTACACGTTTGCTTCATTTACCTGAAATATGTTTGTAAGTCCTCAGTCAACAGTCAACACTATTTGCCTTCCAATTTGCTAAGTCAGCTAAAGAGCGATCGCGATAACGTCCATAACGCTCTTGCTTATTTTTGATTTTCACACCCAGTTCCGGAAAAATTCCAAAGTTGGGCGGCATTGGTTGGAAATGTTTGGGCGAAGCAGAACTGATAAATTCAAATAACGCCCCCATCATTGTTGTTGCTGGTACAGTCAAGGTTTCTTTGCCCAAAGCCAACCGTGCTGCATTAATTCCGGCCAAGCAACCACCGGCTGCGGCTGCGGTGTAGCCTTCTGTACCAATTAACTGCCCAGCTGCTAGCAAAGTTGGACGCCCCTTAAATTGCAGAGTTGGATGCATCAACTGAGGAGCATTAATAAAGGTATTGCGGTGCATCACTCCCAACCGCACAAATTCGGCTTTTTCCAAACCAGGTATTAGCTGGAATATGCGCTTTTGTTCGCCCCAACGCAAATTAGTTTGGAATCCTACCATATTCCAAAGTTGACCGGCTTTATCTTCTTGCCGTAACTGTACTACAGCATAGGGGCGTTCGTCGGTGCGACTATCCGATAAACCCACTGGCTTAAGCGGGCCATAACGCATGGTGTCCTCTCCCCGCTGTGCTAGTTCTTCAATGGGTAGACAAGCTTCAAAAAATTTCGCTGTTTCCCGTTCAAAATCTTTGAGTTCTGTTTGTTCGGCTTTGCAGAGTTCTTCTCGAAACTTCAAGTACTGCTCTTTATTCATTGGACAGTTGAGATAAGCAGCTTCACCTTTGTCATAACGCGATGCCATAAAGGCAATGTCACGGTTAATGGAGTCTCCGACGATAATCGGGCTAGCGGCATCAAAAAAGCTGAGGTATTCCATGCCTGTAAAGCGGCGCAAATCTTCTGCCAAATCGGGACTGGTTAAAGGCCCGGTTGCCAAAACTACAATTCCTTCGGGAATTGCTTGGACTTCGCCCCGGCGGAATTCAATTAAAGGATGAGTGGATAGAGTTTGAGTTAAATCTTGGCCAAATTGTCCCCTGTCTACAGCTAGCGCCCCACCGGCAGGAACGGCGTGTTCATCAGCTTTTTGAATGACAATAGAACCAAGCTGACGTAATTCTTCGTGCAACAATCCGGCGGCGCGATCGCTTGCCATTGCCCCAAAGGAATTACTACATACTAATTCTGCCAGATGTTCTGTGTGGTGTGCAGGACTAAAGCGTTTTGGACGCATTTCATATAAAATCACCGGCACTCCAGCCTGGGCTATTTGCCAAGCTGCTTCTGTCCCAGCTAATCCACCTCCAATTACTTGTATCGGTTGTTTTTCCATAGTTATATTTTCCAGTTGACTCAACTATATTAAGTCATCAATTAAAATCGATGGGATTTTGAATTTTGCATAGTGAAGTATTAATTCTAGCAGCAATTAGCATACCCTTCAGACAGGAAACAGGGAACAGCTTTAAAAGGTTGTTTTAAAAGTATTTGGCTGTGATTTTGGGCACTTATAGATCCCCCCTAACCCCCCTTCAAAAGGGGGGAACCGGAATCAAAGTCTTCCTTTTTAAGGAGGATAATGACGGATATAGAACTTTTTAATACCAACAAAATGACTTTTAAAACATCCTCTAAACTCGACTTTATCCATTTTTTTCGCAACGCGAACGCTATCGCTAAAACCTTTGGAGCACGGGAGTTTTACTTTTTTCAGTTCATCGAGAATCTATGACGCGTAAAAAGTATTTGCCAAAAAGCCAGGGTTTTTGCCGAATAAAGAAAACAAATTCTTAATTGTGGATAAAGTCGAGCTAAAAACTTACCATAATATTGAATTTTAAGCATCATTATTTATAAACACGACTTACGCAAAAGATAACGAAAGTAGCGGTAATACCCTGCGGGAAGCCGCTCCGCGTCTACATGAATTACCGCTACGCTTGAATAAGGTTTTCAGTCACATATTGCGTTAGTCCTGATAAAAATAAAATATTTGAAAAAATATGCTAATTTTCCCGTTGCTTGTTGCCCCAACCATGTTTTAAAAATTAGATGAAATAAAAGCGATCGCTTGGTTGATTAACTGGCAAGCGATCGCTGTTTAGGAAAATAAAAGTTGTGTCTTTTATTTGTGTGTCTTAGTTCTCCCGATTTTCAACAAAGCGATCGCTCCAATTACCTGCTACTTTGTACCACTCACATGCATTTAAATGTAGATTCACAGAGTGCCCTGCATCTGGCTGAACATACACCCGCAATTGCGCTTGAGGCGAAAAGAATTGCTTTTCAAATGCCGTCACATTTTCTCGGCTACAGATTTTGTCAGAGCAGAATAAATTATCTTTTTGTCCAATTACTAGCAAAACTGGAACGCGAATTTTTTTTGAAATATCAGAAGTAACAGCCGGAAAAAATGTTGCTGCTTCGCCAGTTGTCAATGTCTGTTTAAGTTCTTCATCTTTATTGATGACTTTTGTATCGGCATTGGGATGATTGTAAAGCAACTGCCCTCGCGTTCCTGGTAAAGTTGTCAGATAACCATTGGGCAAGTTCTTGTCTTTAAAGCGTGAGTCCGATTGTGCTGGATATACAAAGTTAGGCAAGCCTTGTAATTCTGGAGTCAACTTGTGCAAAAATCCAGAAATAATTACTCCATCTACACCGCCATACTGACTCGCCTGTTCGATAACAACAACAGATCCAAAGGAATGACCTACATTGATAATGTGCTTGAATTTCACATTATTGATTTTGCCTTGCCGTAACCCTTGATTCACTTGATTCAGTACAAAAGCATTAGATTGCACAGTCACCTGATCTGCTCGCGGACGAGAACTATTACCTATTCCAATTCTGTCAATATTAAATGTGGCATAACCAGCTTTTGTCAGAGCCTTAACATAAGAGTAACGCTCTTTTCGGTATGGGAAATCCCAATAATTGCGGTCGTATGTAATTCCTGAAACTAATACATGAACAGTTTTTTGTTTAAGCGACTTTTGCCCGCAAAGTTCGCCATAAATTCGATATTGTTTTGTTCCTCCAGGTGCAAGGGCTACAGGTAAGTAAGTTTTAGAGCAATATACTGTAGAATCAACAGATTCTGATTTTGCTGTTTCAGTTGTAAAAGTTTGCAAAAGTAATACAGAAGCTCCCATTAAAGGCAGGAGACCTTGAAGAAAAAATCCTTTCACTTTCATAATATGCCTCAATGGTGAATTGAATTCTCTTGAAAATTGGAGTTAATTAGTTGTCTAGTAACACAACTAATTTTGTTAAATTTGCTGCTCCATCGACTTGAATAAACTACGATAGATGAACCTTCAGCAGAAGTTGTAGCTGGTATTACAGCTGAGATAGAGGCATAAATAGCTGCCAAGGTAGCAGCTTTTGTAAGGAGTTTCTGGATTGTCAATCTATCTTAGATTTCAACAATCAAATGAGCGATCGCCCACAACATAAGATGCTGTAGACTTACTACATCCGAGAAAGTAAGTTGCACAACAATGAAATTAATTGCCGCAAGCTATTGTTGAGTTGTAGGTGAATTTTGTAAGTTGCTAAATCATCCCACTTTATATACAATGCCTAAGAAAAATATTACATATCTGCAATAGATTTCTTGCAAAAGTTGGGAAAAGGGGAAGGAGAAAGGGGGAAAGGTTTGGTATTTTTCCTTTCCCCTTTAACATGAGTCTCTTTCCCTACAAAAGTGCAAAAAGCACTTTTGCAAGAGGCCTAACACAGAACAATAGTTTCTGTCTATCGTAGCAGTCTCGAATATTGGCCATTCAAAGAAAATTCCTTCTTTACATCCGTTATTTTTTCAGATAAATTATTACTCGAAGGTAACAATAGCAGATTTTTGAGCGAAGAAGTATATGCTTCTCAAAAGATCCCACTTTTCTTACTTTTCTTACTTTTACTACACACTGTATTGACTCTTCACAGAAAGTCTTGAATCAACGAAATGATTGTTTTAAAGCTTTAATTATCAATATAGGACTCATATTTGATTTTTGAAATATACGTAGGGGAGCCAGCCGCATGGGCGGGTTTCCCGACTTGAGCGGACTGGCGTTGCGTTAGCCTGAGGGTACGGCACCGATTAATGATTTAGGTGCGTTAGGCTACTGATTTGTTTTAGAAATAAAATATTATTTCTATAGTAAAGCTACTGTCTTCTAACAGACTTAAATAATATTTTTAACATCCCTAAATTTATCCTCGTTGACAAGTATTTCAATTGCATGAATTCACCTGCGATTGTTATTGATAAGTCTTTGAAGCAATACTGTTCAATTAACGTTATTTAGCTCCGGAAGATCCCCCCCCAACCCCCCTTAAAAAGGGGGGCTTATTTCCCTCCTTTTTAAGGAGGGTTAGGGAGGATCGAGTCTTAACTGAACTGTATTGGTATTTGAAGTGGATAAATCCAGCTTTAACATTCGTTAATTGTTTCTTAATCAATCAGAAATGTTGCGGAAATTGGAGTCAAGCAACAGAAAGTAGTATACTTTTCTGGGTTCTCATGATGCCTATCTAAAAGTTTCATTCAAAAACTAAGAATTTTGGTGTTGCTCTAATGCTAAGTCCTGTACTCACAGTCGGTATATTTCAAAAACAACCTAATCCTAAAGTATTTTCACCAGGCGAAGTCATCTTTGAAGAAGGGCAGACTGGTGATATTATGTACGGCATTGTGGAAGGGCAAGTAGATATATTAGTCAATGGTAAGGTTGTAGAAACCATTGATACAAGTGAAGTTTTTGGTGTGGGCATACTTGTAGGGGTAAAAAATAGAACTTACACAGCCATTGCCAAAACAAACTGCAAACTTGCTTTCCTCGATGAAAAAGCATTTCTGTTTGCGGTTCAGGAAACACCAATGTTTGCCATCAAGGTAATGAAAAGTTATTCAGAGCGTCTGAGTAAGTTATTGCATACTCTCTAAAGGCTTCCAAATGGATGAGGAAGATATAGTTTTAGCTTCCCGCAGGGCGGGGTGTGGGGAGATGGGTAGACAAGGTAACAAGGCGAGAACTTGCAACAAGTCTTTCCCCTCTGCGCGTCTCTCTCTGCGTCTTTTTGACGTAAGGTAAAAAATTTGCCGGAGGTTTTAATGGCGCGTAAACGATTGATAATTGAAATGGGGATGGGAATAGATCAGCATGGACAAGAACCGACAGTAGCAGCATCTAGGGCGGTACGCAATGCGATCGCTCATAATGCTTTACCTGGTGTTTGGGAAGTCGCTGGTTTGAGTCATCCCAATGAAATGATTGTCGAAGTGCAAGTAGCAGTACCATACCCAGAAAAAGTTAGGCAAGAGGAAGTACTAGCCGTACTACCATTTGGTCAAAAAACTCTGACAGTAGAATCTGGAGGAATGGTAGTTCAAGGACGAGCGATTCCTGAACTCAACGATCTAAATGACGAAATGTTGATTGCGATCGCAGCTGTTACAGTTCTGATCGAAAATGATTAGCTAAAGTAAAATCTGCAATATTTAATTAATTAAATGTCATATCTGAAATAGGAATTGGGGAACTCGCAACTCTACGCAAGCAAAGCGCAGTAACAATTAGCTACATAATGACTCTGAAATGGAATCGAAATTATTCCCAACGCTTAATCCCTAATCCATAATCTTAGTCATAATGAAGTTAGCGACTTGGCGCTAAGCTAGAAACATGGGGATATAAATCTCTGGCAGTAAGTTCAAAAATCAGTTATTCGCGAACAGTTTTACGATTTTCTAGTGAAAAACTGTTCGACTCTTGACTAATTGAATACACTACAACTCTTCACCACTGCTAGTAAAATGCCTCCAGAACATCACGAATCACTACTTCAGGAAATCACCAAACTCAAACCGAAACACTTTGCTGATTTAGTCAGAACTGCACAATTGATTTTCGATCCTACAGCAGGAGTTTCGGGAAGAAATATAAAAATTGACTGGGAACAATTCGGAATTCCCAGCGATGTAGCAAAGAATCTAAAATCACTTGGTCAGCAGTACCAATATGCATCTCCTCACGTTCCTGCTGAAGACATTTGGAGTAAATTAACTCCAGAAACTCGTATTTGGTTCGTTGAAAACAAAGATAGATTGTGGCAATTTGAGGAAGTGTTTCCGGCGCTCGATGAAGATTGAATCAGAATTCAGAATGGGCTACGCTAAAAGAATTCAGAATTCAGTTAAA
The DNA here is from genome assembly GCF_002368035.1 of Nostoc linckia NIES-25. Classification (GTDB taxonomy): domain Bacteria; phylum Cyanobacteriota; class Cyanobacteriia; order Cyanobacteriales; family Nostocaceae; genus Nostoc; species Nostoc linckia_B. Next base: position 166,048 of record NZ_AP018223.1, on the reverse strand, counting down.
AATAAAAGTACGTTGGGTTGAGCTATAGCAAAACCCAACATCCCCCTAAAAGCAGACTTTAGGAGTCAGAATTTACAATAAGCTAATATACAGCAGATTGCAGGTAAATCAGGTAGAAAATTTTAACAAAAAAGCCATACAAACAAGAAAATTCCAACCCTGTTACCTGTGCTTTGTGGTAAGTAAAATCAGTAATTTCTAGGAAGTTCTAAACAAAAAATATTCAACTATTCATTTATTGTGGGGTGGGCGTCTCACTCGCCCTTGACATTAATGGCAATAGACCTTTTGCTTTCATTGCTTTTTGCATTTATTGGGGAAAGGGAAAATACCAAACCTTTCACCCTTTCCCCTTCCCCTTTTCCCGACTTCTGTAAGAAGTCTAATATGTCTAATGGACTAAATTGAAGAAGATAAGACAAAAGAATGGCTAAGGTATTGAAATTAGTATTAAATTAATAATAAAGCTTATATCGATGAATCAAAGTCTCAGCGTTGCTCCCAACCTAGAAGAACATACTCATAAAAATCCTACTGTTACCAAGCAACAATTATTTGTAAAACAATCAATTGTTCTTGCCCTGGAAATACTTTTAGCATTGCCTGTGGGCATAGGTCTAGCAAAGTTTCACATTGGTGGAATTGCTTGGATATTTGCTGGGATTGCAGCTGGTATAGTAGTTCTCCAAGGGTGTCGAATTTTCTATGAATATTTGCCCAAACCAAACCGCACTGCCAGAAAAGTGGGAATGGCACTTGTAGGCTTAACCGTCGGCGCTTCCAATGCTCATACTAATTTAGCTAATATTGGTTCTGGTATTCCCATCTTTATTTTTCTCACGTTGTTTCTGTTGCTGACTGGCGGTTGCATTGGGTACATTTACTCTCGCATCAGCAAAACCAACCTATTGACAGCAATGCTAGCTACGGTTCCTGGTGGGGTGGGAATTATGGCAGCGATCGCTGCTGATTACAATAAAGATGTAAGCTTAGTTGCTTTAGTTCAAGCGATTCGCGTTACCTCAGTAGTTTTTCTGTTTCCCTTCATCGCTAGAACATTAGTTGGTAATTCCTGGATGCAAACACTACCCGTCAAAAGTGCTTTGCTCAATTTCGATCCATCTCAACTAGGATTACTCTTATTGCTACTCGTAATTACTGCATTAGTAGTTTATCCGGCTATATTTTTCAAAATTCCAGCGGGCGATTTTTTTGGTGCATTGTTAATTGGTATCGGGTTTAATCCTTTACTCAATTCGCTGCCTTTTGTAAGCGATATTAGCTTTACTCCACCGCCTTTAATTAACTTATTCGGTCAAATGCTGCTGGGAATCACCATTGGTGAGTATTGGGGAGACAAACCCAACTTTACCAAGCGGACTGTCGGCTATGCTTTGATATCCGTGACAATGACCCTCGCAACTGGAGCGATCGCTGCTATACTTGCCATGCAATTAACCTCTTGGGACTGGTTAACCTGTCTTTTAGTCACAGCACCGGGAGGCTCAGCAGAAATGATCCTAGTTTCCTTAGCGCTAAATCATAATGTTGAAATCGTCACAACTGGCCATTTAGTACGGCTAATTGCGATTAACAGTTCTTTACCTTTTTGGGTGTATTTATTTAGCTGTTTGGATAAGCAACTTGATTCAGGGATCGGGGACTGGTGATTGGGGACTTGGGACTGGGGCATGGAAGAGGACAAGGGGGAAAGGGAAAGGGGTAAGGGGAAAAGGGTAAAGATTAAATTTATTCCTTTTCCCTTTAACCTTTAACCTTTTCCCTACCCAATGCCCAATACCTAATGACTAATGACTAATGACTAATGACAAATTCGCTTATCCTTTTGTTATCCAGACACAAAGGATGTTTTAGATGGTTGCCCAAATCCAAGAACTTGAAGCGCAGCACTGGGTGAAAACTCGTTCTTCCCTCGACCCTAGCGAATCCACTTTTCTAATCTGGAAAGGTAAAATTTACGCTCTGATCCCCGGCGAGAAAAGACAACTTTTGTTTAAAATATTCGGATTGAGTGTTAGCAGGTGTATTTCCACAGAAGAAGGTAGCTGGGATTTTACTTCTAGGGAACTGACTTACTACCTAAATCCACAAACAGAAGAAGTCTTGAGAAAATGGGAAAATCCTTGGACAGGGGAGACAGTTCCAGTTATCCACGTTGCAAATAATCCAGTGCAGGGCATATTTAAGGGAAATTTTCCCGCACAAGTAGATGGTGACAGTACAACCTTCATTTTTGATATATTCCCCTATTACCCCAATCCCTTAGCAGAAGATCCCAAGTTTGCCGAATACAGCCCACATCCAATTTATCAGGCAGCAGAATTATTTAAATTAACCGTGCCAACAGCAGATTTATTCAATCCAGCACTCAACTCAGTTTCAGAACTGAAACTGGGTTGGGATAGAATTGGTCAATGGCTTCCTTGGATGAAAATGGGCGATCGCCCCGGTCAACTGCTCTACAGTGCTTTTGGTAGTAAAATCAATGGTATAAAAGACCTGCCTGAATTCTTGCAAGACGAAATTAATAACCGTATTCCTTTATATAAACAAGCGCCAAAGGGCTTTATCGATGGTGAAGATATGACTTCTTGGTTGTACTTCCAAAAACACTTTCAAGCTTATTTAGATGGTGAAATCTTCCCACTTCCCCAAGCAGAAGAATTGTAAATAGATATCTCCAGAAATTAATTCTGCGTTGCCTAAAACCTTTGTAGAGACGTTGCATTGCAACGTCTCTACATTGATTTTCACTGATAACAGTTAGAGTTCGATGTGTGGGTTTTAGCCAATAGACCTCTTGCAAAACCCCACCCCCAACCCCTCCCCTTGCTAAGGGGAGGGGAGACAAAGCGTAGCTTTGGCGGGGTGGGGTTCTTCTTTTTGATTTATGCAAGAGGTCTAATAACCCCCCTCCCGCTTCTATCAAAGCCTTGGCGGTCAGCAGCTGAACCAAAAGCAAATCAGATTGCCAATGTACAATTGGTTGAGGTTGCTTACGGTTGGACGGACACCAGAAGCGGGTTAATTTAAAGTTTGGCGATCGCTAAATTGGAGTTAATATGGCTGTTCCCGAACCACAACGAGAACTACTAGAGCAAATTCTGGCAAACTTGAAAACAGATGAACGTTTGCTAGGTGTAGCGATCGCTGGTTCCTATTTAACTGGAGAAATGGATGAGTATTCTGACCTCGATCTAATTATTGTTGTCGATGATGCTCGTTATCATGAAGTTTTACAGGAACGTCAGCTTTTAGCCAGCAAGCTGGGAAAACTGCTGGCTGCTTTTACTGGCGAACACGTCGGCGAACCTAGATTGTTAATCTGTCTGTATGACGAACCTCTCGTACACGTCGATTTGAAGTTTTTGCTTTTAGAACATTTCCAAACAAACCGCATAGAAAATCCTATCGTTCTTTGGGAACGAGGAAATTTACTAAGCTTGGCTGTTTGTGAAAACCCGCGAAACTATCCACCCGTAGACCAACAGTGGATTGAAGACCGTTTCTGGGTGTGGGTACACTACGGTGCAACGAAATTAGGAAGAGGCGAACTTTTTGAACTCATTGATTTTCTTTCTTTTCTGCGCGGACAAGTCCTAGCGCCATTAGCCAAAGTCCAAGCTGGACTGCTTCCACGCGGTGTGAGGAATCTGGAAAAGGAAATTCCATCTCTGGTGAGCGATTTTTGCGAGACTATTCCTGCTAAACACGATGCCCAAGAAATTGCGCGATCGCTCCAATATACCATTACCTTTTACTGCCAGCTTCGCGCTGAATTAAAAACCCCATTGATTATCCGTTCTCAAGCAGAAGCCGCCTCTAAAAAGTATCTGCAAGCAGTAATAAATAAGTTCAAATAGTTATGACTAAAAAAAGAATTTAGTAAAAGGCGATCGCGCATTGCCTTCCAAGCTCAACGTTTAGGGACTTCCAAAAAATAAAATATACAGTAGTGGCGTGGCAAGCTTAAAATAGTGCATTAGTAAACTCTTGTGGGGTGGGCATCCTGCCCGCCCGGACGGGTGAGGACACCCATCCCATAATAAAATCTATTGCAACATTTTAGCCTTGTCACGCCAGTAGTGGCGTGGCAAGCTTAAAATAGTGCATTAGTAAACTCTTGTGGGGTGGGCATCCTGCCCGCCCGGACGGGTGAGGACACCCATCCCACAATAAAATCTATTGCAACATTTTAGCCTTGTCACGCCAGTAGGGTGTGTTAGGCGAAAGCCGTAACGCACCCAAATACTGGCGGTGCGTTACGCGTCGCTAACACACCCTACAAAACTGGCTATTTTTTTAATTGGAAGTCCCTTAACGCTGCTAAGTTTCTTTTAATTTTCTAATTTACTCAAATTTTGCCTCTTCATTTGAACAGTCAAATAAATGTAAACCCAAGCGTTGGGAAAGTTCTTCGCACACTTTTACCCCGCGCACGCTATTACCTCGTACATCCAACGGTGGCGAAAAAACTCCAATGCCCATCTTATTTGGTACAACGGCAATAATGCCGCCACAAATTCCACTTTTCGCCGGAATACCAATTTTGTAAGCCCACTCACCAGCAAAGTTGTACATTCCACAGGTGTACATCACACTCAAAATATCTTTAATGTAAGGCTTATCCACTGCTCGTTCTTTGGTAATGGGGTTAACACCTCTATTGGCCAGAGTCGCTGCCATCACTGCTAAGTCTTGGCAATTCACCAGTACGGCGCACTGCTGAAAATAAAGATCCAATGCTTCTTCAATGTTGGGGTCTATCATCCCAAAGTTGAGCATTAAGTGTGCCATTGCGCGGTTGCGATGTCCGGTACTGCGTTCTGAGGTAAAAACTGATATGTCAACGAACACATCGCGGCCAATATATCGCCGGAACATCTCCAGCATCCGATTCAGGCGTTCGGTGGCGCCAGATCCTTTGATTAAGCTAGTGGTGGCGATCGCTCCAGCGTTTACCATTGGGTTATAAGGCCGCTTTGATTGCTCATCCAAAATAATCGCGTTGAATGCATCCCCCGTCGGTTCGACGCCAACTCTCGTCAACATATAATCCCGCCCACGATCTTCTAAAGCAAGTCCATAAGCAAATACTTTGGAGATCGACTGAATCGTAAAGAACTGCTCCCAGTCCCCAACTTTGTGAACCTGACCATCTACGGTAGCAATGCAAATACTAAACAAGTCTGGGTTTACTTTTGCTAGTTCCGGAATGTACTTAGCTACTGCACCCTCGCCCAATGACTTGTACTGGGAATGCAAGTCGTTGAGAACAGTTAATAATGATGACGAGTCTATTTCTAAATCTCCTGAATTTACTTGATTTGCTACGAAGCTGATAGCATTTTACGAAAAACTTGCTACATATATAGCAATTCAAGCTGATTGCGTGAAAAAATAATGTATACCTTAAGGTAGAGGCAATTAATCTTTCTCTACTACCCATTGCCTACTCCCTATTCTCGAACCATACTTAGATATCAAAATACCAAATGTACTTTTTATGACATTATAAAAATTACATAGAAGCGATCGGCAAGCTTTCCGAATTTTTTTATGATTAATCATAAAAAAAGTTCGCTTGCGTACTATCCTTTTTTTTATACACAGTAATACTGCTATAGCAAGTTATATAAATTACTAAATTTAACCTAGTTATGAATAATACAGATCGTGGTTAATTTAGCTAGAAAATACTTCAAAAAAAAGATAATCAACTTCCACTAATTTGCACGGTGGTTTTATCTCTAACTACGATCGCAGAGTATTTTTAAGAAAATCTAAAGATTTAATTAAATAAGAATTTTTGAGTATTTGTGCCGATGCCATTTAATTAAAGCTATATTAATTATCTAAAGAAAACCGTACAAAATGATGTCATATAGAATACACACATAACTGTGAGCCTTAGAAACTTATGCGGACAAGGCGCTATGAGTTGAGCAGCCAAAAAATGTAAAGTTTTGTTAAGAAAATTTTGGCTTGCCGAAAAAAACGTTACATAGTCAAAATCCGCATTCAAGCAAGGTTTCGCGGTGAAAATACCAAATTGTTTTGGGTAAAGTTGTCAAGAATTACGGTAAAACCCTGATCCCCAAGCTAAAAGGTTCATGCTAGTCTGTTGCAGTTACAAAATACAAAGTGAAAGCGGAACGAATTCGAGTTTTTAGGAAGGGAATTCACGTATTTACTACGTAAAAATCCCAGGAATTATAAGACTTAAGTTCTCTTAAGTTCTACAGTCGCTTTAAAATTGGACGCATGAATCAAAGACATTTCTGGACAATTGTTGCTCTGTCTCTGACTGTTTTGGGAATACCCTCAATCGGTTGTACTCAAACCACCAAGGGAAATGCGTTGGCTGCCCCAAAATCGCCTGCATCTGATGTGGTGAAAGTGGGAGAGTACAAATCAGGAGCAGGGGAGCAAACCTCGGATGCTGTGATTACGCAAATTCATCCTTACAACATTGGAGGACGTAAGGCGGCAACTCTTTATATCAAAAATATTCCCGTTCTCACCTTTTTAAGTTCTGTATCAGATACAAGTGTTGAGACTAAAAAAGTTGGTGCAATAAACGAAACAGAGGGCGTACAATCATACGCCCTTATTGCTAGCAACTCACCAAAAACGGCAAGTGTTGTAAATGTAGCCGGAGCAAATAATCAGATTAATTCTGTTGACAACGATCCGGTTGAGATAGCTGGAGTAATAGCAGCTAAAATTAACCAGTTAAACCGGGAAAATATAGACGCGAGCAAGATTACCGTAAGTTGGAAAGCAGGCGGGGAATCTAAAGTTGCAAATCTTCCCCAAGGCAAGAGCCTCCCTGTAGAAGCGGGATCTGGCGATCGCTATACAATCAAAGTTAACGGCGAAGAATTAGTAGAAATCAATCAAGGTACGCGGCTAGCAGATAGCACCAACAATCTGGCGCAAGATGCATTGCAAGCAACCAATCGTTTGCGGAGACTACTAGGCAATGCATCGCCCTTAAGCGAGGTTGCAAACATGCCAGCGCGTCAGCCAGTATCAATACGCAAGCTACCGCAGGAGATTGCTGTCGGCGGAGTCCGAGCTGCCTTCAGAGGCATAGCTTCTTATTACGGCTATGACGGTTCCGGCAATCGTACTGCTAGCGGCCAGAGGTTCAACCCAGAAGGAATGACCGCAGCCCACCGTAGCCTACCCTTTGGCACACAAGTTCGTGTGACCAACACCCGCAATGGTCGTTCTGTAGTGGTGCGGATTAATGACCGAGGCCCCTACATTCGGGGTCGAATCATTGACTTGTCTGCTGGTGCTGCTCGAATTTTGGGAATGATGGGTAGTGGTGTTGCACCAGTGCATGTTGAAGTTTTGGGAAGATAAAGGGACTGGGGAAAGGGGAAAGGGGAAAGGGGAAAGGGGAAAGGTTAAAGGGGAAAGGTTAAAGGGGAAAGGTTAAAGGGGAAAGGATAAAGGAATAAATTCAATCTTTCCCTTTTTCCCCGGTTGGTGAGCTTGTCGAACCATACCCCTTTCCCTTTCCCCATGCCTTGTTTGCCCAAAGATAAAGGACTGGCGATCGGGGAGCAAGGGGAAAGGTTAAAGGAATAAATTCAATCTTTCCCCTTTCCCTTTCCCCTTTTCCCTTTCCCCTTTTCCCCTTTCCCTTTCCCCTTTCCCTTTCCCCTTTTCCCCTTTCCCTTTCCCCATGCTCTGTTTGCCCATACTTAATTCCTCTAGTTCAACCATCGCCTCTATTTCAGATATAAACTAACGGGGGAGGGATGAGAGAACTAGGGGTATTTTTGTGCGCCTGTTGACAACAGTTGCGGCTTTACGCTGCTATTTAACTAAACGCTGCTTGGAAAACAAGCTGATTGCGGTTCCAGAAATGGCACTAGATGAGGCGAGTGGCTGGCATCAGACGGCAGTCGGTCTGGTGCCCACAATGGGGAATTTGCATCAAGGTCATTTAAGCTTGATTCAACGGGCGCGGCAAGAAAATTCTACGGTGATTGTGAGTATTTTCGTCAATCCCTTGCAATTTGGCCCTAATGAGGATTACGAACGTTATCCGCGGACTTTAGAGCAAGACCAACAGCTTTGCGAACAATTTGGGGTAGATGCGATTTTTGCGCCGACTCCGGAAGAGATGACGGTACCCCAGAAAAGTATACAAGAATCAAAGGTTACACAAGTTATCCCCCCATCTGCTATGATAACAGGCTTGTGTGGTCGTTCTCGGCTGGGTCACTTTCAGGGTGTCGCTACGATTGTGACCAAGCTTTTCAACTTGGTACAGCCTGACCGAGCCTACTTCGGTCAAAAGGATGGTCAGCAACTGGCAATTATTAAGCGGCTAGTAGCTGATTTAAATTTGCCAGTGGAAATTGTTGCTTGTCCAACAGTACGGGAAGCATCAGGTCTTGCCTTGAGTTCTCGCAATCATTATTTGACTGCAACAGAAAAAGAGCAAGCAGCGGTGCTGTATCGTGGCTTGCTAAAAGCTGAAGCTGCGTTTCGCCAAGGACTTCGCGATCGCAGCAAATTGATAGCAATAATACAGCAAGAACTGACAATGGTCAGCACGCTTTTAGTGGAATATATTGAATTGGTTGAACCGACTACGTTGATGTCTTTAGATAAAGTTCAGGAGGAAGGAATGCTGGCGATCGCAGCACGTTTGGGTTCTACACGTTTGATTGATAATATTATTTTGCGCGATCGTCAACCCATCATCGCCATTGATGGCCCGGCCGGTGCTGGAAAATCGACAGTGGCGCGTCAAGTAGCAGCAAAGCTGAATTTAGTGTATTTAGATTCAGGAGCAATGTACCGCGCTGTAACTTGGTTGGTACTGCAAAAGGGTATTGCGATTAATGATGAGTGTGCGATCGCCGAATTAGCTAGCCGATGTCAAATTCAACTTACTCCCACCCAGGATTTACAATTTCCCGTGCGGGTTTGGATTAACGGTATTGATGTAACCCAAGAAATTCGCACGGTTGAGGTCACCTCCCAAGTATCCGCGATCGCTGCACAAAGCGCTGTACGTCAAGCACTGGTTAAACAACAGCAAAGCTGGGGTAAAAAAGGCGGTTTAGTAGCTGAAGGCCGGGACATTGGTACTCATGTGTTCCCCGATGCCGAAGTGAAAATTTTCTTAACCGCTTCTGTTAGCGAACGCGCACGTCGTCGCCAGCAAGATTTTCAAAAACTTGGTCAACCTGAAGTGAGTTTAGAACAACTCGAACGCGACATTGCCGAACGCGACACCAAAGATAGTACGCGTAAAATTTCTCCTTTGCAAAAAGCGGCAGATGCGATCGAACTGCAAACAGATGGTTTAGACGTGTCTCAAGTCACAGCACAAATCGTTAACTACTACCAGCAACGTTTATCTGAGTGGTAGCCACCGAACAGGACAAGGAGACAGGAGAAAAACCATTTAATCAATCTCTACTACTGTCACCTTGTCTGCCGCTTCTGTTATACTCTTCTGTTTACTAATGATTAGTTAGCAAAGATGCGTTTGTCTGGTTCTGTGCTGTCTGTTTAGTAATCAGGATTATTACCGAATTTGCTTCTGACAAAGAGTTGTTCTACACTTGCCAGAATGACCATTGGCACGGCAGATGCTCTCGCGATCGCCTCCATCGCCCAGTTGTGATTCACCAAGTCAGGGATCGCTGTAAAAAGCGTCAATCCAATGACGAGCAAAAATAAGATCTTGAAAAAATTTCGATCCCAAGCAGGTTTATCGCGCAGTCTCGCTTGCCTGCGTATTAAGCCTTGTCGCCAAAATGGAAAGGTACTGAGGACAGCGACAAGGTATAACAGTCCAGCATTAACTAGCAGGGCTGTTTTATGGTTTTGAGCGATGTCACGATGCCCAAGTGCGATCGCACTTAGGCAAACTCCCGCTACTAGATACAGGAAAGTAAACAGGGTAAAGTGTTTCATTGGTTTCTTTTTATGCTTTGTAAGGAGGCAGACTCTAAGGCAAACGCATTTAAATTAGACTTCTCATAACCAAGGTTAAGAATCAACGAAAAAACTAGCATCAGCATTTACTGTTTTATTTAATTTTGTAAACCTCAAGGCAATCTCTAAAATCTTTTTCAATAAGCAGAGATTAATGAGGTGCTTTTGGAGTTTATTAATAATGAAATAACCTTATTGATACGAGCGGATGCCTTGTACTACTTCCCTGACTCTAGATTTATTGCACCCAGAGACAGTACCAAAATTCAGATAGATATTAAATAGTTTTATTTTTGATGAATTTAATTTTATGCAAAAATTTTTTAAAATAATAGATTTTTTTAAGAATTAATTCATCTAGCTTTCGACTGATTATTTAGATAGCAATTCATCTAACTAAAGGTAGAAGTTTCAAAGCTTTAATTGCTGTTTTTGATTACTTTAGGACTTACGCACTTAGATCCCCTAACCCCCTTAAAAAGGGGGCTTTAGAAGTTCCCCCCAATTTATCGGGGGGCTAGGGGGGATCTAGGTTTCAGGCTTCAGTGCGTAAGTTCTATACTTAATACCAATTTTTATAGCAATCCTCAATTATTGCTGAACAAAAAAGTCTGTGACTTATTAGAGAATTCGGAAATATAAGCCTTGCGATTGATGTGTTTCAAATCAGATTGCAATATTGGCTTTTAGCTATGAAATATTAGTCATTTTTATTTATAGCCATTATTCCCTAGCAGTTTGACTTATTTTACTTATTAGAGAAGTACTTTGTTTTTATCTTCACTTTGGTAGTAAAATGACGATGTTAAGTTTTATGTTTCATCATAAAAGACATAAAACTGCCAAAAATAAAAGCTGCTAATTTTCTAAGCTTCTGCAATAGCTTAAACCTGGAAACCGCTAAAGAGAGGATTTCACACAATGGCATTTGAACAGCCCCCCCTACCCTTCGCGCCTGATGCTCTAGAGTCTTACGGTATGAAAGCTGAAACTTTTGAGTACCACTATGGCAAGCATCACAAAGCTTACGTAGACAACCTCAACAAGCTGACTGAAGGTACTGACCTTGCTAATAAATCTCTCGAAGAGGTGATCCAAATTTCCTTCAAAGACTCCTCTAAAACCGGAATCTTTAACAACGCAGCCCAAGTTTGGAACCACACCTTCTTTTGGAATTCCTTGAAACCAGCAGGTGGTGGCGCACCCACCGGTGACCTTGCAGCCAAGATTGATAAAGATTTTGGTAGCTTCGACAAATTCAAGGAAGAGTTTTCTAACGCAGCTGCAACTCAATTCGGCAGTGGATGGGCTTGGTTAATTGATGATGGCGGTACGCTGAAAGTGATTAAAACACCAAATGCAGAGAACCCTCTAGCTCATGGCCAGAAGGCACTCTTAACCTTGGATGTTTGGGAACATGCATACTATATTGACTACAGAAACGCCCGTCCAGCCTTCATTAAGAATTTCCTAGAGAACTTAGTCAACTGGGACTTCGTTACTGAAAACCTTGCTAAAGCTTAATCAACAGCCGATTTTTAACTGGCTGTGACAGTAGCTTTTAACAGTTATCAATAAATTCCCAGCAGTCACGATCTTGTGTCGTGGCTGTTTTTGGTTTGTTGGGTGAGGGGGAATGCTGACCAATACGGTTCGGTTAAGACCCCCCCGCCTACGGCGACCCCCTTTTTAAGGGGGTAAAAGAGGGTTATGAGCAAGCCTTTTTAAGGAGGTTGCGGGGATCTTCGAGGAATAAACACGTTAACCGAACCGTATTTGAATGTTGATGCTTGACTTTTGATTGTTAACTGCTAAGTAGAAGGACTAAATTAAACTTAACTTGAGGTTGCCGGGTTTCGACTTCGCGGAAGTTGAATCTCGACTTCTCTACGAGACGCTACGCGTAGCTTGCTTCCCCAAAGGGGTACGCTCGATTACCGCGTAGTCGAAACTCAACCCTCATTTTCTCAAGGTTCGAGCATTGAGCGCAGTCGAAATGCGTCTTCTATCAAATTGTTAGGGAATTTGCAATTTGTGGAGGAAGGGCTTTTAAGAGAATATGGATTTTGGAAAGGACAATTCCATGATTTGAGGATTTTTTCTCTATTAAAAAAAGACTATAGGACTCGTTTTTGATTTGTGTAAAAAAATTAGTATGACTTTATTCATTATTTATTTCTCCCTGTTTCTCTTTTCGTGGTTGCGACTGCCGGAGGTTCCCAGAGTTATATATACATCTATACTACTTGGGTAGAATCGGATGTTTACAAATTTAATTGCTATGAGAAAGTGGGTGTAAATAATTGAAGGTTGACATTAGTTATTTTAGTCAAAAAACAGGGCTAAAACTCTCAATATAAGCCAAATGAAGTTTTCATATTTTGTAACATAGTTCGATTTATTCTTACCTACTTACTTTAGTATAAAAAAGCTGATATTTTAAAATTTGTGTGTAAGAAAGTACAACAAAATTTCAGATTTGAGGTGGAGTAGTAATGCTTCAACTCTTGATAAAATTAACCTTCATATAAAACATGAGGAAAATCCAATTTGGAGCCACTTATTTGGCTGGTGCGCTAGCCAGACTTACCAATCTGGTATCAAGGTTATCTAGGAAAATCAAAAGCGCCACCACGATCGCACTATTGGTTGCGATCGCCGTTTTAGCAGGACATACTGTATCAGCGCAAGTATCGCCCCCAACGATAGCTTCCCTAAAGACGGTGACGGTTCCAGAGCCTGATAATCTCGGACAATTCGTTAAGGATAAGACCGCAGCGATCGCTTTGGGAAAAGCTTTTTTTTGGGATATGCAGGTTGGTAGTGATGGCATCACCTCCTGTGCCAGTTGCCACTTCCATGCCGGTGCGGATAACAGAGCTAAAAACCAGCTTAGTCCAGGGATTTTGCGAGTGAATGCAGATAAAACTCCGAATCCCGATAATACTTTCAGCATCGGTCAGCCAAACTCCACACTCAAGCCAGCAGATTACCCATTCCACAAACTCGCAGACCCAAATAATCGTTTTTCTGCCATTCTCTCGGACAGTAATGATGTCGCCTCCTCCCAAGGAGTTTTTAATTCCAAGTTTGTTAATACCGATCCTGGTATTCCTGTGGACGATCCCGTATTCAATGTGGGAGGTATCGAAACCCGTCGGGTGGAGCCGCGCAACACGCCAACTGTGATTAATGCCGCGTTCAACTTCCGTAACTTTTGGGACGGACGCGCACAGAACGTCTTCAATGGGGTTAATCCCTTTGGCACGAGAGACCCCAATGCCAAGGTCTATAAAGCATCAAGCATCTTAAGTCCACTACAACCAGTCACCGTTCAACTTAAAAATGCATCTCTAGCTTCCCAAGCAGTGGGGCCGCCACTCAGTTCCTTTGAGATGTCGGCAGATGGGCGCACGTTTGAGGAGATTGGTGACAAATTTGGGTTTGGGTTGCTCGACAAGATATTCGATATTGTCAAGAGCAAGAAGCTGCTTCTTCCTAGAGAACTCGCTCAACAATTACTTCCTTTAAGACCGCTTGGAAAGCAAATTGTCCATCCTGATGACAGTGTACTAGGTCAGTACAGCAGAGCACCTCAAAAGGGTCTGACGACGCTGACTTACAACCAAATGATCCGAGCAGCTTTCAAGCCAGAGTGGTGGCAATCAACCCAGTTAATCCAGGTTGATAAAGCCAACGGTAATACCCGGAAAGTCGTACTGCTGCCAGATCTCTCAAGCACTACTGAAGAGTATACGCAAATGGAGTACAACTTTTCGCTGTTCTTCGGGCTAGCGGTTCAACTGTATGAGTCCACATTAGTATCTAACAATGCGCCCATTGACCAGTTCTTAGAAGGGAACACTAACGCCCTAACTCCCCAGCAGCAACAGGGTAAAGCTATTTTTGAGAACCCTGCTAATGCTTGTATATTTTGTCATAGCGGAGCAGAATTCACTGCTGCTTCAGTGAGAAATGTCCAGAACAGTGGGCGACTCACACGCTCACCAGCGCCGGGAAATCCTATCGAAGACACGGGTTTCTTCAAGATTGGGGTCAGACCAGAGCTTGAAGATCTGGGTGTGGGGGCTGATGATGGGCTACCTGTATCGCGACCCTTATCCGAAGCACGTTTAGCTCAACAAGGAAAGTTCCAGGAGGTCTTTGGTGAAGCACCTAATATTACACCTGGCCCTGTGGAAGCAGATGGACTTTTTAAAGCTCCTACGCTCCGCAATGTGGAACTCACTGCCCCCTATATGCACAATGGTGGAATGTTAACCCTGCGGCAAGTGGTCGATTTCTACAGTCGCGGCGCTGGGGACGAAAATGCAAATGTACCCCGCCTTCCTGTGTTGAATCTGAGCGACGAAAACAAAGAGGCACTTGTAGCTTTCTTGAAGTCGCTAACTGACAATCGAGTTCGTTACGAAAAAGCACCCTTCGATCATCCGCAGTTGTTTATCCCCAATGGGCATCCAGGAAACGAAACCTCCGTCACCAACGACGGTACCGGAAAAGCCACAGATGCCTTGACGGAAATTCCAGCTGTTGGTCGTAATGGTCGTAGCACTCCCCCTGCTAACTTCCTTGCAACTCCGTAAACCTGGAGACTGGGGATTGGGTATTGGGAAAACTCTTCCCTAATTCCCAGTCCCAAGTGGTCTGCCAACCCAAAAATGTTAGGTGCAGGTTGGCTAAAGGTTAAAGGGAAAAGGGTAAGGGATAAAAAACCTTTTCCCTTTCCCCCTTCCCCTTTACCCCGCCAAGTTGCCTTGCCAGACTACTAGTCCCCAATCCCTTCACAGAGGCAGTTTTTATGGGATCTAGAAGGGTGCTGCCTCCTGTATCTTAAAAATAGTAAGATTTGAAGATATATGGATAGTAAAGAATTAGCACAATATATCGAGGCAACGAATAGCATTACTAAACCTTGGCTATTGGTTCAATTGCGTCTCAAAAAATTGCAAGAGCGTCGAGCTACGTTAACAGACGATGCTTACAACAAAGAATTGGAAGATATTTTCCAAGACTTGATGAATTTGGGAGAATGGTGGCGGGGTATTGAAGATGAGGTATTTTAAAGAGACGCGATGAATCGCGTCTGTACAAGAGTTAGGAATTTTGGTAATTTCTGATTTCTAACTTAAATTAATAAGGGTGTAGTTAGGAATGGATTATCGGGATGCAGGGGTTGATGTTGAAGCTGGCCGAGGTTTTGTAAATCAAATTCGCAACTTGGTTCACAGTACTTTCAGACCGGAAGTAATTGGTGGATTAGGTGGCTTCGGTGGCTGCTTTCAACTACCAGGGGGTTTTAAGGAACCTGTTTTGGTTTCTGGAACAGATGGTGTCGGAACAAAGCTGAAAATCGCTCACATTCTCAACCGCCATGATACTGTCGGGATTGATTTGGTGGCGATGTGCGTTAATGATGTGCTGACATCTGGCGCCGAACCGCTGTTTTTTTTAGATTATGTCGCAACCGGGAAGTTGGACAAAGAGCAATTAACTGATGTGGTTGCGGGTATCGCTTCTGGATGTAAGCAAGCTGGTTGCGCTTTATTGGGGGGAGAAACGGCAGAAATGCCTGGTTTTTACCAGGTGGGTGAGTACGATTTGGCTGGGTTTTGTGTGGGAATTGTCGAAAAAAGCCAGATGTTGAACGGTTCTCAAGTAAAAGTAGGAGATGTAGCGATCGCCCTTGCTAGTACAGGCGTACACAGTAATGGTTTTAGTTTAGTACGAAAGATTGTTAGCGATGGCAACTTTGCTTGGAGCGATACTCCAGAATTGTTAAGCGGTGAAACTATCGGCGAAACTTTTCTCAAACCCACGCGCATTTATGTCAAACCAGTTTTAACAGCACTCAAAGCAGGTTTGTCAATTCATGGTATGGCTCACATCACAGGTGGTGGTTTGCCAGAAAATTTGCCCAGATGTTTGGGAGAAGGTCAAGCAATAAAAATTGACAGCAGCAGTTGGAATGTTCCCCCTGTATTTCAGTGGCTAGCTGAAGTAGGAGAAGTCACTCCCCAAGCGATGTACAACACATTCAACATGGGCATTGGATTTGTATTGCTAGTGTCGCCTGATGAAGTTGAGCAGACAATCAGCCACTTTCACTCAAATGAAATTCCAGCTTTTGCCATCGGTGAAGTCATTACAGGTTCAGGAGAATTAGTGGGATTACCATTGTGATAGATATTTTTGATACAAAATATAAGATTTATGTTTAGGTTATTAGAGTTACTCTCTCTACTAATGAATTACTGTCTAAGGTACTTAGTACAGCTTGTTTAAGCATACGCTCAAAATTAATATGCAATATTTATTACCTACTAATTTTTGAGGTAATTCAAACTAATCATGACTACTGACGTTGAGATTTGCTAACGTAGTCTTAACATATCGAAAAATTTGCTAATAAAGCTGAGAAATTAGCTGTCAGCACTAATTTACAGTTGTGAGTATTTCTCATGTGTAGGTGTGGCGTTTTAGTGTGTTAGGAATATATATTTTTTTCTAGAGGGGTTATGGTTGTAAATTTGGCCCGCACTACTGCTTCTACGGAAATATTGAGGCAAGTATTCCAGAACATTGATGCAAATAGTTGTCCGACGTTATTCAACTTTCACATGCACACCGTCCATTCAGATGGCAGGTTGCAGCCGAGTACATTGATGGAACAGGCGATCGCTATTGGGCTAAAAGGGTTAGCGATTACCGATCATCATGGTATTGGCGGCTATCAAGCAGCACTAGCTTGGTTAGAGGATTGGAAGTGGAATAATCCTGGTGCAAGCACTCCTATATTGTGGAGTGGTGTGGAAATCAATGCCAACCTTTTAGACATAGAAGTTCACATTTTGGGTTACGCTTTCGACCTAGAACACCCTAGTATCAAACCCTATTTGCAAAGAAGGCCGACTACAGGTAAAGAATATCAAGCACATAACGTGATTGCTGCTATTCATCAAGCTGGGGGATTGGCAGTTTTAGCTCATCCTGCGCGTTACAAGCGATCGCATTTTGATTTAATTCCAGCTGCGGCCCAAAAGGGTATTGATGGGGTGGAAGCTTTTTATGCCTACAATAACCCCAATCCTTGGAAACCCAGCGCTGTGGAATCAAAACAAGTGCAAAAATTGGCTGATGAATATCTTCTTTTCAATACCTGCGGTACTGATACTCACGGCTTGAGTTTGCTACAACGCTTGTAAAGATGAATCTATCGTTGTAAATTACCCACACGCTCCCTAACGGTAAAGTGTGGGCTTTCAACTTCATTGAGGAATACTGTATCTTGGACTTGCGTCCCTTTATTATTCTTACCCCTTTGTATTAGCGTTAGCCCATTGGTGTCAACTTAAGCTCAAAGTGTTGCCCCACAATCGTTTTACCCCACCCCCAACCCCCTTTCTGGGGCAGGTTTTTTTGATTAGACAAATTTTTGGGATTTTAAAACCAAAATCATTGTCTGAGAACTTAAAACTACGTTCAATAATTGAGAACATTCTCAACTATTTATCGAAAGCCTAAAAACCTGCCCTTGAAAGCCCCCAACCCCTCCCCTTGGCAAGGGGAGGGGAGGTTTTGGCTTTAGACAAAACCGGGGTGGGGTAACGCCGATCTTGATGGTAAGTGAGTAGAACTCGCTCATCACGTTTTCATCAGGGTTTCACGTTAAGTTGACACTAATGGCGTTAGCCTCCCCCATACGAGAGTAGGACAGTATCCAATACTGCTCGGTTAAGGATTTTAAACTGGAATTTGGTTTGGGGAAAAGGTTAAAGGGTAAGGGTTAAAGGTTTTTTCTTTCCCTTTTCCCCTTTCCCTTTCCCCCTTAACCGACAAGTATTGGGACAGTATCTTCATACCCTGGGGTCTAATAAGCTGTGGTGGATTTAAGACAAATTATTTAGATGTTAAGTTCGATTTTTGGCGTTGCTGAATCCAGGTATGAATTTAGTTCACGCAGAGACGCAGAGAGAAGTCTGAGCGGCGGCTTCCGCCGCTCAGAACTTCTCCTAAGGGAGACGCTTCGCGAACGGTGGGCGCAGAGAGCAAGAGTTTAAAATATTGAGTTCTTAAATTTCATACTTCAATTCAGCAATGCCCGATTTTTAGTTACTCGTTTAGGGTTTAAGGGTGTAGGAAACGAGCGTTCGCTATTAACTAGTGACTCTAACTGGAATCTCGATGATAAATTCTGCCCCATCACCAGGTTGAGACTTTACGTAAATACTGCCATGATGTTTTTCAATAATTTGATAGCTAATTGCTAAACCTAAACCTGTACCTTTATTAACAGGTTTAGTTGTAAAAAAAGGATCGAATATTTTACTTTGTATTTCTGGAGCAATACCAGAGCCATTATCTATAATTTTAACTTTGATAGTTCCTAAATCGGTTACTTCCGTTCTAATAATAATTTTTTTTTGATTTTGATAAGTTGGGTTTTCTAATAAAGTATCTATTGCATTATTAATAACATTGATGAATACTTGATTTAATTGTGCTGGATAACATTCTACTATTGGGAGATTAGCATATTGCTTAATTACTTCTATTTTTTGCTTCAGACGATGATTGAGCAGAAATAGCGTACTTTCAATTCCCTCATGAATATCTACAGCTTTTTTATCAGATTGGTCTAGGCGAGAAAAGTTTTTTAAAGAAAGCATAATTTCTTGAATTCTATGAGTTCCTAATCTCATAGATAAAATAATTTTTTTAAAATCATCTATGATAAAATTTAGGTCGATTTCGCCAATCTCATCTGAAATTATTTTTTCCGCTTCTGGATACTCTTTTTGGTAAAATTCTATCAAATGTAAAAGAGTGTGAATATGTTCGTGGAGATAATTAAAATTACCATGAATAAAATTAATAGGA
Source organism: Nostoc linckia NIES-25 (assembly GCF_002368035.1). Lineage (GTDB taxonomy): Bacteria > Cyanobacteriota > Cyanobacteriia > Cyanobacteriales > Nostocaceae > Nostoc > Nostoc linckia_B. The sequence continues at coordinate 147,154 of NZ_AP018223.1, read as the reverse complement.
TTATTTATTTCGTGGGCTAATCCTGCAACCATTCTGCCCAAACTAGACATTTTTTCGGTTTGAATTAATTGCACTTGAGTTGTTTGCAATTTGCGTACAGTATGTTCTAGTTCCTGTGCTTGTAGTTTGGCAGTTGCAGTTGCAGTTGAGAGTGCCTTGAGATTATTGTAAGCCTTGGAATGATAGCGGATGCGGGCAATTAACTCAATAGCATCAGGTAATTTAATTAAGTAGTCATTTGCTCCCTCAGCAAAGGCTTCTGCTTTGAGTTTTGCTTCTTCTTTACTCGATAACATGATGATGGGAATATCACGAGTTGAAGGATGAGAACGAAACCAACGCAGCAGCATTAAGCCATCCATGTCTGGCATGATCAAATCTAAAAGAATCACCGTTGGCTCAATAGCGATCGCTTTTTGAATTGCTTGAGTTGAGTCGCTGAGATAATTAAAAACAATATCCGCTTCGTTAGCAATAATTCTACTGATTGCCTCACCAATTATTTTTTGATCGTCGATTAACAAAACATTGACATTTTCTGTGTTAAGTTTGACTTCATTTACACAGTCTGTCGATGCCAATTTTAAACCTAATTTAGGTAACAAAATTTCTGTTGCTTGGAGTTGAGAGATAGGGCTGAGTGGGTTTATCATGTAATTATTACTCAATTTTTTTCAATAAAGTTTTCTACATTGGTTACTCGATCGGGTCGATTATAACTCAATCAATATAAAATATAATATGTTACACAATATAAACAAAAGGAGAATTAAATACTTTTGTAAAGTAAATATATTTAAATTGAATAATTCAGAAATCAGAATGCGATCGGTGGAAGATTCAGATCCACTGCTGATTCAAGACCGCTAAACTTCAAGAAAGGTGGGAGTCTTAAACCCATTTATTCAGACGCTCTCTACGAGACGCTACGCGAACGCGGACACGGAAAATCGCTGCTCTAACTGCCAGCCGCACTGCAATACAAGCAAGAGAATTCTGGCGACTTATGCATGTATTATGTTTGATAAAAATTTGATTTTAATTAATTTTATTTATTAAGAGAAAAACAGTAATTATACGGCATTAAAAATTATTTAATATAGTCCGATTTGCTGACATCCGTAATAACTTGGTACAAGCAGGAGCGATCGCATCGACTGGTAAAACTTCCACAGCGGCTTGCAATTCCACCGCAGCTTTAGGCATACCATATACAGTGCAAGTTTCGCGGTTTTGGGCAATGGTGTGCCAACCAGCTTCCCGCAAGAGTTTTAAACCTTGAGCGCCATCTCTTCCCATACCTGTAAGTAACACCGCAATTCCTTGTCCAGTCCAACGATTTGCCACACTTTTGAATAAGACATCGATTGATGGACGATAAGAACAGTTTGATGGTTGTTCATCATAGTCAAAACTCAGGTTAGAACCCATGACGAGATGATGATTTGTACCCGCTAAAAGAATTTTTCCTGGTTGCGGTCTAGAACCTTTAGCTGCTATTTCTACAGGTAAGAGAATTTGCTCATTTAACCAAGCCGCAAAACCTGGAGCAAACTGAGCATCTAAATGTTGAACGATCGCTACAGCAGCGGGAAAATCTTGGGGAAATTGCGAAAGAATCTTGACCAATGTCTGAGGGCCGCCCGTGGAAGCGCCAATGACAATAAGTGGTGGTAATGATTTAGAGAAAACTCTGGTTTTAACTGTTCGCAGCTGAGAAGATTTACCAATTAATTTAGCGATCGTGCTAATTTTTTTGAGTAGACCTACACTACCCTCAACAGGTGTATTGATTGCATCCAAAGCTCCATAAGTCATGGCTTCCAATACATTGCCAGCATATTGATTAACGCTGGCAGTTACTATCATAATTGCACAAGGAGATTTGCTCATAATTTGCCGTGTGGCTTCCACTCCATCCATGCACGGCATCAAGACATCCATCAAAATGAGATCGGGGGTATCAACTACACATTTACTAACAGCTTCTTCACCATCATAGGCAACCCAAGCCAAATCATAGTCTGGTATTGTGGCTAGAATCCGCCGCAGCGCCTCAACCGCCATCCGCATATCGTTGACAATGGCAATTCTCATTAATTAACCCTCACCAATTAAGTCAATTACCGCTTTTAACAAAGTGTCATCATGAAAACTGCTTTTGGTGAGATAGTAATCTGCACCAGCTTCTAAGCCTTGAATTCGGTCTTCTTCGCGGTCTTTGTAGGAGACAATAATCACGGGTATTTGCTTCAATTTGGCATGGGCTTTAATTTGGCTGGTGAGTTCAAAGCCATTCATCCGTGGCATATCAATATCTGTAATTACTAAGTCATAATCGCTGCCGCGGATTGCATTCCAACCATCAATACCATTAACTGCTACATCAACTTTGTAACTGTTATTTTCTAAAAGTTTGCGTTCCATTTCGCGGACGGTAATCGAATCATCGACAACTAATACACGTTTGTAGGTTTTAGTTAGTACCTGACGCGCTGACTGATTCACTTGACTAAGTTGTCCGCTAGAAAACACCTTAGCAATAGAACGTACTAAATCTTCGACATCGACAATTAATACTGGAGAACCGTCATCCATCAAAGCGGCGGCGCTAATGTTGGGGACTTTACCGAGGCGGGAATCTAAAGGACGGACAACTAAACTGTGTTCGCCGAGAAATCGGTCAACAACTAATCCATAATGGTTGAGGCGATCGCTAATTACAACCACTGGTAGTAAGTCTGGATTTACCGCCGGTGAGGGTAACTCTAAAACTTGACGCGCCGAAATTAACTCCACAGGTTGATTGTTCAGTAAGAAAAACGGGCGATTTTCTGAAACAGCAATCTCTGACTTGGATAACATCAGCACTTGTTCGATTCTTGCCAGCCCAAAAGCATATGGTTCGCCAGCAATTTCAACTAACAGAGTGCGAACTACCGATAGGGTAAGGGGTAATTGTAAGTAAAAGGCCATACCTTTTCCTGGGTGAGAAACTGCCCGCAGCGTCCCGCCAACTTCCCGCACTGTGCTATGGACGATATCTAACCCTACACCACGCCCAGAAATTTCCGTAACAACCTGGGTAGTGGAGAACCCAGGTAATAACAGAAATTCCATTAACTCAGCTTCGGTCAGTTGGGCTGCCATTTCTGCGTTTGTCATTTTTTTTCTAACGACTTCTTGACGCAAAAATTCGACATCAATTCCCCGGCCATCGTCAGAGATAGTGATAAATAACATCCCAGCACGATGGACAACTTCGATTTCAATGGTTCCTTCTTCTGGTTTGCCTGCGGCTAGTCGGTGTTGGGGAGATTCGATGCCGTGATCGATCGCATTTCTGAGGATGTGAGTTAGAGGCGCTTCTAATCGGTCGAGAATATCCCGGTCTACTAAGGTATACTTACCCTTAATTTCCAGCTTCACCTGTTTACCCAACTGCCGCGAGAGGTCGCGTACCATGCGGGGAAAACCTTGTCCGCCCTCAGCAAAGGAACACATTCGCGTTGCAATTACTTCCCGATAGAGGCGCTGGGCAAGATTTCCAGAACGTTGAGAAAATGATTCTAATTCGTTTTGCCGATCGCTAATCAACTGACTGCATTCGCTGGTTTTTTGATGTACCGCGCTCAAATGTTCTTTAATGTGTTTATCGAGTGGGCGATCGCTCAATAATTCTTGTAACTTAGCTACTAAGTTAGATAGCTCTAGTTGATTCGCTCTGACGTTTAAAAAAGAGTCTGTAAATGGTTCTAACCACTTGGTTGCGACTATCGTTTCCCCGGCTAATCCCATCAAGCGATTGAGATTATCTGTACTCACTCGTACACTTCGGTTTTGGGTAGTAACTAATTCTTCAACTGGGGAGGGGATGATTTCCGGTTGCAGAGATTCTATCTGCGGTGTTGGCTGTAGGATATTTACTTGTGGAACAATTACCGGGATATTTACACAAGTCGAAATATTAGCGATCGCATTAACTAGCGATTGAATATGAGGATTATTTCCTGGTTGCAGATTGGGGTTTTGGGCTATGTGTTGCAGCAAATCTACCCCTTGCAACAAAACATCAACGCGATCGGCAGTTAAAGTAACTGTTCCCGCTTGAGCCGCACTAAAACAATCTTCCATTACATGGGCTAGGGTGACAGCTGGCTCAATTTGAACAATCCTAGCTGCACCTTTAATACAATGGGCTGCCCGCATTAAGGCTGCTAATTCTGATTTGGGATCGGGCTTTGTTTCCAGTGCCAACAAACAGTTATTCAGCACCACAACCTGAGTTTTGACTTCTATATTGAATAAATCCAACAAAGAAAACTGACTTAGATCTGAGTCTTCTATCATTACTGCGCCTTCCTCGCCAAAGTGGTAAATAATAATTCATCATCTAAATAGCTGACAGTATGCGGTCGCACTTCGTGTTGCGATGTCTGAAAATTTGCAGGTTGCCAGGAGAATAAGCCTTTAGTATAAGTTTGGCTTGTTTGAGTCATATTCCTCGAAGCATCGTGCAATTCCTGACGAGCGAATCGGTGTAGACCATAGAGTTCATCTACTGGAAACACCCAAGCTTTACCAGCTTTTTCAATCACTACCATACGGGAATGCACCACTGGACTGAGCGCTTGTAGGGGAGTATCGCTAGATTCGATATTTAACAAGTGGTTGAGGGAAACACACAAAAGCAATTCACCGCGAATATTAATTAATCCTCGCAATACTTGGTTGTGACGATGGGGTAGGGTATGGATCGCACTCGGAGGAGTCGTTTCTTTGAAGACTTGAGCGGGAAGCGCCAGCCATTCCCGTTGCAAACGAAAAATCACAACTGCCAAAGTTTCCGTTGTCGTCGAGGCATAAGTAGGCATTTGCGGATTTTTCTCGGCTTGAGATTGTGCAAGTAATTGCGTCCACTCATGGCGATATTGTTCTGGTGTCGCTCGTTCTAGTAAGTAGCGACCAGATGCCGAATAAACCGGGCAATTGCGACAGTGAGCATATGTAGATAGTTGCGGACAAGAGCGATCGCCTTCAATGCCAATAAAATTCCAGCAACTTTCCATCTGTAATTGGGTAGCGATCGTATTCATAGCGGTTGCTTAAGGGGCTAGGAGTGCAGAGGCGGAATATTCGACCTTTACCTTAAATCGGGTAATTCCCTGACGCAAACCTTGTGCGACTTGGTTAAGTTGGACGATGGCACGATTAATTTCCCGCAAAGAATCGGCAGTTTGCACAGAGGTACTACTCAACTGCACCATTGCTTCACTAATTTGTTGCGCTCCCACAGATTGAGTTTCCATCCCCCGATTCACCAACTCAAAACGGGGATTCAAGTCTTGCACTTGCTGGATGATTTGCCCAACCTGCGTACTGATGCTGGCAACATCAGCCATACTTCTTCCTACTTCTGCGGCAAACTTATCCATTTCCATCACGCCTGTAGAGACTGACGATTGCATTTGCTTGACCATCTGCTCAATGTCGAGGGTAGCAACTGCGGTTTGGTCTGCCAGTCGGCGGATTTCACGAGCAACCACAGCAAAACCTAAACCAGACTCTCCGGCTTTTTCTGCTTCAATGGCGGCATTTAAAGACAGCAGATTTGTCTGGTCTGCCACTTTAGTAATTGTCACCACAATATTATTAATATTGTTAGCCTTTTCGCTAATGACTCCCAGTCGAGCCGCAATGGCATTAGTGGCTTCTACCAACTGTCGCATTGTGGTTTCCATCCGCAGTAAATCTTTTTGGCTAACAGTTGCGGCTGTGGTTGTCAGTTGCGACATCGTGACGATTTGTTCCATCGTGTTTACCAATTCTTTGGAGGTAGCAGCAATTTCTTTAGCAGCAGCAGTCACCTCATTGGTAGAGGCTACCTGTTCCGTTATCGTTGTTTCTAATTGCTTACCGGAAGCAGCTATTTGAGTAGCAGAAGTAGTTACTTGCATTCCGGAGTTTTGTACCTGACTAATCAAGGTGTTCAGGTTTTGGGTCATTGTCGAGAAAGCACTTAATAGCCTAACCATCTCATCTTTGCTACTAGAGTCAGCATTGATTTGGTTAGTCAAGTTACCTTGGGAAATCTCCTCTGCAACCCCAACTACACTGATAACTTGACTGGCAATTTGTCGGGCGATCGCAAATCCCAAAACGATGGCAGTAATCGGGCCGATAACGATCCCCAAAGAAATCCACAAGATGCTGCGAGCCACATTCTTCTCAACTTCCTTTTGCGTCTCTGCTGCATAATTTTGATGATATTTCAACAGATTTAATGCTTGCTCTTTACTTTTGATAAATAAAGGTTCTTTGTTGTTCGTTGCGTCCGAATCCATCTGCTGGCGTAATTTCAATGCAGTTTTAATCTTAGTAAATTCTGGTGAATTTTCTTGTTTCTGACGAATTAATTCCAGGGATTTTTTCCAGGGATTGCGAATACCGAGTCGATTATACCGTTGCTCAATCTGTAAAAATTTCTCATGGACTTGCTTCCAGAGACCCAGATATTGCTGGAATACTGCATACTGTTTCTTCTCTTCTTCACTAAATGGTGTTGCTTCGTACTCCTTAGTACCTTCTTGAATTTGTTTCCAAGCCAGCTGAATCTGAGTTAAGGCATTCTGTCTTTGAGCAACGGTGATTTCCGGATCGAAAAGTAGGCGCTCTGCCGATTGAATTTGTGTCTGTCCTTCGTTAATCTTCCATACCCCGTTAATACTAGGTATATTATTTTTACTAAGGATATCAATACAATTATTTAACTCGCTGGTTGTAAACCATCCCACTAAAGCAACAACGAGTACTATCAGCCCCATGAATAAAAACGAATTGAGCATTCGTGTTTGCAAAGTCATGTTCTTGAACATTAAATTTATTGTCCCTTTGAGCGATCGCAACTGTTCTAAAGGCTGTGACTAGGGCTATGCGAACAAAAATTAAGCCAATACATAAAAGCTGAGGTATAAAGACTAAAGGATAAAATTAATAAGTTTATACTCCAGATTTTTGGGTATTTTTAATGTAGTTTTTTTTCGCCGACCTCCTTAAGCTGTTAGTGATGCGGGTATATGAGAAAGATTAGAAATAGATGAGTCATTTTCTACTTTCACTTTGAAGACAGAAACTTCTTGACGTAAGCCACGGGCGACTTGATTGAGTTGAGCGATCGCATGATTAATTTCCCGCAGGGAATCAGCAGTTTGCACTGAAGTACTACTCAACTGCGTCATCGCATCGCTGATTTGTTGCGCCCCTACCGATTGAATTTCCATCCCTTTGTTGACAGATTCAAAACGTGGATTCAAGTCTTGTACTTGTTGGATAATTTGCCCAATCTGCGTACTGATATTGCCAACATCTGCCACACTCCGCCCAACTTCAGCCGCAAATTTGTCCATTTCCATTACCCCTGTAGACACGGAAGATTGCATCTGTTTGACCATTTGTTCTATGTCGAGGGTGGCGACTGCGGTTTGGTCTGCTAATCTGCGAATTTCTCTAGCGACTACAGCAAAACCTAAGCCATATTCTCCTGCTTTCTCTGCTTCGATGGCTGCGTTTAAAGATAGTAAATTAGTTTGGTCGGCTACTTTCGTAATTGTCAGAACAATATTATTAATGTTGTTAGCTTTTTCGCTGATAGTTCCCAATCTAGCAGCAATACTATTTGTCGCTTCTGCTAACTGTCGTATACTTGTTTCCATTCGCATCAAATTTTTTTGGGTGACGTTGGCGGCTGTGGTTGTGTCTTGCGACATCGTTACCACTTGTTCCATTGTGTTGACTAGTTCCCTGGAGGTGGCGGCGATTTCTTTAGCTGTGGCTGTGACTTCATTAGTAGAGGCAATTTGTTCTGAGAGTGTTGCTTCTAATTGTTTGCCAGAAGCGCCTACCTGGGTAGCTGAAGTCATTACTTGAATACCTGAGCTTTGTACTTGACGAATTAAACTACTCAGCTTTTGGATCATCGTTTTAAAAGATTCCAAAAGTTGTCCAATTTCATCTTTAGCATTTGATTGATTTTCAGCCAACGATGAGGTTAAATCGCCAGCAGAAATTTTATCTGCTATATTTACAGCAGTAGAGACTCTACTGCCCAAAGCCTTGGAAATTATCGAAGTTACAAAAACTGCGATCGCTATAGTTGAAAGTGTCACCAACACCGCTAAGAAGCTCATAAAATTAAGCATTGATTTTGTAGCTGTAATACTTTGTCCCATAATTTCTTTTTCTCGACTATTAAACTCATCGTTTAATTGACCAAATTTGTCGTTTATCTCTCTTGATTCATTTAGGAATTTCTCTATTACAACTGTATTTTGCTCGATCTCTGGTGTTGCCAGAGTCTCTTTAATCAAATCATTAAGTTCTTCATAAGTATTCTGCATTACTTGTAATTTTTGTTTCTGTAATGCGTCTTCAACAACATTCGATGAGCGATTTAAAGCATCCTGAAAACTTTTTTGAAAAACTTTGTATCTCTCCAAAGCATCCTGATGCTGTTTTGGTTCAAATAAATATCGACGAATTGAAAGATTGATATTACATACGCTCAAAGCCATATCATTTGTTCCTAAAATGGCTTCGTGTGAAATTCCCACCTGTCTATAGCTTTTTTCTGTTTGATTTGTAGTGGCATAAACTATGACACTGAAAGTAAAAATTAAAATTGTGGGAATAGATAATCCTAGTAAAGTTCTATCTTTCAGCTTCCAGTTATCCAGCATTTCTAGTTTTCAATGTTTAATGGGTTTTTCGATGTAAGCCTAACAATTAATAATGTCTTAGAAGTAAAGTCTAAAATTAAAAATTGGTATCAGATAAACAGTCAAAGGCTACTATTAAAACTATAAAAGCTTACATATACTAAAATTCCCAAATTGAAAACCTAACTAACAATTAGTATATTGAAATTTTGAAAATACTCATGAATTTACTTAAAAATATGTAAACTCTTCTTAAGTTTATTAGCTCGACTTTATCCAAAATTAAGAACTTGCTTCTCTTGTATTGGCAAAAACTTTTTCCGTGTCACCGATTATCGCTAAAAACCAAAAAGCAAAACGACTGTCCCACAAAGGTTTCAGCGTCAGCTTGAGCGTTGCCAGAAAATAGATAAAGTCGAGATAAGTTAATTTAACGTGAGTTCGATGAACCTCTCCCCAACCCCTCTTCGAGACGGAGAGGGGCTTTAATATCCTGAATTAGGCACGAAAAATTAGGCTTTCTAAGCCTCTCCTCGAAACGAGGAGAGGAATGGAAGTGGGGTTCTTTGGCATCTGTCGAACTCGCGTTAATTGATTCGCTTTGCTCCCTCCGTGTCTTGCTGATGATGTAATCTGTGGATGCGTTGCCAAAGCAGATTAGCACTAACCTTATCTCCCTGCTGTTCTTTGAGTAATGCTAGATGAGTCAATGCTGCTTCGTGATTGGGTTGTAAATAAATTGCTTTACGAAAAGATTGTGCCGCTTGCTCGTTCTTTCTCATCGCTTGCTGCACTTCACCAAGGAGAACATAAACCTCAGCATTCATTTGATTTTGATTGATGTAGTCGTTGCATAGTTGCACCGCCTCATCTAAGCAACCTCCATCGGCAGCAGTTTTAGCTAGATCTAATAAGTTTGTGTTGAGGTTGTTTGCTGCTATCGGTTTTTGGGGAGGAACTTCCACCCTGTCTTTGATAGGAAAGGTGTAACGATTTTGTGTTGATAATTGAGGATTAATTGTTGGTTTATAACTGCTGGGAATAGTATAAGTTTTCTCAACAAAATTTTGATGGTTACTCAACTTTTTATAGGCAACTGCTGAAGATTGGCGCACTGAGAAAAACTGAGTTTTCATAATTAACGCAGCTTCAACATGGGCAACAAATAATAAACCGCCTTCGATTAGTAACTTTTCTAAGATGCGAATAGTTTGTTCTTTAGTGGCGCTATCAAAGTAGATCAATAAGTTGCGGCAAAAAACTACATCATAAAGCTGTGTATTAACTAAAAAGTTAGGATTAGCTAAATTGCCGTTGATAAAATTTACCAGGGTTTGGACTGATTCTCGCAGGTGATATTTTGAATTTATTGATTTAAAATAGCGTTCCTGAAAAGAAAAATGATTGCCACGAAACGAGTAATTATCGTAAACTGCTCGTTGGGCTTTTAATAAACATTGTTTGCTAATATCAACAGCATCGATGTGAAATTGAGCAGATGTTAATCCTGCTTCCAAAAGAGCGATCGCAATGGAATATGGTTCTTCACCTGTGGCACAGGGTACGCTCAAAACCCGCAATACACCTTGGGGGTTTTTTGGCAACCATTCTGATAATACGTAACGTTTGAGAAATGCAAAGGATTCGGGTTCGCGAAAAAACCAAGTTTCTGGGACAACTACACTGTCAATTAGTATGTCCCATTCTTGAGGAGAATCCTGCAAATGTTCCAAATAGCTCGACATATGGTTTATCCCACAATCTGCCATTCGTTGATAAATGGCACTGGCGATCGTGGCAGAACCAATTGAGTTAACATCTAAACCAATTTTGCTTCTCAGTAAAGCTTCGATGACAGATTGTGCCATTTGTGTGGTCTTCACACCAATCTAAATTGCTTTGTTTAAAATTCTTTCAGGCAAGAGATTAATTTGCTCGGTCTCGGACAACAAGTATTCAATACGAATGCACTGAATCATGCCCTTGTCATCTAATATCATCTTGCCTAGATATGGCGCAGCATCTATCTGAATATTAGAATCAACAAACTCACTTTCAGACTTGTGCAATGTTTCCACAACCTGTTCTGCCATTAAACCTAAAAGATGTTTGGTATTATTATGGTCGCAATAATTAACTAATACAATCCGCGTACTCAAGTTATCGCTACAGGGTTTACCCCGCATCAATTGGCATAAATCGATGACTGGTGTAATGCATCCGCGATAGTTAAATATACCAGCGATGTGTTCTGGTTTGTGTGGCAAGGTTTTGAGCAAAACTAGCGGTATCACCTCGACAACCTCTTGAGAGGCGATGGCGTACCGCTCATTGCCAACTTTGAAGAGTAACATGAGCATGGATTTATCTTTGTGTGTTATTTACTCAAGTTACCCACTTTATTAACTAAACGTGAATTCGACAAGTTTTATAATCGATTTTTGGTTGGGATCACAATCATTGCGAAATAAGGTACTTCTGCGGGATCGACTTCATCTAAGGGTAGAATGCGTTGCTGTGTCATTGTTGCTCGCTCAATATATTTTGCCCGCGATGCTAGACCTAATTTATGCAGAACGTCCCGCACTTTGGTAAAATGACGGCCTAGTTTCATAATTGCCGCTGCATCGGTCATTAACAATTGTGTGGTCAGTTCTTCTGCTGGCAGGGGGGCAGGCAAGACTGTGAGAATATCATTGTAGTAGGTGAAAGGTACGCCCAAAGCTACCGGGCAAGCCATCAGTGAGGAAACTCCGGGGACAACTTCTGTTTGGTACTCGTCACATAACCGCGTGAACAGGTACATGAAGGAGCCATAGAAAAAGGGGTCGCCCTCACACAGCACCACCACATCTCGACCGGCTGCTAAATGAGCGGCGATTGGTTCAACTTCTTTGTCGTAAATAGACTTGGCTTTTTCTGGTTCCAAGGCGCGGGGGAGGTGAAATAACACCTCGATTTGATCTCCGGTGAGATACTGCGCCACAATTCCTCTAGCAATACTTTCTTTATCTGTGGCTGATTGATAGGCTACCACAGGAGCCGCACGTAATAGCCGCAGCGCCTTGAGAGTTAATAATTCTGGATCGCCAGGGCCGACACCAATTCCATAAAGACGACCTTTATTATTCATTATTCTTCCTCCGTTGCCAAGGCGTTAACTGCGGCGGCGGCGATCGCACTACCACCGCGCCGACCGTGTAATGTTAAAAATGGTACATTTCTGCTATCTGCTGCCAATGCGGCTTTCGATTCGGCTGCACCGACAAAACCGACTGGAAAGCCTAATATTATAGCAGGCTTCGGCGCTCCTTCATCGAGCATTTCTAATAATCTAAATAGAGCGGTGGGAGCATTGCCAATTGCTACTACCGATCCTTCGAGGTGCGATCGCCATAATTCTAAAGCTGCTGCCGACCTTGTAGTATCGAGATGTTTAGCAAGCTCTGGGACTTCAGGATAGTTGAGGGTACAGATAACTTCATTGTTGGCAGATAAGCGCCGTCTAGTTACACCTTCAGCAACCATGCGGCAATCGCAGAGAATGGTTGCTCCTGCGGCTAGGGCTGCTCTTGCGGATTGTACTGCTGTGGGTGAATATCCTAAGTCGGTGACGATATCCGTCATTCCACAGGCATGAATGAGACGCACTGCAACTTTCGCTACATCTGGAGGAAGGACATCTAGGTTGGCTTCTGAGCGGATGATGGCAAAGGAATTGCGGTAAATTTCGTTGGCGTCTCGGATGTAGTCGGGCATTCAATTTGGGATTTTAGATTGGTGGGGGTAGGTGATGAATATTTTTTTCACGCAGAGGCGCAGAGGCGCAGAGAGAGTTAGAGATAGATGTAATGTAATAATTTATACTTTTGTAAGATTTGCTCTATTAATGGAGGTAGTTCGGGGAAGGTGACATATCGGTATAGTTCGCGGCCAAATTTGTGGCTGCTGTTGGTGTCAGCTAGATAAACGTGATAGGCTTCGACTGTTTGATTGTCTGCCTCGAAGTTGACGCCGAGTAGGGTGATGTCAGCTTGGCTGTGTTGGGCGCAGGATTTTTGGCAACCAGTAAAGTGGATATTAATTGGGCGTCCGAGAGTGACGCGATTTTCAAGATATTCTGCCAATGCCAATGCATGACTTTTGGTGTCCGTGGCAGAGGCGGCACAACCTTTGTTACCAGAACAAGCAATTAATGAACTCTTGATATTGGTGGGTGAGGAATCTAATCCTAAAAGAGTAATTTGATTTTGGACATGGGTAAGTCTTTGTTGAGGAATATTTGTTAGGAGTAAATTTTGCCAAGGGGTTAACCTGATTTCACTGCCGTATTTTGCTGCTAAATCTGCTAAACCCCGCATTTGTCCGCTCTCCACTCGTCCAAGAGGTAAGACGACACCAATGTAAAATAATCCTTGCTGGCGTTGGGGATGGATGCCAAGATGCTGAGAGTTAGCATCTATTTTTTGTGCAACTGGGTATGTTTCACGACGGGAAAGGGGAAAAGGTAGACGTTGCTGAACTTGGTGAAGATAATTTTCGCAACCCAAGGTATTTAATAAATCTCTCAAACGTAGCCGACGCCCATCGCTAATATCGCTATGATTCAGATAGACATCTGTTAAAGCTGCCAAAACAGGTAAACAATCGTCTGGTGTTAATAAAATTTTCGTATCGTTTGGTGGTTCTTTCTTTGCACCCGCACAAAAATAAAGGCGAAAGTAAACATTACCATCAACTAAGACAGCGGCAAATAGGATATCATTTAGGCGATCGCTCACTCGAACTATCCCACCACCATCAAAGCAAACGCTAAATTTTGCTGACAGTGCCGATAAAGCTGGATGTTCGGTAATATAATTATCCCAAGCTCGAACAAAAGGACGAGTGTCAATTAATTCTTCGCGATCGATACCAGCAGTTGGGCTGGTCATAATATTTCGGATGTGGTCTACATCAGTATTGCGAGAACCGAGTCCGATATCCTGTAGGTGATTGAGAACTTGAGAATTTATCTGAGTGCGGATTTCGCGGATTTGCAAATTAGCTCGATTAGTCACATCCACATAGCCGCCGCCATGCTGGTCTGCTATATCTGCGATCGCGCAAAACTGTTCGCTACTAATAATCCCGCCTGGGATTCTCATACGAGACAGTATACCATCTTCGGCGGGTGTAGAATAAAACAAGCCAGGACAAGTGGCAAATCCTGAAAGCAAACTGAGAACTCCTTCCCCGTGCAACGCAGGGAGTAGACGGCGAGTATGTCCTGAGGACATCCTGAGAGTTGGCATTCTGACTTAGGCGATCCCATCACAGTTGCGGCACAGTCCCGGAATTTCACCGGAGTTTCCCAACCCCAAGCTTTAGTAATTTAGCATGAGAATGCGGTCAGTAAGTTGAAGACTTCATATTTTGCATCAACCTTATTTTATGTGGAGAGGTGGGGACTGCTGAATTTATAGCATTTCTCGATAAGCGTGAAGTACAAGGTAGGGGCGCAAAGCTTTACGCCCCTACAAATTTCTGTACCTCATTTGCTTGGTGCCCGAATTCAATAAACGATATCCCGAATTCGATGAACATACCTTTGAAATCTGGGCTGAAGCTTTAACTTACGTGAATTCGACAAGACAAACCCACCCAGCCTCCCTCTTTTTGAAAGCTATCCATTACCCGGATCTTTCTCAACAAAAGTGAGACTATTCACTCACGTTTTTTTAACCCTTATGATTTCGTCGTTAATTCTCAATAAAAACGTACTTTTATCGAGAAGATGATGAAAGTTTGAAGCAGTCTTGTAATTAAACAACAAAATTCCCAACTTTATAAGAGCAGTTGAGAATTTTAGACTTGAGCGATCGCCATACATCACAATTCTACAACCAACCTACTCAAAAACATAATTTTGAGCCACTTTCCAATAACGCGAAAATCGTTTCAAATCAATATAGCCATCATAATCAAAGAATGGCTCCACCTCTAACACTTCCAATTTTCGAGAACGCTCAATTTGATTGCAGATATCATCAAACCGGGGACTCGGACTATCCACTGTCACCACTAAGTCTGCTTTTTGTTCTTCAGCAAAACTCAGAATTTCTTGCACCACATCACCACGGCGAATGACAACAGGTAACTCTAGCAAACACTCGTAAATAAACGTCAAGCGTTTAAGACTGAGTTCCCATTCCTCAATCAAAGCCTCGTCCCAAACCCAAATAGCAGGAGCATCAGGGTATTCTTGTAGCGCGGGATTATATGGACTCAAGCAGTCTCCATGCACCCAAACAATCGGTTTAGTCATTAGTTATTAGTCATTAGTCATTGGTCATTGGTCATTAGTAAATAAGGAATTTTCAAGAAATATTTGCATATTTTTGTATTTGTCAGTCTCTCAACAAAAGACAAAGGACAAATGACAAATGACAAATGACAACAAATATTAAGCGTTGTTGGAAAGGCTAGGGCTGTTAGCGTAGCGTCTGTGAAAAAGAATTGCTGCCAAATTTGTTAGCAAACAGGTGATTGCTAAAGACATCAAAATATAAGTAGGAGCCATCACCACGCCAATCATAAACCAAGTGTATACGTGCAAGATCATCACAGAAGCGAAAAAAGTGGCAATTGCCGCAGACTGCCAGATTTGATGTGATGGGCGACGTAGTGCTGTCAAAATCATTGTCAAAATTGTGGCCAGCAAATTCGCTGGTACAAGAAATGTACAAATAGTGACGCAGTTTGCGCGAGAGAACTCAGTTAAGGTGTTGAAATCGAACATCAAGATCCTGGGGATAATGTTAGAAACTTATAATTTAATGTAACTTATTTCTAAATAACGAAATCTACCTTAGCATAGATAGAGAGTACGAAAATTCAAATTTTAACATTATTTAAATAATTCAATTTAGTTCTTATAGTAACAATAATGAATTTTAATGAATCGTAAAAGTTTTGCATAATTAGGGTGGGCGTTTCCCACCCTAGCTGAATTAACCGGGCAAAATCACTGTATCGATAACGTGAATTACACCATTATCAGCTTCGATATTTGCTGCTAAAACTGTGGCATTTTTAACTTCAAAACCATCAGAAGAATTAATTTTAATTGGCGAACCTTCCACAGAATTCACCGTACCGAGTTCTGCCAAATCTGTCTCAAAGAGCTTTCCAGAAACGACATGATATTTTAAAATCCGGGTTAACTGCGGAATATTTTGTAACAGAGTTTGAATGGTGCCAGGTGGTAACTTGGCAAAAGCATCGTCATTGGGAGCAAAGACGGTGAAAGGGCCGGGACTTTTTAATGTTTCTACTAAACCAGCAGCTTGTACAGCCGCTACTAGTGTTTTGAAAGACTCAGCATTAACAGCAATATCAACAATATCAGCCATATTTGGTACCTAAATCTCTGCAAATGATTTTAAAGGATAATAAACATATTTTAAGTTTTATGTTTCAAGTTTAAGCGAATGGAGCGATCGCCTATCTTGAATACAAGCAGAATCATGTTTTTCTCAATTACCTGGTAAACTCAGTAACATCTTTTTGGATGCCTTGCTTGCACGACTCTAAACAGGGCTTTGTGCATCCTTGAGACAATGCGATCGCC
This sequence comes from Nostoc linckia NIES-25, assembly GCF_002368035.1. GTDB lineage: Bacteria > Cyanobacteriota > Cyanobacteriia > Cyanobacteriales > Nostocaceae > Nostoc > Nostoc linckia_B. Next base: position 130,828 of record NZ_AP018223.1, on the reverse strand, counting down.
AAAACATTCCATGCTTTGTGTTGAGTGCGATCGCCTAACTTACCTGAATCATTATTTTACACCACATCTGTTAGCCTGACTCAACAATGGGGAAAGATGTAAATAAGAAATTATCAGCCCTCTTGTAGAGGGTAATTCGAGCAAATTTATTTGTTTAGGACTTACGCAAAATATTTGTCAAACTCTGATTTCTCCGTGACGCGCCAGTATCTGTAGGGTGTGTTATGGCGTAGCCTAACGCACCTAAATCATTAACCGGTGCCGTACCCTCAGGCTAACGCAACGCCAGTCCGCTCAAGTCGGGAAACCCGCCCATGCGGCTGGCTCCCCTACGTATATTTCAAAAATCAAATATGAGTCCTATATATAAATCACTTCTAGAGAGAGATAACAGGGTTGGGGAACAGATAAAAGGAATAAAGGCGTACTTAGCTTCGCAAAAATAAAGGATGAATTCTAGAAAGTTTATTCAACTATTTTACTGTTAATAAAACGCAAAATTTAATCGCGACTAAATATGAATAAAAAGCAATTACTAAAAATAATAATCGGGGATTTGACTTGGCAGAGATTGATGAAATCTTTAATTTCTATTTATGTATTTTTTGGCTTGTATGTCTATTTTAAAGCAGACAGTATGATTTTTCTCCCGCAACAGTCTAGTTATCAGGACGATCGGGAGATTATCAAATTAAGAACTATTGACAACACCAAAATTTCTGCTAAATATTTGTATAACCCTAAAGCTGATTATACTATTCTTTATGCTCACGGTAATGCAGAAGATTTAGGTAATATTAAACAAACTCTAGAGCAATTATACGCTTGGGGTTTTAGCGTTTTATCTTATGATTATCGCGGCTATGGTACAAGTGAAGGTGTCCCCACAGAAAAGAATGCTTATCAGGATATTGATAGCGCTTATAACTACTTAACAAAAGACTTAAAAATATCACCACAAAAAATTATAGTATGGGGACGTTCTGTTGGGGGTGGTTCTGCTGTCAATTTAGCAGCCCAAAGACCAGTAGCCGGTTTAATTGTTGAAAGTACTTTTATTTCAGCATTTCAAGTAATAGTACCATTCCGAATTTTACCTTTTGATAAATTTTCTAATATTGACAAAATTAAAAAGATTAACTGTCCTGTGTTAGTAGTACATGGAAAAGCCGATGAAATTATTCCTTTTGCTCATGGAGAAAAATTGTTTGCGGCTGCATTATCACCAAAACTTTCTTTTTGGGTTGAGCAGGCTAGCCATAATGATTTGTTATGGGAAGCTGGAGACAAATATCAAACAACTTTAAATAAATTTATTAAGATATTGAAGGAGAATTGAAAACCAAAAATTAATTGCATACAGTATTTCTCTGTTCCCCAACCCCCAACCCTGTTCCCTCTCTCCATGAATCTAATTTTGCGTAACTACTTATTACACACTCCTGAAATTAGGTACTGATACTTAAGCATGTATATATATTCGTAATAACCATACAGATGACTGAGACTGGTCTAAAGGTGTAGAAATGGAATGAATTTTGAGTGATGGCGAGTAACGTTATCTTGAAATAGGCTAACACAGAGTTAAAGACCTGTTTTCAAGGTAACAATTCAGCACTTAAAAGCGGCCACTGCGTTGGAAAAGTTTCCAAGGTAGTCCTTTGGGTGGTCAATACCCGAATTCCCTAGCAAGATCGAATATAATAGCCACCTAATAGACAGGTTGCAATGCAAATTCTTAAAGTACTAACTAGAGTCTATCTTAGTCCCATAGACTTGGATGAGGCGATCGCTTTCTATGAAAATCTCTTTACAGAAAAATGCTGGTTATGGTTTCAATATTCCGAAACCGAGTTGGAACTCGCTGGCGTTGGTTCTATTCTTTTAATTGCCGGTTCAGCCGAAGCACTCTCCCCATTCAAAAGTACACACGCAACATTTCTCGTTGACTCACTCAATGATTTTCGAGAAGCACTGACTCAGCAAGGTGCAATAATTTTGACGGAACCTAACAAAGTCCCCACCGGAGTTAATATGCGAGCCATGCATCCTGATGGAACAATTGTTGAGTATGTTGAGTTCATTTGATTAATTTTTAGCCCAAAAAGCATCTGCTGTGCGGGTTTTGAAGCTTAAGTGAGTGTTACTACCAGCTACTTAACACTTATATAAAATTTTCGATACCAACCATAAGCAAAACCCTTACTAAACCCTTATACCATTTCACTAAAATCCTGATACAAATTCTTTCCCCTCTGCTCCCCTGCTTGCCTAAATGTATCAACCTTAAAGTGAAACGGTATTACTTTAGTGGTGCGCTTAAATCTGCTGCTTGATTCTTGAAAGAGTCTATGATAATATCCGTGCAACTACAAAATACTGTAATCCTATCGACTTACCGTAAATAAAAGCCGATCTGGATTATCCGGCATTTGCAAAGCTGCTTGATTGAATTTAGGACTTACGCACTGAAGCCTGAAAGCCCGATCCCCCTTTTTAAGGGGGAAAGTCTAAAGCCACCTTTTTGAGGGGGTTGGGGGATCTGAGTAGGTAAGTTCTGGAATTAATCGGCTACAACCTGTCGTATAACTTTTCAGCCAATTGTCAATAGTACAAAGGGCAAATATTTAGTGCTGAAAAAGCAAAAACATTCAAAACTTCCTAGTGCATTATGGTAGAAATATCCAGCAAATCTCGTTTCAAGCCATTTAATTACTTTCTACTATTCTTAGTAGGTGGAATATTCACATTATCGACAAGTTTAGTTAGTTGTAAAGCGCCAAATACACCAGAGCAAGCTGCTAACGCTTCTAATAGCACTAAGATTAGTGCTAAGACAAAAGTCCTCCACATGGGTTATATGACGGCCGGAGATCTACTGAAGATGAAAGGAGTGTTAGAAAAACGTTTAAATCCATCGGGAATTAAAGTCGAATGGTCAAAATTTGCTGCTGGGCCGCAACTTCTAGAAGCAATGAATGTAGGAAGTGTAGATTTTGGTTTTGTAGGTGAAACTCCGCCTATTTTTGCTCAAGCATCTGGCGTACCTTTTGTTTATGTTGGTAGTACCAAACCTGGAACTGGTGAAGGAACTGCTGTTGTAGTCGATAAAGATTCTCCTATTAAGACAATAGCCGATCTCAAAGGTAAAGGACTAGCCTTTCAAAGAGCGACAGCACAACAATATTTCGTTATTAAAGTTCTGGAAGAAGCAGGATTAAAACTTAGCGATATTAAACACATCAACCTCACGCCATTAGAAACTCGTGCAGCGTTTGAACGTAAAATTGTTGATGCAGCTGTTATTGGCGATCCCCACCTTGCCCTATTTCAGAAAACTGGCAGTATTCGTGTTATCCGAGATGGTAAAGGAATTACGACTCAAGGAGCCTATTGGTTAGGTTCGCGTAATTTCGTCAAAGATAACCCTGAGGTAGTGAAAATTATTTTAGAAGAAGTCAACAACGTCGGTAAATGGGCTGAAGCTAACCCACGAGAAGTTGCTACACTGATTTCGCCTGAAGCAAAAATTGATGTTCCGACACTAGAACTCGTATCAAAACGTAGGTTTTATACATTAAGACCGTTGAGTGAAGAAGTTTTGTCGGGACAGCAAAAGATTGCTGACTTATTCTATGAGCAGAAATTCATCACTAAGAAAATTAATGTTAGAGAAGCAACGCTTTCCTCTGAACAATATGCTGCTGTGACTCCTTCAGAAGTTAAACCTTGAGAATTCAGAATTAATTAGTTAGGAGTAGCGATCGCTACTAATTTTAGCCCAGTAGAGTTTCAATTTACTGGGGTATTTCAACCTGTTTATTCATCCACGATTGAAACAGAATTCAATTGGAGAATTCTGGGGACTGACGCCAATATTGCTGTTTGATTAAACCTGAGAAAGGGAGTAGGAAATTATGCTAGCTAAAAAACCCAACTTTTTAATCTTATTAATAGCTGGAGTATTTACTGTATCTACGAGTTTAGTTAGTTGTAAAGCACCGAATACACCAGAAAAAGCCGCCGTTGCTGCCCCTAGCGGCATCAAGACAAAGGTGTTAAGAATGGGCTATATGACGGCTGGAGATATAACCAGATCTCGACAAGTTTTAGAGAAACGCTTGAACCCACTAGGTATTAAAGTCGAGTGGGCGAAATTTACTGCTGGGCCACAACTTCTAGAAGCGATGAATGTAGGAAGTTTAGATGTTGGTGCTGTTGGTGAAACTCCTCCTATCTTTGCCCAAGCAACTGGCATACCTTTTGTTTATATTGCTAGTACTAAACCTGGAACTGGAGAAGGAACTGCGATCGTAGTACACGAAGACTCCCCAATCAAGACTTTAGCAGATTTAAAAGGTAAGACCCTCGCTTTTCAAAGAGCGACTGCTAGTCAATACTTTGTGGTGAAGGCTTTGCAGGAAGTAGGACTGAAACTGAGTGATGTCAAATATGTAAATCTCATATCACCAGAAACTCGTGCAGCGTTTCTTCGCCGTAGCATCGATGCAGGTGTAATTAACGATCCCCAGCTTGCCGAGTTTCAGAGAACTGTAGGAGTTCGGATTCTCCGAGACGGTAAGGGAATTACAACCCAAGGAGGCTACTGGTTAGCAGGACGCAGCTTTGTGAAAGATAACCCGGAACTCGTGAAAATTATCCTTGAAGAAGTTAACAACGTAGGCAAATGGGCTGAAGCAAACCCAAGAGATGTTGCTGAAATAATTGCGCGTGATGCCAAGCTAGATATTCCAACATTGGAAAAAGTAGTCAGGCGCAGGCGTTATACTTTAAGACCGATTACTGATGAAATTCTCTCAGGCCAGCAAAAGATTGCTGACTTGTTCTATGAACAGAAATTCATCACCAAGAAAATCAATGTTAGAGAAGTGGCGCTTTCCTCAGAACAATATACTGCTTTGACTCCTTCAGAAATCAAGCCTTAATTTTGATTAAGAGGATGTTTGAAAAGTATTTTTGGTAACATTTAAGCCTCAAAAACCTAACCCCCCTACCCCCCTTCCCTACAAGTGAATGGGGGTTTCAAAGCCTGTCTCCTTGTAGGAGAGAGGTTTGCAAGTGAGGTTTTTGGTATACATTTTGACTTTTCAAACATTATCTTTACAGACATGAGTAAATTAGGAGATTGGGCAAGCATTATTTTCGATTTGGACGATACGCTAATTGTAGAGGTGGCAGCTGTAGAGGCAGCATTCTTGGCAACGTGTGAGCTAGGCCACAAAAAATATGGCATCGATACTCAAAAGTTATATCATACAGTCAAAAATCACGGTCGCCAGTTATGGAATGCTTTCGCTAACATTCAATACTGCGACAACATTGGTATTGGTTATTGGGAAGGATTGTGGGGAAAGTTCATCGGTGGCGATCGCAACCTGAAATTTATCCGCGATCGCATTCATAATTATAGATATAAAGTTTGGTCAAATGCTTTGGCTGAATTTCAAATTAATGATTCAAAGTTTGTTCGGGAATTAGTTGATTTATTTGGCTATGAATTACGCCAACGCCTGATTTTATTTCCCGAAACAGAATCAACACTCAAACAACTGAGCCAGAATTATCGCTTGACTTTAATTACCAACGGAATTTCCGATTTACAACATGAGAAGTTAGAAAAAACGAACCTATTGCAATATTTTGAACGCATCACAATTTCTGGAGAAGAAGGATTTGGCAAACCAGATCCGCGCATATTTAAGTTAACACTTGATAAGCTTGGCATCTCTGCTGAAAATGCTGTAATGGTGGGCGATAATCTAAGTCGAGATATCAAAGGAGCGCAGACAATCGGCATCAAAGGTATTTGGATTAATCGTTCCAGAAAAACTCTTTCAGAAGATATCTGTATTCCAGATGCTCAAATATCTAGCTTGAGTGAGTTGCTTAAATTGTTTTAATATGCATGGGTTTTGATAACGCATCAAAACTGTCAAAAATAAACGATTTGACGTTTCATTATTTCCAGTTACGCAGGTGGGAATTGCTTAGATTACTTTTCGTAACAGTTATAAAAACTCTGCCTAAATACTTACCTACTATGTAAGAATAAAAAATGAGAATTGATTCGGTGACCTTGTTTGTTTTTATTATTGACAGGCTTTTTCCTTTTGGTATTCACAGACTTTTCTCCGAAATCTAAGTCTCTACACCTCTATGATTTTGGAGACAGTTTATGTCAATTTATGTAGGCAATCTTTCTTATGATGTTACAGAAGAAAGTTTAAATGCCGTATTTGCAGAATATGGTGCTGTAAAGCGGGTTCAGCTACCTACCGATCGCGAAACAGGTCGTATGCGTGGCTTTGGTTTTGTGGAAATGGGCACAGATGCCGAAGAAACAGCTGCCATTGATGCTCTTGATGGTGCTGAGTGGATGGGACGCGACCTGAAAGTAAATAAGGCTAAGCCCAAAGAAAGCAGAGGTTCCTTTGCTGGTAATCGAGGAAACAGTAACTTCCGCAATCGTTACTAAAATTTCAAGATTTAGAACAATGTAGAGACGTTGCAATGCAACGTCTCTATTTATCATAAGTTAGACGATCGCCACTTCGCGATCGCTAACTTTGCTAAACTGATTTACCGGACGAGGTAAACCAAGATTCTCGCGTAAAGTTGCTGCTTCATACTCTGTGCGGAACAGACCCCGACGTTGAAGTTCAGGAATTACTAAATCTACGAACTCATCTAAACCTCCAGGTAACCAGGGAGGCATAATATTGAATCCATCCGCCCCATCATTGACAAACCAATCTTCTAACTGATCGGCAATTTGTTCTGGTGTACCCAAAATCTGACGATGCCCACGCGCACCAGCCGTCCATAAATACAGTTCTCGAATGGTTAAATTCTCTCTTTTAGCCAAATCAATCAAGAGTTTCTGGCGACTTTTACCACCATTTGTTTCTGGTAAATCTGGCAACGGGCCGTCCAAAGGATAGCCAGATAAGTCAAATCCACCAATCATCGTTCCCAGCAAATTTAAACCGACCACCGGATCGATCAATTCCTGAATGCGATCGAATTTATCTTTAGCTTCCTGTTCAGTCTTGCCAATTACCGGGAAGACACCAGGCATAATTTTGAGATGGTCGGGGGAGCGTCCATATTGAGCTAATCTCCCCTTGACATCTGCATAGAACGCTTGGGCTTCTGCAAGGGTCTGCTGGGCAGTGAAAATTACCTCCGCCGTTTGAGCAGCCAAATTTCTACCATCCTCAGATGAACCAGCTTGAATGATTACCGGATAACCTTGGATGGGACGGGCGACATTCAACGGCCCGCGCACTGAAAAATGCTCGCCTTTGTGGTTGGGAGTGTGTAGCTTATCTGGATCGAAATAAATACCCGACTCTTTGTCATGGAGGAAAGCATCATCTTCCCAACTATCCCAAAGCTTTGTTACCACATCTACAAACTCACGGGCACGCTCATAGCGTAGCGTATGCTCCATGTGGTTTTCCCGATTGAAGTTCAGCGCCTCTGCTTCAGTGGCAGAGGTGACAAGATTCCAACCGGCACGACCACCACTGAGATAATCTAGCGACGCAAACTTCCGCGCCAGGTGATAAGGCTCGTTATAGGTAGTCGATACTGTCGCCGTCAAACCGATGTTTTCTGTAACCACAGACAAAGCCGATAACAAGGTGAGGGGTTCAAACTGCACGAGTTTACCATTACGCCTAAAAACGTCAGGTTCTTGATTGCGAGCGCGGACAGCTACACCGTCAGCAAAAAATATCATGTCAAACTTACCGCGTTCCGCCGTCTGTGCCAGCCTTTTGTAATGCTGGAAGTTCAAACCAGCATTCGCCTGTGCTTCGGGATGTCGCCATGAGGCGATATGATGACCACTGCTTGATAAAAATGCACCCAGTCTCAGTTGACGTTTTTTCGTACTCATACCTTTATGTTTCCCCTATTTACAAGAATTAGTAACCAATGCCCTATGCCCTTTAAACAGGCTGTGGTTTGAGTAAATCTGTTTTGGTAACAAATTCGCTGAATGTACTTGCAACTTGTTGCGGTAATGCGATCGCCGGCGTTTGCACTGGTAATCGGGGAAACAATAATTCTGCGACTCGATAGGCTTCTTCCAGATGGGGATACCCCGAAAAGACAAAGGTATCAATGCCTAGATCGGTATATTCCAGCATTCGCGCTGCAACTGTATCTGCATCTCCTACCAAGGCAGTTCCAGCACCCCCACGCACTAAACCAACACCTGCCCATAGATTGGGACTAATTTCTAAGTTTTGGCGATCGCCGTTATGTAGTTGGGTCATGCGGCGTTGTCCTTCTGATTCCGATTGAGCAAATCGCCGATGTGCAGCAGCGATCGCTTCATCATCCACATACTGAATCAATTCGTTAGCTGCATCCCAAGCTTGTTGCGTAGTTTCCCGGACTATGACATGCATCCGAATTCCAAAACGTACAGTTCTACCTTGTTCTGCTGCTAATCGGCGTACCTTGGCAATCTTTTCGGCAACTTGATTTGGTGGTTCGCCCCAAGTTAAATACACATCAATATGTTTAGCAGCGACTTGGAGAGCAGCATCGGAAGAACCGCCAAAATATAAAGTTGGATAAGGCTTTTGTACGGGAGGAAATTGGAGTTTTGCACCTGCAACTTTCAGATGACGACCATTGAAGGTTACTTCATCGCCTTGCATTAGCGATCGCCAAATTGTTAAAAATTCATCAGTCAGTTCATAACGCTGGTCGTGCTCTAGAAAAATTCCATCTTTAGCTAGTTCTTTCGTATCGCCACCAGTCACCACATTTAAAATAATTCGACCATTAGAAATCTGGTCAAAAGTAGCAGCCATCCTCACTGCTAAAGAAGGCGACATAATTGCCGGACGAAAAGCCACAAGAAACCGCAAACGTTCGGTAACTGAAATCAAAGAACTAGCTACAATCCAGGTATCCTGTTTTTGTCCAGTACCAATTAACATCCCGCCATAACCCAATTTATCAACAGCTTGGGCGATTTGTTGCATATAAGGATAAGTCGCTGGACGCCTACCAATTGTAGTACCTAAATAACGCTCATCTCCCTGTGTAGGCAAATACCAAAAAACTTCCATAATCCCTCTGTTTTAAATTTAATCATTTGTCATTTGTCATTGGTCATTTGTCATTAGTTATTTCTCTTTCTATCTCCCTCATCTTCCCCAGTCACCAGTCCCCAGTCCCCAGTCCCCAGTCACCAGTCCCCAATCACTCACTATCTAATGCTGCTTTGAGTAATAGCTTCTGGCGTGATAGCTGCATATTGTTCGGTAGTCAGCATCGCTTCCTTAATATTGATAGATTTAGGAATTATTTTTTCCCTAGCGAATAAATTGGCAATTTTCTGTTGATTTTCCATGATTTCTGGAGTAATTGGTCTTAAGCCGTAGTTTCGTCTTGAAACCATTGTTGTTAAAATATCTTCATCAATTTTCAAATGAGGAGCAATAAGTTTTACTGCTTCTGCTCGATTTTTGTCAGCCCATTGGCCTGTATTATCTACTTCCTCAAGGATTAATCGCACTAATTTGGGATTTTCTGTAGCGAACTTTCGCGCTGCCATGTAATATCCGCCTTGAGTAGAAATGCCGCTAGCATCTCTCAAAACACGGGCATTTGCCTTTTTTTCTGCCACTGCTAAATAAGGGTCCCAAGTCACCCAAGCATCAATTTTCCCTTGAATAAATGCATCGCGAGCTTCTGAAGGAGGTAGACTCAGGGCTTGAATATCGCTATATTTTAAACCAGCCTCTTCTAAGGCTTTTACTAATAAATAATGGGATGCAGAACCTTTTTGAAAAACTACTTTTTTCCCTTTGAGGTCAGCTAAAGTACGAATAGGTGAATTCTTTTGAACTATAATGCCGCTTCCTTTACCAGTACTTGGTTTGTTGCTAGCAATATAAACCAAAGATGTACCAGCAGCTTGAGCAAATATCGGGGGAGTTTCGCCTACAGAGCCAATATCAACTCTACCCACATTCATCGCTTCCATCAGTTGTGGCCCGGCGGCAAATTGCGCCCATTCAACGGAAACGCCTAAAGGTTGCAAACGCTTTTCAATCAATCCTTTGAGTCTAACAATATCCCCAGAACTTTGATATCCCATGCGAACAAGTTTGGCTTGAAAACCAGTAGTCTTATTTTCTGCTTTTGGGGTTTCTACTGAACAACTAACTAAGGTTGTTGAGATTGTTAATAATCCTGGTAATACGAATAGTGAAAACTTTTGAAAAATGTTCACTCGTGGCTGTTTGAAAGCAGTAATCATGGGTGTAATAGTTGATTTTTATTTGCTATGTTCGTTGGTAGGGGCGCACAGCTGTAAAGCCCCTACGGTGTAAGGTGTATTGATTTTTAGACTGTTTGCAGCTGAAGATTCTTTTGGAACAGTTCTATAACTTTTTCCCAAGCATCAGCAGCAGCTTCGGCATTATAGCTAGCGCGATGGTTGCAGAAAAAACCATGTCCTGCTCCCTCATAGCGGAAGATTGCATGGGGAATTTGATATTTCTTTAATTCAGCTTCAATCTGTTGTGTATGTTCTAAGGGAATTCCTTGGTCTTCCAGACCAAAGAATGCATAGATGGGGCCTTTAATATCGGGAGTGCGCGTGATGGTTGGTTCTCCACCACCGGGAGTTGAGTTTGTAATCCCACCACCATAAAAGGAAGCGGTAACTTTAATATCTGGTAATGTGGCAGCTAAGTAAACGACGTGACCGCCAAAGCAGAAGCCAATGGAACCGATCGCATCCCCTTGTACATTCGGTAAAGTTCTCAAATAAGCGATCGCAGCCCGAATATCGCTCAATATTTCCTCTGCTTTGGTTTGCTCCTTATATTGTCTCCCCTTTTGGATATCTTCAGGATTGTATCCAGCCTCGAAACCGGGAGCAGTGCGTTGAAACAAAGTCGGAGCGATCGCTACATACCCCTCTTTAGCAAATTTCTCAGCGACTTCCCGAATGTGTATGTTTACCCCAAAGATTTCTTGAATCACGATCGCTGCTGGGAAAGTTCCTTTTTGTGCCGGTTCCGCTAAGTAAGCGTCGATTTGTAAGTCACCGTTGGGGACTTTAACCTGACTAGTGCGAATTTCTCTGTTTGTCATCGTTTGAGATTAGCTTCCAATCGTTTTGAGGTAGGAATCTTTGTTGGTAAATTTAGTAAAATACTTAATCTTTACCGATTTACCGTATTTTGTAAGTAGTATTTCACAAACAATGTACAAACGCAAGTCCTGATTTAGGAAGCAAACAGGGCATGAAAACTTGTTCATCCTTACACCCTGTTAGACAGTTGAGTTAACGCTAGCACTCTTTTTCAGTGGTGATGAGTAGCATCGTGGCATTCAGTCCAGAATCTAAAGTGCGATCGCAGCAATTCTTACTCTGTGCCTCTCTGGTTCGTTTTTTTACTCCTCAAAGTCATTTGACAAGCCACTAGATCGCCTTGAGAACACTTTAAGAACGCTCTTTGAGCTAATCTGAATTCAGATGAAATGAAAAATATGCTCAGGAGCAGGAAAGCAAAACTCAGATGGAAGTTTTTTTAGCTGATATTAATCATCTTGAAACTGTATCTATATTGTTTGATAAATACCGCATTTTTTATAATCAGATATCAGATATTGAGGCTACCAAAAATTTTATTAAAGAGCGTTTTCAGAATAATGATTCAAGAATATTTTTAGCTAACGACAACAGAGAAATCATCGGTTTTACTCAGCTTTATCCGACTTTTTCTTCAGTATCGATGAAGCGAGTATGGATATTGAACGATTTGTATGTGAAAGAATCACATCGCCAGAAGGGAGTTGCAAGTTTATTGATGAATACTGCACAAGAGTATGCAAAAGCTAGTGGAGCAATTAGAGTAATATTAGCGACTCATATTTCTAACACAAATGCCCAAAAAATTTATAAATCACAAGGATATATAGGACTCATATTTGATTTTTGAAATATACGTAGGGTGCGTTACGCCAAAGGCTAACGCACCCTACTGGCTGAACATCAAATCAGTAAGGCTAATGAAAGTAAGGTGTTACGATCGCGTTGGATAAAAAGCTGTGGGAGTGTCAAACTAATTCATAATTAATAATTATTTGGTCAAATCTAGCTGCTTGTTATTCCGAAGGAGTCTGGCCTAGCCAACAGTGTCTGCCAAACTCCTACCACCATTCTGCAATCCCTATTTTGACAACTTGCTACTTTTCTTAACTCCTGCCCAAATCGTAAGCGGTTGTCCGACTCGCTTGTACAGCAGACTCTCTAAAATCACACCATTATTATTGGCTGTCAGAGTTTTATTCGGCTGACGCAGAGATTCATAAAAACCGTTATACCAACCATCTTTTGACTTGAGGTTGGCTTGGACAAAATCAGATAAATTACGCGTATAAGCCGTGTTATAAAGCACATGCCAGCCTATAGATGCCTTAGCACTTAAAAAGCGCAAATCATTACGCTGTTGGCGAGTGTCTGTGATGGTAGCCCAAGGTTCTCCGTTGACAAACAAACTGCTGTAAACAAAGTAAGGAGGCCTATCCAAGTTGTCTTCGGTGACGGCAGTTAATTGTTTTGTCGCTTGATAGCGAGATTCTTGAGCAGCTAAAATTCTATCGGCGTAGGCTTTGGGCAAAGCTTGAAACCCAGTTTCAATACCGTCTAATATATAAGGTTCGCTCAAAACGTAATTATTAGCTTCAGATTTTTTATAGTCACGTTTGTCGTAAGGAATTCCTTGTCCGTAAAGATTTACGAAGGCAGTATTCGACTGATAATTTAAGGCTTTATTAACATTTAAGCCCCAAAGATTCAAACCATAGGCAGCATAATTTTCGTAGCCCAAGCGACCTTCTTGGTTATACTGTTCTCTACCTTTGATGACGCTAGTACCGTACATTTGCCCATTGTTGGTAAGACGCTTGACTTGCCAATGTTTCCAAACGTCCTTGGAAAGCGATCGCATTTCGGGATACTTCGCACCAACAATCTTCAGCCAGATTGCCATCCGCCCCAAATCAATGGCAGACCAACCAATTTCTTGACGTTTCTCTAGTTCGCCATAATTAACGGGGATGAGGGTTTTAGCATTGTAGACTTTGTTGGGTAGTTCTTCTTTGTATAAGGGTATAGATGCCAGCGTTTTCAACATTTTGGTCATTTTGGCATCAAATTCAGCCGCAGGCACGATATCGAGTTCTCTAGCACTGACTAAAGCGGCGATCGCTGCTGCCTGATCCCACATAGTCACGCCGGCAAAGCCATCAACGGAATTAACCAAGCCTGTTTCGTCATTCCAGTTACGCTGGAAGTATGACCAAGCTTGACGAGCGGTGGCAATTTCCTCTTTTGTTAACGATCCTGCACCAGGAGCAACATAAGGAGTGATGGCTATCGTCAATTGGTTAGGAGGAATGGGTTCCCCTGGTAAAACTACAGATGTAGCGTCAAGTTTGGCAATTGTTTCAGTTTCTTGAGCAGTAAAAGGAGTATTTGGTAAAGGTTCCTTGGCTTGTGAAGCTGTCTTGGATGTTAATATTTCAGGTTTATCAACAGAAGTTGGAGAAATTTGTTTTGACCAAAAATTAAAACCAGCGATCGCAACAACAGCTGTCACCACTCCTCCAACGGAAGCCAAAATAGACAAGCTTTTAGGTGGCGGTTGAAAATCAGAACTCATAGGGATTAAAGCCTCATTTTATGAATTACAGTCGCTTGCGTAATCTCACCAGACTTTATTCTTCCCAAATTTGAAATCTGATTAACTTATGGCTGGGGATTGGGGATTGGGGATTGGGGATTGGGGATTGGGGACTGGGGACTGGGGAAAAGACCACTTTCATGTAAATCTGGACTGCCCCCTGCCTTCTGCCCCCTGCCTCCTGCCTTCTGCCCCTGCCTCCTGCCCCCTGCCTCCTTTATAAATTAATCTCACCGACCACCTTTAAACGGATTTATGTAAAGTTCATCTTGGCACTCCACACCCACCTCAAACTTGCAATCTGAGCGGGGATAGGCAATGCAAAGTAAAACATAGCCCATTGCTTCCTGTGCAGATTTGAGAGCGATCGCTCCAGACTGTTCGACTTTACCCTCAATTAGACGCGCTGCACAAGTAATACACGCACCGTATCGGCAACCCACAGGTAACCGCAAACCTGTGGCTTCTACAGCATCTAATATGTATTGGCTTTCTGGTACTTCTACAATGAAGTTATTACGATTAACAAGTTGCACCTGGTAACTTTTCATACAAATTATTGTTGAGGTTGAGTGTTGACTGATGAATGTTAACAGTCAAAGCCATTCGGCGGGGAAAAGGTTATGGTTCGGCAAGCTCACCAACCAGGGAAAAGGGAAACATAAACCCCATATCTCAAGATAGGGGCTTGTAATATAGACGCCTTATACCTCGCTGCAAGCAATCTCAGTATAAATTTTTTCTTTTTTTACATAAATAGAATTTTGGGCTTGTATCCCTTTCCCCTTTACCCCTTCCCCTTCTTAATCAACAACTACCTGATTTTCCACAAAAGCGATCGCCATGACAGCATTGCTTATCGAAAATTGTTAATCTAATAATTATTATCTACGGTTATCTGATTGATATACAGTAGTTTATAACTTAGCTTTTGCAAAGTAACCCTTGTAGCTGTGCAATGCTCTGGGAAAACAATGGTCAAAGATTCATTTGGACTGGAAATTACTACCGATTCATCGGCTGCGGTAGATGCCATTAATAGCTTTGTGGATCGATTATTTAGCGTCGGGAACGATGCTGATGTGATTCTCAAAGCAGTTGAGGCAGATCCAACTTGTGCGATCGCTAATGCTCAAGTTGCCGCATTTTACTTGTTTGCTGGTGGTGTTGCCTCAACCCAGGCAACATCTTATCTGAATGCGGCTAAAGCAAACCTCAAAACAGCCAACGAGCGCGAAAAACTTTACGTTGCAGCAATAGAAGCTTGGGCAAACCGCGATATCCAGCAAGCGATCGCTTATCATGAAGCGATTACTGATGCCTATAAGAGGGATTTAGTCTCAGTGCATATAGCCCAATTTCACTATAGAAATTGCGGTAATAGCCAGGGAATGCTGGGCATCGCTGAAAAAGTTTTCGCCGCCAATCAAGATAATCCCTATATCTACGGGATGCTGGCATTTGGACTAGAGGAGTGCCATCGGATACCAGAAGCAGAAAAATACGCAAGACAAGCGATCGCACTGAAACGAGATAATCGTTGGGCGCATCACGCCATTGCTCATGTGTTAGAAACCGCAGGACGCCTCGAAGAAGGGATTACCTTAATGGAAAGTCTAAGTGATACTTGGGAATATACTAGCTCGGCTTTTTATGGACATCTTTGGTGGCATACATCTCTTTACTACCTGGATATTGAAAATTTTGCCAAGGTGGTGGAAATATATGACACCCGTATCTGGGGACGGGCGAAAAAAGACAGCGGGCGGGAGCAGATTAATGCGATCGCTTTGTTGCTCAGGCTAGAGTTACGCGGTGTCGATGTGGGTTCGCGCTGGCAGGAACTTGCCGATTATTTGCAACCAAGGATACACGAACGCGTCCTCGCCTTCCTAGATTTGCAGTACATTTATGCACTGGTGCGGGGGGGTAAAGAAGACTGGGCGGCCCAAATGTTAGAGAGTATGCAACATCATGCCGAAAAAGTATTACCCTATGCTAGGCGTACTTGGGCAGACATTGGAGTACCCGCGGCTAAGGGGATGATAGCCTATGCTCGTGGAGATTTGAAAGAAGCGATCGCCCAACTAGAGCCAGTATTGCCAGAATTGCAATCCACAGGTGGATCTCACGCTCAACGAGATTTATTTGAGCAAATTTATCTTGATGCTTTGATCCGCCAAAGGCAGTATCAGCAAGCCTTGAATGTTCTGGAAAAACGCCAAGCTGCCCGCAGCAACATTCCAATAATTCAGCGGGAATTGGCTAACACCTACAGCCAGCTAGGACGCACCGATGAAGCACATCGAGCTTCCCAACTGGCTTTAGAACTATCACAACGTTATCAAAAAGTAGAGCAAACAGTATGACCACATACGTAAATCTCGGAAAAAGCGGACTGAAAGTATCGCGCATTGCTTTAGGTACCATGACTTATGGCGATCGTAAATTGCGAGAATGGGTGTTAGAAGAAGAAGAAAGTCGCCCTTTTATCAAATTGGCTTTGGAGTTGGGGATTAACTTCTTTGACACCGCCGATGTTTATTCTTTAGGTGTCAGCGAAGAAATCCTGGGACGAGCATTAAAAGACTTTGCCAAAAGAGACCAAGTAGTCATTGCTACCAAAGTTCACGGCAAAGTCGGTGATGGCCCCAACGATCGCGGATTATCTCGCAAACATATTTTTGATAGCATTGATGCCTCATTGCGCCGTCTACAGACAGATTATGTAGATTTGTACCAGATTCACCGTTGGGACTACGAAACACCAATTGAGGAAACCTTAGAAGCACTACACGACCTCGTAAAAATAGGTAAAGTTCGTTACTTGGGGATATCGAGTGTTTACGCATGGCAGTTTGCCAAAGCCCTTTTCCTCGCTGACAAACACGGTTGGAATCGCTTTGTATCCATCCAAAACCACTACAACTTAGTTTATAGAGAAGAAGAGAGAGAAATCATACCTCTATCTTTAGACCAAGGAATTGGAATTATTCCCTGGAGTCCCTTAGCACGAGGCTTCCTAGCTGGTAATCGCAGCAAAGAAGACTACGGTCAAACTGTGCGAGCAAAAACCGACGAATTTGCCCACAAACTCTACTATCAAGATTCAGATTTTCAAATTGTCGATCGCGTCGTTGAATTAGCGCAAAAACGCGGTGTCAAACCATCACAAATAGCCCTAGCTTGGTTATTGCATCAACCGGGTGTGACAGCGCCAATCGTTGGCGCTAGTAAAATCGAACATCTCAAAGAAGCAGTTGAAGCTGTGGATTTAGAAGCTTTCAGATCAAGAACGTAATTACTTGGAAGAACCCTACAAACCCCATACCATTTTAGGACATCAATATCCTTCCGGGAATCGCGTTTAGTCTGGAATTAGAGAGGAGGAAGAATCAAGGAGGCAGAAGGTTCGGTTCATACTAACTTGCAATCAGATTAGTATTTCTCCCCCTACCTCCCCTGTTTCCCCCAGGGTGGTTTCATACGAAGAAAGAAAAATATGAAAGCCTCTATTTCTCGTTTTGAACCATAGATTTTGACCCCTCTCCAAACCTCTCCCCCACGGGGGGAGAGGCTTTGATACCTGGTTTTGATTTTTCTCTGATGGTATGAAACCACCCTGCTACCTCCCCTGTTTCCCCAAACCTTATTCAAGCGTAGCGGTAATTCATGTAGACGCACAGCGGCTACTCTGCGAGAACGCTAAGAGCGAACCCGCAGGGTATTACCGCTACTTTCGTTATCTTTTGCGTAAGTCCTGATTGCAATATTGAAAGCCTTTAGAACAGCTATGTCTTATCATTTTTTTTGATTGGTTGACCCATAACCGTGAGGTATTTGCCGCTTATGATATATCAAGTAACATACAGCACCGAAGTTGCAGCGTCTGAAGTTTCAATCCCATGTATGTGCGGCGTGGGTTTCTACACCCCACACCCTCTGAAAAACGGATGCTCGATTCGGGCAGGTTTGAAAACTGAAATTTTTTGTGAGTTCGGGTAGACAATTCAATTGGAGTTTGTCTATGGTCAATTCCACTGACCAAGGCTGACGAATGCGAATTGCACTACAAACATAGGAGAAAATCATGGTTAATTCATCATTGAATCTCTCTGACCTCAATAGCATTAACGGCTTTGCGATCGACACTGACGACGAAAGCAATTCTGTCAGCAGTGCGGGAGACATCAACTTCCAGTCCAATTTGACGGGAACTACTGCTACAGATACTCTTGTGGGCACCAAGAGCAACAATATTATCGACGGCGGTGCTGGTGACGATACTCTTACAGGGAACGGCGGTCGAGATCGGTTTGTGTTTCGCCTTGGTGATGGCGATGACATCATTACCGATTTTGGTGGCGTAGGTAAAGGCTCAAACCCCTCCCCAGAGGTGATTGCCAATGTTGATACGCTGCAATTTATCGGTTCGGGATTGACTGCCGAAAATCTACAACTAACTCGTCAAGGTAATAACTTAGAAATCACTTTTGAAAATGTAGCTAACACCAAAGTAACTCTGGAAAACTTCCTTATAGAAAACCTGGATAATCTGCCAGCAACTTCTTCAACACCTGCACTCGGCAATATACTATTTGATGGGCTTTCAAGCATCACGGACAGCTTTGATATAATTAATGCCAACTCCACTCAAAGCAGTATCTTCAACAAAAATACAGTCACCTTCCTTAACGACCTCGACAACAATGTTAAAGGATTTGATAATTCTAATGATGTAATCAATGGTCAGGGGGGTAATGACAAAATCGACGGCTTAAGTGGCAACGATTTTTTGAGAGGTGGTACTGGCAATAACACCCTTAACGGTGGCGCTGGCGATGATACCTTGAGTGCTTACGATTCAGCCGCTAGCCTGCTTTTTGGCGATGATGGTAATGATTCTCTCTATGGTGGTGCTGGTATAAATAATACCCTGATTGGTGGTGCTGGCGATGATACCTTGAATGCTTACGGTTCGACCACTAGCCTGCTTTTTGGCAATGATGGCAATGATTCTCTCTACGGCGCGGGCAGAGGTACTCAAGGTAAGAATAATACCCTCAAAGGTGGCGCTGGCGATGATACATTGCGTGTTGAGTATTCATCAGGAGACGATCTGCTGTCTGGTGGCGATAACAATGATTCTCTTGACATTTCTGGCTACTACGGGGACTATGGCTACGGCGAGTTCGGCGACTATCGTTCAACAGGCAATAACATCCTCAATGGAGGTACAGGTAACGATACATTGAGTGCTAGCGGTTCAACAGGAAATAATCTGCTGTCTGGTGGCGATGGCAATGATTCTCTTAACATCTCTGGCATTTTCACATACGATCGAACCTCCTCCGGTGACTCTCGTTCAAAAGGCAATAACACTCTCAAAGGAGGCGCTGGTGACGATACATTGAGTGCTGGCGGTTCAACAGGTGATAACCTGCTCTCTGGGGGTGATGGCAACGATTTTCTTGACATCTCTGGCTACGACTCCGACTACTTTAATGATGCCATCTTTTCTAGTTCAATAGGCAATAACACTCTCAATGGAGGTGCAGGTGACGATACATTGAGTGCTAGCGGTTCAACAGGTGATAACCTGCTCTCTGGGGGTGATGGCAATGATTTTCTTGACATCTCTGGCAAATCTCTCATCGAAAGGGACTCTCGCTCAACAGGCAATAACACTCTTAATGGAGGTGCAGGTAACGACACATTGAGTGCTAGCGGCTCAAGTAACCCGCCTTTTGGGCTTGATGGAGGTGATAACCTGCTCTCTGGGGGTGATGGCAATGATTTTATTGACATCTCTGGACAATCCAGCTACGACAGCAACTCTCGTTCAACAGGCCATAACACTCTCAAAGGAGGTGCTGGTGAGGACACATTGAGTGCCAGCGGTTCAACAGGTGATAACTTGCTCTCTGGGGATGATGGCAATGATTTCCTTGACATCTCTGGCCGCTACATACAACAAAACCAATACGAATTCACCGACTCTCGTTCAACAGGCAATAACACTCTTAATGGAGGTGCTGGTGACGATACATTGAGTGCTAGCGGTTCAACAGGTGATAACACCTTTAACGGTGGGGCTGGTAATGATAGCCTAATTGGAGGAGATGGTACTGATACCTTTGCGTTCAATACTTTCAATGAAGGTGTAGATAGACTTTATGACTTCAACGCCAGCAATGAATTAATTCAGGTATCAGCTAGTGGTTTTGGTGGCGGCTTATCAATCGGTTCACTTAAGATAAGTCAGTTTACAATCGGAACATCTGCAAGCACTAACGATCAGCGTTTTATCTATAACAGCACTATAGGTAAATTGTTCTTCGATCTTGATGGTAGTGCATCTGGGTTTACTCAGGTAGAATTTGCACAATTATCTAATGGATTGTCATTAACCGAAAAGAATTTTCTAGTTGTTTAATTGGAATTAGCGCTCTGTTGTCATCAATCGCTTGTCCAAATTAAATGAATGTTTAACAGCTTACCATTTCACTTTATTTGTGATGTAAATACGAGCGTAGGGGCGAATGATCGTACCGTCCGGGCTAAGAGCGTTACGCCCCTACAAGTTCTTGCATGTGTATCAAGATTTTGGTGATTTGACAATCCAAAACCTCAAATCCAAATATCTGAAGTGCAATCACCGCCAGGATAGCGCATCTCATGAGCGCGAGAGGGGCCTGCTGGTTCTTTGCCAAAGTCAACGTAGAAGTCTTCGTTGATTTTTAGTCCGCCGTTTTCGGTGTCGCAGTCAATTTGTAATAAGTATGAGCCGGTTTTGGATAAGTCAGGATAAAACTGGTTATCCCAAGTGCTAAATAGGGAATTTGTCACATAAAGCCGTTTGCCATCCAGACTCAGCTGTAGCATTTGGGGGCCGCCAGCTAATTTATGACCTTGAACTTCACCACTGTTACCCAACAAACCACCGCACCAAACTTGACCAGTGAGTCGGGGATGGGATGGATCGCTGATATCATATTGACGGATATCTCCATGCAGCCAATTGGAAAAGTAAATATAGCGATCGCACATGGAAATCAAGATATCAGTAATCAACGATGGCACTGGTATCGGCCAACCTTCTACTTCTACTGATGCTATATCAATTACTTTCTCTACTTGCCAATGACCGTTAGGTTTATGCCAATGCCAAACATTACTGCTGAGTGCTGCGGCGACAAACCCATGAGTGCTGTCGGGGTTATGGTGAAAGCGCACTTCTAAGGGAATTAATCCTTCTTGTCCTAAATCAAAACTTTGGATTATTTCCCGTGTTGACCAATTCCAAAAATGTACGTGATGGCCGTAGTTATCGGCTGCTACGTCGTTGAGGTCAAAACCCGGATAATAGGTTTTGGGTGCGCCCCACTCACTACTCACCATAATATTATGACGCGGCTGATACCAAAAGTCATAGTTAAACCGCATACCTGCGGCTTGGCTCTCCCAACGTCCAGCAATGTCAAAATTTTCATCCAGTAACAAAAAGCCACCAGGGCCATTTCCCTGACTGTCGCCCAGCATGGAAATCATCACATGACCGTCTGCTAGGCAGTGTACTGTATGGGGGGCAGTTAAATTGGTTTTTTCTTGAATTTCTTGTGGTTCGATGACTTTGTGCAGTTTTGGCGCTTTGGTATCTGCGGTATCAACGATATAGATGCGGCTAGAACGTTGTCCAGGTATAACGGTAAATCTGCGGGATTTACCAGCATCGCCGTGACAAGAGCTACAAGCGTTCCAGCCAAAGTGATGTAATTCATCGCCAATGTAAGGCATAGATAGACGATGAATCACTTGGGAATAAGTCTGAGAATTGGGGTCAACGTCTACGGTGGCAAGATAATCTGGTTGTTCGATACCAGTACCAGTATAGAGAGCGATCGCATAAAGCACCTTTTCTCTTTCAGCTTTGCTGGCTGCTTCTGGAGAAGCGTAGCCAGGGCCGCAGCAAGCATGAGTCATGGTTTTACACCTTAGGAGCTATGATAAATTACAACCAGTTTACAACAAGCTCGGATAACGAATAAAAACCAAAATCACTACCCACAAACCCAACGCGACTTTGACTTAATATCTACATTCTTTGTTAAGTTTCTCGATTTATTCCTGCCTCAACTAGCCAGCCAAATAGACCGTGATTCTATCCAGTTTTTACCCCAAGAGGTGTTTACTGATGTCACGTCTGGCGAAAAGAAGGAAATTGATTTGCTGGCCCAGGTGCGTTATCAGCAGCAGGAAACTTATTTTTTAATTCACGTTGAAAATCAGTCTTATACTGAGTCGGAATTCGCCAAACGGATGTTTAAGTATTTTGCCCGCTTGCATGAGAAATATGATTTACCAATTTATCCTGTAGTAATTTTTTCCTTAGACAAACCAAAACGTGCTGAATCTCAAAATTATCGTGTCACGTTTCCCGATTTAAAGGTGCTGGAATTTCAGTTTGCAGCAATTCAATTAAATCGCCTAAGTTGGCGGGATTTTCTAACGCAACACAATCCAGTGGCGGCAGCGTTGATGGCCAAGATGAATATTGCAGTGTCAGAACGTCTACAGGTGAAGGCGGAATGTTTGCGGTTACTGACAACTTTAAGGTTAGACCCAGCGCGGATGCAATTAATTTCTGGATTTGTTGATACTTATTTACAGCTACGCTCAGTAGAAGTTTTGAATTTTGAATTGTTAATATTGTGGGGGATTCAAATCCAATGATGGGGAGAGGGAACGAGAAAAGTATTTGAGCTATGAGCTACAAAATTAATACTAATAAAAATAACTCAATTACTTTTCTGAAGATCCTTTATCATTAATGTCTGCGACTGAATTTTAATTTTGCCAATTGGGTATGTAAGTATGTTAACTCAGCGGACTGTTGTTGTAATTGCTGGCTCTGATGAAGATGATAACGATTATGAGCATCATTTACAACTTGATGGGAGTTTTACATACAAAATTATTAAACAACAATTTAACACTCATATTTTGGTATTATTGCGATCGCAACAAATTGATGCCATTATTTTAGAATTAAATTGTTCCCAATCTAGCAACATCGATCTGATCGGGCAAATAAGCAAACAGATGGGGAAACAATGTCCCCCAATTGTAGTAATTGGCAGCGCTGATGCAGAGATAGCAGTGCAAGCCCTCAAGAGTGGAGCGGCAGATTATTTAATAAAAGACCGCATGAGTGCTGATAATCTGCGCCAAACTATGCACAGTGCCATGAAAAATGCCGAATTAGCAGGAAAATGGCTTTGTAGCCACGAGCAATTACAAACATCAGTGGAGAATATGCTCGACTGCTTTGGCATCTTCTCATCCTTAAGGAATGAGTCCGGGGAAATCATAGACTTTCGCATCGATTATTTGAATGCAGCGGCCTGTGAAAATAACCGGATGCCCAAGCAAACACAAATTGGCAAAGAATTTGGTGAAATCTTCCCTGCTCATCGAAAAGCGGGGCTATTTGCCGAGTATTGTCGGGTAGTGGAAACGGGAGAGCCATTAATCAAAGATTCGCTAGTCTGGGAAGACACCTTGGACGACCAAAAGTCGATCCGAGTGTTTGATATTCGAGCAACCAAGTTAAATGATGGGTTTGTTGCATCTTGGCGCGATATTACAGAAAGTAATGCCTACATTCGGGAAATTGAAGTTGCTTTACAGCAGAAGATCGAGGAAGCACAA
This sequence comes from Nostoc linckia NIES-25, assembly GCF_002368035.1. Lineage (GTDB taxonomy): Bacteria > Cyanobacteriota > Cyanobacteriia > Cyanobacteriales > Nostocaceae > Nostoc > Nostoc linckia_B. The sequence continues at coordinate 107,369 of NZ_AP018223.1, read as the reverse complement.
GCAAGCAGACAAATTCTAGATGCGCTGATGGAATACATTCCTGAAGCAATCACCATTGCTGATGCTCCTGATGTTAGGATTCGCCAAATGAGCCGCTACGGTCAACAATTGATTGGGCGATCGCCACAGGTATTTGAAGGCATTCCGCTGGAAGAATGCGTAGAAGCCTGGAATATTTTCTACACTGATGGTATGACTAGACCGACAGCTGAGGCCTTACCCCTGACTCGTGCTGTTAAACAAGGTGAAGTTGTCACCAATGAAGAATGGGTAGTGCAAAAATCTGACGGACAACAAATTGTAATTTTGTGTAATGCCGGCCCTATTTATAACTCCAAAGGCGAAATTACTGGCGGTATCATTGCTTGGCGAGATATTAGCGATGCCCATCGGCAAGCTACGCAACACAAACAAGTCGAGTTAGAACGTCAACGCAGTGAAGCGATCGTTCAGGCATTTATGGCAGCATCTCCCATTGCCTTAGCCTTATTCGATCGCCAGTTACGGTTTCTGTATGCCAACGAAGCTTTAGCAAAAATCAATGAATTCCCTTTAAATGAGCATTTAGGACGCACCTTGTGGGAATCTGTGCCTCAGATAGCATCTCAATTTGCTCCTCTACTCCTCCAAGTGATGGAAACTCAACAACCCGTCCTGAATCTGGAATTCAATGGCGAACTCAGACCTGGTGTATTTCGCCATACAATTGCCAATCACTACCCTGTTTGTTTGCCTAATGGTGAAGCGATCGGAGTTGGGGTAGCAGTGATGGACATTAGCGAAATTAGCCAGGTACAGCAGGAACTCAGGGAGAGTGAAAACCGCCTGCGACTCGCCCTTGAATCAGCCGAGTTAGGAATCTGGGACTTCAACCCAATTACAAAAGTATTGCAATGGGACGAGCAATGCAAAGCTATGTTTGGGCTGTCACCCCAAGCCGAAGTCAACTATGATATTTTCCTGGCAGGCTTACATCCAGAAGACCGCGATCGCACCCATCAGGTTGTACTACAATCGTTCAATCCTGAAAGCGGCGGCGAGTATGACATTGAGTACCGCACCGTGGGCATAGAAGACGGCATAGAACGGTGGATTGCGGCAAAGGGAAAAGCTTTTTTTAACCAGGTAGGAGTAGCTATTCGCTTCATCGGTACAGTTCTCAACATTACTGAGAAAAAACGGGCTGAGGCAGAACGGGAACAACTACTCCGGCGCGAACAAGCAGCACGAGAAGCCGCCGAACACGCAAATCGCATCAAAGATGATTTTTTGGCTGTTCTCTCCCACGAATTGCGATCGCCCCTCAGTCCCATACTTGGCTGGTCAAGGTTATTGCAAACGCGCAAACTCAGTGAAACCAAAACTAACGAAGCCCTAGCTATCATTGAACGCAATGCCAGATTGCAGACTCAATTAATTGATGACCTGCTTGATGTTGCCAAAATTGTGCGCGGCAAACTCAGCTTAAATGTAACCTCTGTCAATTTAGCCTTCATTATTGAAGCCGCCCTCGATACCGTAAGAACCGCAGCGGTAGCTAAATCGATCTCAATTCACACCTTATTACCTAATATTGGACAAGTATCTGGCGATCCCGCCCGCCTCCAGCAAATTGTCTGGAATTTGTTGTCCAATGCCATCAAATTTAGCCGCAGTGGCGGACGAGTAGACATTGAATTGAAAAAAGTCGATAATCAGGCAGAAATTACAGTGGCAGACACAGGTAAAGGCATCAGCCCAGGCTTCCTTCCCCACATCTTTGAATCCTTCCGCCAAGAGGATACCTCCATCGTTCGCAAGTATGGCGGATTAGGGCTGGGGTTGGCGATCGTCCGTCAATTGGTTGAGGCACACGGCGGTACCATCGCCGCTGATAGCCCAGGAGAAGGGTTAGGAGCCACCTTTACAGTCCGCTTGCCCCTGCTGAATGTTGAAGCCCAAATTGAACACAAACAGCCGTCGTCACTTGGAGAACTGGATCTTAAAGGAATTCGAGTCTTAGCGGTGGATGACGATCCGGATGTTCGCGAGCTATTAACAGTACTGTTTACCCAGTACGGAGCAGAAGCGATCGCCGTTACCTGCGCGGCTGAAGTCCTAGCAATCTTGGAATCCTTCCAACCCCATGTGTTAGTCAGTGATATTGGAATGCCCGGAGTCGATGGTTATTCCCTGCTTCAACAAATCCGGACTTTACCCCCTCAACAAGGCGGACAGATAAAAGCAATTGCCTTGACTGCCTATGCAAGAGTTGATGATTGTCAGCAAGCCTTAAAAAGTGGCTTTCAACAACATGTTACAAAGCCACTGGAGCCTGAAAAATTAGTTCAAGCTGTCATCGCACTTATACAAACTAAGTAGGGAACTGCAAGAAGTAATACCGTTTCACTTTAAGATTGATACATTTAGGCAAGCAGGGGAAGCAGGGGAGGCAGGGGGAGAAATACTATATCTGATTGCAACTTAGTATGAACCGAACCTTCTGCCTCCTGCCTTCTGCCTCCTGCCTTCTGCCTCCTGCCTCCTGCCTCCTACCTCTACTCACTTACCTTATACTCCTGCAAAGCACCTAACTTGCGAATTCCGGGCCAAATCATTGCTGTAGCAATTACTACTAAAATTGTGCCAATCCCACCACCAACAACGGAAACCACCGGGCCAAATAAGGCAGCAGTCAAGCCTGATTCAAAGCCTCCTAATTCATTTGAGGCACTAATAAACACGCTATTGATAGCAGCAACTCGCCCACGTAAATAATCCGGGGTTCTGATTTGAACTAATGTATGGCGAATCACAACGCTGATGCTATCGAGTGCGCCAGCGAGTATCAGCATCAACATAGATAGCCAAAACGAACGAGAAAGCCCAAAGATAATTGTGACAACGCCAAAGCCAACCACTGACCACAACAAAGCCGGGCCTGCTTTGCGTAATGGTGGTAGATACGCCAGGGTAATGGCCATAGTCAAAGCACCGATGGAATTGGCTGCTTGCAAATATCCCAACTCCACTGGGCCGACATGTAAAATATCTTTGGCAAAGATGGGTAGTAATGCGATCGCCCCACCCAACAATACAGCAAACATATCCAATGCGATCGCTGCCAGAATTAACTGATTTTCCCAGACAAATTTAGCACCAGCGGTGAGGGCTTTGATTGATATTGGTTCGCTGGGGCGGATGCCTTTTTTCTCTGTAATCGCCAGGGTTAAAATAAAACACAGTAACGCGGCGATCGCTGCCGCAATATATACTCCTGTGGCGCTTCCCAACAGCGCAATCCCGAATCCTCCGAAAGCGGGACCGATGACTGACGCTAACTGAAAGCTACTACTATTCCACGTAGCAGCGTTAGTAAAAGCATTTACAGGTATCAACTGCCACATCAGGGCATCGCTGGCGGGTTTGAGGAATGCCCTAGCAACACCTGTTAAAACCAAGCAGGCGTAAATCAGAAAAACTACACCTTGAGTATAGGAAAGTACTGCTAAAGCTAGGGAACACAGAGCTAGCAACATGACTGAGAGTAACATGGTGAGTTTGCGATCGCGGCGATCGGCGACATCTCCAGCAATCAAGGTGAGCGCAATCATCGGTAAGACTTGCGCCAAGCCTACCCCACCTAGAACCAGAGCCGAGCCAGTACGCTCATAAAGTTCCCAGCCAATGGCTACGGTTTGCATTTGCGACCCCACGAACAGCAGGAGGCGGCCAATGGTAAATAACCGATAGTCCCGAAACCTCAGGGCTGCAAAGGGATCGTGCTGTGCAACATGAGGGCTATGGCGATTTGATTTCTGTTTGCTCGAAGACATTTTTTAGTAGAGTTAAGCCTTCTTCAATGTTGGAAATTTGTTCTTCTGTCAGACCTTGGAGCAGGTCGGTAATATGAGCGCGAGTTTGATCTTGGGATTGTTTGAGTTGCCGTTTTCCGTCCTCAGTGAGATTGAGCAGCACTCGCCGCCGCTCTTGAGGGTCGGCAATACGTTCGACAAAGTTGCGTTGTACTAGGCGTTCTATGGTCGCTGATGCTGTGGCAGAGGTGACACCCAAATGCTCTGCCAGGTCAGATAACGAAGCACCGGGATTGCGGTTGATGAATGCTAGCGATCGCAACTGAGGTATAGATAAAAAAGCGGCACTGTGGGCACGCATATCGGCTCGGATAAACCGCATCACTAGTGGAACTGTTTCCATTACTCTGGCAGCACATTCTTCGGAAGTTGTACCTTGAGTTGGTTTATCCAAGGTCATGGGATTGTTGTTCTCCTGATTACATTGCCACCCGTGGATAAAGTTTTCCAGCAATGATGGCTAAGATTATTAATGTTAACAAGAGAATTGTACAATCAAGCCCAAAGCCATAGATGGTAGTGCCGTTCAACAACATGGTGCCGCGTAAGCCGTCTACCTCATAAGTCAAAGGATTTAGATGAGAAATAAATTTTAACCAATCGGGCATCAACGAGATGGGATAGATGGCATTGCTAGCAAAAAATAAGGGCATCGTTAATAATTGCCCAATACCCGTCATCCGTTCTCGCGTTTTCACTAAACAGCCAATGATTAAGGAAAAAAGGCAAAAGCAAGCCGCCGCTAGCATCACCAACAGTAGCACTTGCAGAATCGCTAGGGGATGGAGATTGAGTTTGACACCTAATAAAAATGCTAAAACGTAAATGACGGCGACCTGGGATAAGCACCGCACCCCACACGCCAGTGCTTTGCCCAAAACCATCGCCACACGAGGTGTCGGACTAGCTAAGAATTTATGCACAATCCCTAAATCCCGTTCCCAAATCAGCGTCATCCCACCAGTGAAAATTGCCACAAATAAAACGCTCTGAGCCAGAATCCCAGCAGAGATGAAATCCAAATAAGGTAAGTCGCCTGTGGGAATGGCGCGAGTCCGGGAGAAAACTTGCCCAAAAATCAGCAACCATAAGCTGGGTTGCACGGCTCGAACGATTAAATCAGTGGGGTCGTGGCGGAGTTTGCGTACTTCTAATTCCGCGATCGCTAGGGTTTTGGTCACTAGCTCGCTAATTGCAGAGATGAAATTACGTCGGCGGGTAGGTTGTAGCTGTTGTACTTTAACCCAACCGCCCAGCAGTGCGTCTGGTTCTCGCTGTGTCACGGTAGTTGACTCCTGATGTTAATTGGTTGCCTGTGTAGTGAATAAAGACATCATCCAAAGTTGCGTTTGCTTTGCCCAAGGAGGCTTTTAAGTCGCTCGGTGCGCCTGTGGTCACGACTTGGCCTTGTTGCATAATTACCACTCGATCGCACAAACTGTCTGCTTCTTCTAAAAAGTGGGTTGTTAAAAATATAGTTGTGCCGTAATCAGTACAGAGTTGCTGAACGAGTTGCCATACTTGCGTGCGGGCGATGGGGTCGAGTCCCACAGTCGGCTCATCCAAAAATAAAATTTCGGGTTGATGCAAAATCGATTGGGCAATTTCCAACTTGCGGATCATGCCACCAGAATAGGTGCGTACCAAACGCTTGCCAGCATCTTCCAAACCCATGTATTCTAGAATTTCCCAGATGCGGCGATCGCGTCCTTTTTTCGGTATTTCATACAACTTGGCAAAGATTAACAGATTTTCGTAACCCGTGAGGCTCCCATCAGCAGACAGCGCCTGGGGTACATAGCCGATGGCGCGTCTGACAGGATCGGATTGACGACTCACATCGTAGCCGGCTAAGATTGCTGTCCCCGCACTGATAGGCAGTAAAGTTGTCAACATTTTAATTACTGTACTTTTACCTGCCCCATTCGGCCCCAGCAGCCCAAATATTTCACCTCGTTCCACAGATATGCTCAGGTCATTAACAGCGGTGAATTTGCCAAAACGGCGCGTCAGTTCCTCAGTTTGCAAAATCAGGGATTTTGGCTCGCTAGGAGGTTGCGATCGATTGATTTTTCCCGTAATTATTGTCACAATTTTCGATGCACCTAATTAATTAGAAAAACTAACTATTAGTCTCTCAATATAATTACTGGAAGTCAATAGTTCGCTAGCAGGAAAAATAGGGATTGGGTATCGCAATATTTCTTGGTTAAGCATTTTTAACTCAGAATTGGGTTTGGCATAAACAGAAAAGGTTTTTTCTTTCCCTTTAATATCAAGTTCGCTTAATTACTTATAAATTCTGAAACACCCCACCCGCCTTACGGCACCCTCCCCTTGCTAAGGGGAGGGTTGGGGAGGGGTAACGCGAGGACTGCAATCATAACTAATCATCCGAACTTGATAAGTAGGTCAACCAAGAACTATTGATGGGTATGGGGCATCCCTTCTGGAGCGAGATTTGCTGCACAGCAGAAGACGGATGAGTAAGGCCACCGGAGATTGGCGTTTACTAGTCCTAGACTCTTGGTCGCTTACTTTCAAGGACTTCTGTTGCCTTCTGGGCAGAAAGTGGGCGGTAGAATAGAAAACCTTGTACATCTTCGCAATTGATAGACTTTAAAAACTCCAATTCTTCTTCGTTTTCTACCCCTTCGGCTGTCAGCCTCAACCCCAAACTCCGCCCCAAGGTAACTATGGCCTTGATAATATGAGCAACTTTGACATCACGCGTCAAATCTTGGACAAAAGACTTATCGATTTTTAAATTGTGGAGTGGCAAAAGCTGTAGGCGGGAGAGTGAAGAATGACCAGTACCAAAATCATCAATGGAGATGTGAACGCCCATTTGCTGTAAATCTTCTAATACGGTGCGGGTGAAGTCTAAATCTTCAATGGCTGTGCTTTCAGTAATTTCTAACTCTAAAAAGCGAGCTTCTAGCCCCGTTTGTTCGAGAATTTTAGCTACAGTTTCTGCTAATTTAGGTTGACGAAACTGTTTGAGAGAAAGATTAACCGCCATCATCAGGGGTGGTAATCCTGCATCTTGCCAAGCTTTATTTTGCCTACAGGCTGTTCGCAGCGCCCATTCGCCGATGGGGACAATTAATCCGCTTTGTTCTGCCAGGGGAATGAAAACACTGGGCGCAACCAATCCCATCTCTGGGTGATGCCAACGCAACAAAGCCTCCATTCCAGTAATTTCCCCTGTGGCAATGTTCACACGAGGTTGATAGTACAAAGAAAATTCTTTGCGTTCTAGGGCATAACGCAGGCTTTTCTCTAAAGTCAGGAGTTCGGGATTTTTGGCGCTCAGGGAAGCGCTGTAGAATTGGTAATTATTTCGTCCTTTGTCTTTAGCATGATACAAAGCTGTATCTGCGTGCTGGATTAGTGTTTCGGCGTCAGGACTGTTGTTGTCGAGCAAAGCAATACCAAGACTGGCACTGATGTAAAGTTCGTGGTCTTGGAGAAAAAAGGCATCTTCTAAGGTTTGTAAAATTCTCTCGGCTACTTGGGTTACCTCTTCGATACTACTCACTCGCGGCAGTAAAATGGTGAATTCATCGCCTCCCCAACGAGCTACGGTGTCTCCCTTTCTCAGTGAATCTTTTAATCTTTGGGCGACCTTTTGTAGTAATTTGTCTCCTAGTGTATGCCCAAGAGTATCATTAATCGTTTTGAAGCGATCCAAGTCGAGAAAGATCGCGGCTAAACTTTCCCCGTTACGAGTTGCGTTAGGCAGGGCTTTGCTTAGCATCTCGTCAAATAGTAGACGATTGGGTAAGCCTGTGAGCATATCATGGAGGGCTTGATAGCGAATCTGTTCTTCTACTTGCTGACGTTGCCGCGCACCGATAATACTGGCAGCCATTGTCAAGAGGGCAGATTCTTCGTGCCTCGACCAATGACGCTCATAGGTGCAGTCTGCCAAACCAAGGTAACCCCAAAACTCGTTGTCTAACCGCAGAGGCACTAGAAGTAGAGATTGAATACTGTCTCGAATCAACAATTCTTGTTCGGCAACGGGGAATGTTCGGGTGAGTCCGCTAATTGACTGCCCAGTAGAGAGAACATTATACCAACGGGTTAATCCAGAAGCTTCATAAGGCTGATTTTGCCAATCTTCGTAAGTATTTTCAATAAAAGAGTGTGTCCATTCAAACCGCAGACTGACTGCTATTTGTCCTGTGGCTGGATGGGGATGATTTTGAAAAAGATAAGCGCGATCGACCTTGGCGGCTTCGCCCAAAACAGCTAGAGCTTTGTCAATGCCTGTTTCGTAGTTCATTTCGCCCAGCAAATAATTAGCGGCTTCTGCAACCGCTTGGAGCAAGCGATCGCGCTGGCGTAGTTCAGCTGTCGCTTGTTTTTGCTCTGTAATATCCCTGGCAATAAAAGTTCTAATTAAATCGCTCTCAGGGAGGTAGAGAACCGATTGTTCAAAAACTTCTGTACCTACTTCCACCTCCCGCATAAATGAATTTTTTTCTAAACTGTTAGCTGCACTCAAAAGTCCTTTTAAAATTGGGTGTTGCATCCCAGTTTCCCTGATTTTGGGAAACTTGAAAGTTGCGGCTGGATTGAGATAAGTTACTCTTCCCTCCAAATCCATCTCGATAATTGGATTGGGAATTAGTTCGGGGAAGGAGGCTAGGCGAGCAAGAGCAGCTTCAGTCGCTGCTTCAAAGGTAGGATCGACGGCTAGGGTTTGAAAAGGATTGGCAGGATCGGCTTGCTCTGATAAAAAATCAGATAAATCTTCAACTTCAGAAGATTCTGAAAATGCTTGTTCTGAGAGATTGGAAACAGCATAATATTTAGCTTGAGCTTGATTGCCCCCAAAGGCAATGACATCTCCATGTTTGAGGTTGTGAGAGAAGCAGCGATCGCCATTTACAAATAAGCCATTGGTACTTCCTTTTCCCTTATAGTTTCCATCAATAATCTGAAAGCCATATTGGTCAGTTTCTGGTACAGTTACCCGCAATAGAATTGCATGTTGCATTGATACTGACCGGGAAGCTAGGACAATGTTATTCGCGGAATGCCGCCCTAGAGAATAAGTAGCCTCTCTTAAAGGGACAGTTCGCCGCCCTTGTAGGTCTTGGATGACCAATAGATGGCGTATTTTTTCCCGCTCATTTCCTAGCATGATTCTTCCTCAAATTTTCATATTTTTGGGTTTTAGTCTGAAAAATATTTCTCCCATAAGTTCGGCTTTTTAAGCTCTACTTTGGGGAATTTTACTCAATTAAATTTATTACTATCTATAGATTAAAAAATTTATATAATAAGCCAAACCGACTTTTATCTTGAGAATTTACCTCCTGCAATGAGATGGTTAATTCTTTAACCAGTTTTTGCCATATAAGTCCTAGCTGTTTTCTCAAGTTATGCATAATTTATCAGCTTTATTCCTCCATCTATACCATCTAACCTTTCCTTTTTTAGGATACCCAAAATAAAAGAAAACACAGAATTGAAAACTTGGTAGATTTGCGGATTTTTATTTTTAAAGTGATATTTAAATTACGGAAACTCCACAGAGTATGTAACTATCGTTTATTGCTGCGTCAGCATGATAAATTCCAAATATAGGAATCCGGTTTACTTTCTAAAATTATTTGTGTAGGGAGGGAACAGAGAAAGGTGAACCCTTAACAGGAAAGAAGCCTTTTGAAGTTGTGCTGAGTTTGTTGACAGCAGTCCTATCAAATCCCTACTACAGCAATACTGCTCGCTTTGTGCATTTTTAACTCGGAATTGGGTTTTGGGAAAAGGTTAAAGGGTAAAGGTTTTTTCTTTCCCCTTTCCCCTTTCCCCTTCCCCTTTTCCCCTTAACCGACAAGTATGGCCTACTACAGGCATTTCTTCGACAAACTGTTCCAAAGATACAAAACGACTTTTCAGAAAGTAACAAATCTTTATCAAACAGAATTCACGAGTCAGAATACAGGAAAGATATTAGACCTCTTGCAATCAATTGCTTTTTGCACTCTTGTGGGAAAAGGTTAAAGGGGAAAGGGAAAATACCAAACCTTTCCCCTTTTCCCTGTTCTCCTAACCCTATCACTTTTTGAAAAACTCTAATTGTCAACTTGGGCAGAATTAAAAAGGATTATAGAATAAGCTAAAATACAAACCGTTTTCTTGTAATGTGCGATCGCCCGATTCAACAGATACTAAAGGAATTCCCCAGTCAAGACGAACAGTGAAGCGATTGCCCTGTGACCAACGCAACCCCAAACCAACAGCAGCTAGGGTATTAGGGTCGGGATTCTCTCTACCAGAACTGTTCCAACCAACACCAAAATCAACAAAGGGGACGACCTGCAAAGTACTATCTATCTGCGATAAACGTAGAATTGGTATTTGAACTTCAGCTGAAACAAAAGTGCCATTATCTGTTAACAAATAATCCTGACGATAGCCTCGAATGCTATCTAGTCCGCCCAACCCAAATTGTTCTATGGGCAAAAGTCTTCTGGATGCTAATTGTGTATTTAAACGCAGTAATAGTAGGGTTTCGGGAGCTAAAAGGCGGGCCCACTGGGCTTGTCCTTGCCAAGAAAAAAAACGGCTATCGGGAGGATTTTCATTTATCGTGGCATCCAAGGCACCAATGCCCAAGTTGAATTGAGAGCGGAGGGCGATAACTTCACGGCTGTTGCGAGAAGTCCATTCTTGAAAAAATCGTAATGCAGATACTCTAGTGCGTCCTTGTTCGTCAGCTCCAGGTGAAATTTCAGATGCAGGTATCCCTTCTCTCTGTAATAAGGACGAAATATCGCTTTCCCGTCGGGAAGCTGTTAACCCAATGGCCAATTCTCGTGTGGGAGTTTGAAGTATTGGCTGGCGAAATGTCAGTTCGTAATAACGAGAATCTGATTCGATATCTAAAATCTTGAAAGGAGGTTCAATGACACTGCTCGACGTGATGCCATAGTTGAAGGCAAGGGTACCGTTGCGGGGATTGAGTGGTAAGGTGTAGCTGGCGTCAAAGGAGTTACTACCATCGGTATTAGTGTAAGCTATACCTAGACTATCTCCCAATCCCAATAAGTTGGCTTCGTTCAATTGTAATCGGCGTCGGAAACTACCTACACTAGGCGATCGCCCATTATCTAGAGCTATTTGGCTACTAAAGGTTTTTGCCTCGTTAATTTTGACTTCTAACAAACTCACACCGGTGCGCGACCCCGCTGAAAGTTCCGCAGACAGGTTTTCAATCAAAGGATTAAGTTGCAAAAGTTGTAATGCTTCCAATAAACGCTGCCGATTTAGAGGAGGCGATGTAGCTATTGCTAGTCGGCTGCGGATATAGTTGCGGTTCAACCGCCTAGTACCAGTTATTTGAATGTCTTCTAATTTACCTTCAACGACCTGAATTTTTATGACACCGGATTGGATTGTTTGAGGTGGGATATAGGCACCGGAGGTAATGTAACCATTTTTGACGTATAGCTCAGTAATTTTTGAGCGTGCCTGATAGACTTCGGTGAGGGAAATCGGTCGTTTAGTAAATTCAGCAGTAGCTTCGGCTAACTGTTGGGGAGTGAAAACTGTGCTGCCAATAACTTCAAACCGTTCAACGACAATAGTTTGAGGAGATTTGTTAAGAACTGGTTGCTCAGGTGTGGGAGCCGGGGGAGAGGACGGAAATAGTTCTGCTGGTGGGGGAAGTGGCTGTGGTACTTCTGGTGAGGGAAGCGGAGAAGGCGCAGGTGGTTGGACATCCTGTGGCGGTGGTGGTGGTGGGATTTGTTGCGACAAGATCGAATTGTTATTTGGTAGCCGTGTGGTATCAACAGTCTGAGCTTTTAGGGGTGTAGAAGGAAGGCTACACAGAGATACAAACACACTCACTGGTAATAACCAGAACATTAGAATATTAGGAACTTGCCAATCAGAAAATGTCCAATTATTTCTTGTAGGGTGGGCATCTTGCCCGCCCATGATTGCGGGCGGGCAAGATGCCCACCCCACAGGATTGTATAATTTGTTTTTTAACAATATTTTAAAAGTATATTTATTAATCATCGCACTGAACAATTTTTGAGCCTGATTTATGGAATTATACGGGGACTGTTATAGATGTGAATCTTACTTTATCTTTTGACACCAAAGTTAATAATTTCAGCAAATTAAAATCTAAAAGTAAAATTAAGTGTTTAGGACTTACGCACTCAAGCCTCAAGAAAGGTGGTTTCTTTTCAGGAGGGGTTTGAATCCCCTTGGAGAAAAGAACCTTCTACCCTCTGCCTCCTGCCTTCTGCCTTCTTCAACCGACCTCAACCCAATGTGCAAACATTGATGGCAGGTTTGACTTGTGTAGGCTGGTGGTACTGCAATCATCGAGACTCCTTAAAGCCAGGGGCTTCCGCAGCGAAGAAGTTCGGTGAGATAATTTTGGATTTGCACCAACTAGGACTTACGCACTGTACAAATTAATCATGATGTGAATTTACATGCATAGGTCGTTTCAGGCTTTTATTAATGATTATTCGATCGTAAATAGACCCTCGGTGTAAGCGCACAGCACTGCTGTGCCCCTACAACAAATGTGGTTTTTTAATTATTCATATTTTGTATTTCTTGTCAATGCGTAAGTCCTACCAACAATCATCCCCGCGTTTTGTGGGGGTAGTTTACTTTTTAATAGCTGGGATATTTTGCACAAAGCGATCGCGTCCTGCTGTTTTTGCTTGATATAATGCGCGGTCTGCTGCGGCAATCATTTCTTCCAAGTCAGAATTTATTTGAGGAATTACTGTGGTAAACCCAGCACTCATGGTCACATAATGACTAACTTCTGAATTCTGATGAGGAATTGCCAATTGGCGGACAGCATCGCAAATTTTTTCCGCAACATGAGTCGTCCCTTGGGTATCTGTGCTAGGTAGAATTACAGCAAATTCTTCGCCACCATAACGAGCAACTAAATCTCCAGGACGTTTGACAATATCTTTGATGGCCTGAGCAATTTTGATGAGACAGCGATCGCCTGCTCGATGACCATAAGTATCGTTGTATGATTTGAAAAAATCAACATCGCAAAGAATCAAAGATAGTGGCTGTTGTTCCCGTTTCATCCGCTGCCACTCTTGGTAAAAATACTCCTCAAACCCCCGGCGGTTTGCTACTTCAGTTAATCCATCAATAGTAACTAATCGTTGCAATTCCAGATTCACAGCTTCGAGTTTTTGTTGTAACTGAGATTGTTGAATTAACCGTTTTACACGTTGTCGCAAAACTGGCCAGTGAATTGGTTTGGTAATATAGTCCATTGCCCCGACTTCAAATGCACGGTCAACTGACTCTTCATCTTCCAGCCCTGTAATCATTAATACCGGAGTGTACTTACTACGATCGAGAATTTGTAATTGAGTGCAACACTCAAACCCATCCATATCTGGCATGATGGCATCAAGGAGTACTATGTCTGGGTAAACTTGGTTATATATAGTTAAAGCTTCTATACCATTTCGAGCTTCGACTATTTGATATGCTTCCCGCTCCAAGAAATTGCGTAAAATCATCCGGATGAATGGTTCATCATCAACGATTAAAACTAATGATTTGCTTTCTTGAGGGTTGGCTTTCATTATCCTTCCTTAGCAAGTTCTTTTTGTAAAGCAGTTTTAACTTGTTCATATTCTTGGTGTAGTTGTGATATCGCCTCTAAGCTGGTTTGGAATTTGTTGCTCCGTCCTTGCGCTTCTAATTGCTTGCAAAGTTGCGCCAGACCCATCGCTCCCACAGAGGCGCTGCTGGATTTGAGTTGATGTGCTGTTTTCCATAAAGTCTGGGGATCTTGAGTTGCGATCGCTGTGCTGATATTTTGCACCAGTTTCGGAGTTTCTGTCAGATAGCACTCAATCAGTTCTGCAAATGCCGCATTATCTCCTCTAAGGATATTACGCAAGGATTTGATAGTTTTGGCATCAATCTTAACACTATTAAATGTCTGGTTTTGTTTCTCCTGGAGTATATTACCCAGTGGTTGCAATTCCCAAGACATTACTCGATCTTGTTTAGTTCTTTGGGGTGGACATTTGCTGAGTGCCTGGGCTAACTCCTCGATATGAACTGGTTTACTAATATAGTCATTCATACCGACGGCTAGACAAGCTTCGCGATCGCCCCGCATGGCATTGGCAGTGATGGCAATGATATAGGGACGAAAACCAACTTCCCATTGTTGATAAATTCTCCGAGTTGTTTCCAACCCGTCCATTTCGGGCATGTGGACATCCATCAAAACTACGTCATAAGGCTGTTTTTCCAACGCTTTCAACACTTCTAGCCCATTCGTTACTACATCTGCCTGATAACTCATTTTCTGTAGCATCAGTAGAGTAACTTTCTGATTGACTAGTGTATCTTCTGCTAACAGAATCCGCTGTGGCGATCGATATGCCAAATGCCGATCGACTAGGGGACAATGGGAAGGAGAAATACTGGCTGGAGTAGGGCGATTACCCAAAACACGGGTAACAACATCATAGAGTTGAGATTGTTTAATTGGTTTGCTCAAAGAAGCAGCAAACTGTACATCACCAAAATCGAGGGAAGTTTCTAGTTTACCCAAAGGGGTCAGCATTACCAAAGGTAGATTTTCACAGCCAGGTTCCTTGCGGATTTGCCGAGCCAGGGTTAGACCGTCGATTTCTGGCATCTGCATATCTAAAATGGCAATATCAAACTGCATTCCCTGAGCCAGTTGAGCTAAAGCTTCTTCACCAGATTTGGCAGCATAAGTTTGCATCTGCCAAGACTCTGCTTGCAAGCTGACAATTTTGCGGTTGGTGAGGTTGTCATCTACAATCAATAGCCGCTTTCCGGCCAGCTCCACTAACAAAGCGCTAAATTCAGCTTCTTCTGCCACAGCAGCCACTTGAGCTTTAATGGTGAAGTAGAATGTTGAACCTTGGGAAGAGTAAGAAGATGATTTTTTACTTTTCCATGTACCGGGATTGCCACCAACAAACCCCTGGCTTTCTACCCAAAGGGTACCGCCCATCATCTGACTAAGCCGCTTGCTGATTACTAGTCCCAGCCCTGTACCGCCATATCGGCGAGTCATAGAAACATCAGCCTGAGTAAAAGGTTGAAATAACCGTTCTAGTTTTTCTGGTGCAATGCCAATACCTGTATCTTTGATGGCAAATTGAATTTGGACTGGGGATTGGGGATTGGGGATTGGGGATTGGGGATTGGGGACTGGGGGGTGGGAAGAAGTTTCTTGAGTTAAATCGCCAGTCGCCAATCCTACAGAAAGCACCACTTCTCCTTTTTCAGTAAACTTGATGGCATTGTTGAGTAGGTTCATCAAAACTTGGCGCAGACGAGTCAAATCACCGATGATGTGGGTGGGAACTTGCGGCTCCATTAGGTAAGCTAATTCGATACCCTTTTGGGCAGCTTTTGGGGCTAGAAGGTAGATAGCCTGTTCGACACAAGCTCTCAAATCAAAGGGCTGTTCTTCGAGTTCCAGTTTTCCCGATTCAATTTTGGAGAAATCTAAAATGTCATTGATGATGGTGAGTAAGGCATCACCGCTGCTGCGAACTGTTTCCACAAAGTCTTGCTGTTGAGGTGTCAATTCAGTATCCAGCAACATGCCTGTCATGGCAATAACCGCATTCATGGGGGTACGAATTTCGTGGCTCATCATCGCCAAAAATTCGCTTTTGGCGAGATTTGCGGCTTCTGCCTGACGTTTGGCTCGCTCCAAAGCGAAGTTTTTCAAAGTGAGTTCTTCACGTTGGCGAGTTTCTTGTTCGAGTAAGTGAGCTTGTGCCAAAGCAATACCCAACTGAGCTGCCACTGCTTTTAGTAATTCAATTTCATCTTGTGTCCACTGACGAAAATGGCTACATTGGTGCAAAATTATAGCACCGTTTGGTTCTCCTTGGTAAGAAGTGCGGACTGAAAGCATCGATTTTAGCCCAATTTGTCGGCAGGTAAGCTCAGTCCCTTGGAATAAAGGATCGATGTAAACATCTGGGGAGGCGATCGCACTTTCTTGTGCCATCATCTGCTCAGTATGGGAATTGTTAGCGATCAAAACTTCCAAGTTGAATATCGAGCAGTAACCAGGGAGAACGTTATACTCTGCGACTAGGGGAATTCGGGGGATGGGGTCATGAATGTAAGAATGAATTAAACAGCGATCGACTCGAAATGCTTTGCCAATTTGAGTAGCAGCCGTCTCAAAGATTTTGCTTGTGTCCAGACTTTGGCGAATTTCTTGAGTAATTTGTTCGAGTAGTAGGGTGCGATGTAATTGCCTTTGCAGTGCTTCTTTAGCTCTTTTGCTTTCGGTAATGTCGTGATTGATGCCAATAGTGGCAACAAATTGCCCTTGTTCGTCCTGTAAAGCTGCTACTGTTGTTTCGCAAATTCCTTGACTGCCGTCTTTACGAATAAAATTTATTTCTCCTGACCAACGTCCTTGGCGAGCTACTGTTTGGAGAACTTCGGTGCTTAATGTTGCGGCGACTTCGGCTTTATGTAAAATACTTGGAGTTTTACCCAATACTTCGGCTTTGGTGTAGCCAAACATCGTTTCGGCAGCAGGATTCCAGTCAATGATACTTCCTGTTAAATCCGTAACGATCGCGCCATCATGGATAGTTTCAAAAGTAAGGGCTTGGTGGCGCAGACGGGCTTCGGCAAGTTTGCGATCGCTAATGTCTGTTTGAATGCCAATGAAGTGACTTAATTTGCCATTTTCATTATGAATAGGAGAAATACTTAATTCATTCCAAAACAACATCCCATCCTTACGATAGTTGCGGAGAACTACTTTACAACTTTTTCCCGCTTTAATAGATGACCGCAGTTCGTCGAGGGCCGGTTGTTCGGTATCTGTGCCTTGCAAAAATCGACAGTTTTGCCCAATTATATCAGTAGCACTGTAACCTGTTATCTCCTCGAAAGCTGGGTTGACATAAATAACTGGATTATGTGCAAGTCTGGCATCTGCAATCACAATTCCATTACTTGTAGCTGCAAGTGCCCTTTCCCTGAGTCTCAAGGTTTCTTCAACCAGTTTCAAATCAGTAATGTCAAACATAAACCCCCTCAGCATCGTAGGGGTTCCGGCTTCGCAAACTACGCTAACAACGTCTCGCACCCAAATAACTCGCCCGTCGGCTGCTAACATCCGGTATTCCAATTCGTGATTTTCGCACCTAGCAGTTGCTTCTTGACAAAAACGAACAGATTTTTGTCGATCGTGTGGATGTATATGATTAACCCAAAAATTTTCCTCGTACCACTGGGCGATGGGATAATTTAGTATGTCTACCGCTTGCGACCCCACGTAGATAAATCGCCAAGTTTTTAAGTCTAATTCCCAAGGAATAACTCTGACAGTTTCCAACAGCTGCCGCAGACGGTTTTCACTTTCGCGGAGGGCAATTTCTATCTGTTTTTGTTCAAAAATCCTGTGCGCGAACTCCTGATTTAGTGCTGTTATCTGCCGCTTATTTGCTTGTATGTTCAGAGCAAAATAAATTGATAATGTCACCGTACTGGTAACCAATAATCCAGCAACGAACAATCCAGCAATCATTGTAATTTGTGTTAATAACCCTGCAATTAGCAATGAGAGTTTTTGCCACAGTAAGATTACGCAAATTGAGAATAAAATCCCTAGCAAAAGTGCCAGGAATTCTCGTTTGCGGCAAAATTTTACAGCTTTGAACCAATCACATTGGTGCTGTTTGACCACTTATTAACCCTCCAGCACTTTCAGGGCTTTTTGTGCTAACCTTCACTTCTAAGTAATCTAAAATATCAATGGCAAGGGGGCAATTACGGAATTTTTTTGAAGTAAAGTACTTGTCTTTTTGGCAAAAAACTTTATTAGAAGATAAGAAGGGGGTGGGATTTGCTGTTGATTCCTATAGCATTTCTCGTTCTATAGCAATTTGCAGTAGGGGCGCACAGCTGTGCGCCCCTACAATGATTTGATTTTCAAAAGTGTATTCCATTCAATTGAAAACCGCTATAGTGAGGTACAAGTTAGGGGGGCATAGCTATCATTGGTGTCAACTTAACGTGAAACCCTGATAGAAAGGTGATGAGCGAGTTCTACTCACTTACCATCAAGATCCGCGTTACCCCACCCCGGCTCTGCTGACGCAAAACCTCCCCTCCCCTTAGCAAGGGGAGGGGTTGGGGGTGGGGTAAAATACCTGTGGGATAAGCGTTTGAGCTTAAGTTGACACCAATGCATAGGTATGCGCCCCTACAAATTTCTGTACCTGATGTGATTGGGAACCGCTATAACTGTTAACGCCACAGTTAATGGTCTAAAAGGGCTTGCCGTGACTTGGTGTTGCTTTGTCCTTTTCGTTGATTAACTCCAGAATTTTGAAGCGAAGCCTGGATTGTAATGTAGGGTTGTGACATTTTAGCCAGTATTTTTATCTGCGATCGCAATTTTTAAGAAAAATAGGTGAAAACTTTTAGCCAAAGGATAAAAAAATGATTCTGGTATTTACACCACAGTACCATGAAAGATTTTTAAGTCAACCTAAACTTTTTTTTTCAGCTAGAGAAAGCACCCAGAAAAGTAAAAATTTTATCGGATGGAGGAAGCCTCCATCCAAAAATTGAAAAATAACTTGTAATTTAAACCACAGCTTCTTCGCGCTGGCAATCAAACACAACTACGAAAGAAGCGTTGGGAATCTCTTGGCGCAAGTGTTGTATATAACCATCTGCATCCGAACGACTGCGGAAACGAGCAACAATTTCGCGTTCCGTATCCGGAAGCAAACGAGCGATCGCCCAGGAATTTAGGCGTTCTTTGTAAGCAATACTTTGATTTCCTGACTTAGAAGCTCTGTATTCAGTATTTTCTGGCATAATTATCTTTTCCGTATGAAGTTTCATGAAGGGCGTTAATTAGTTTCTAGGTAGGAATGCACTAACGCTTTTTTTTTAAGCTGCTGCCACCTTGTTATTCGATTATTTATTAATTGTCAATACTGAGAGCAATATTTGAAACAAACAAAGTTTTAAATTCCAGGTATTTATGACCTTTAAAGGTTGAATGTACAAGAGTTTTCGGAATAAAAAAATACTCAAGCCAAAAGTCAAGACAAGTCGATTCGTAGGGGCGCACAGCTGTGCGCCCCTACAGCGTGTTGCATCCAAACGAGAATCGCTATAATCGGCAACTTGAATGGATACACGTAAGTAAATTCTGTATCAGTAGTGAAATATCGAATAAATCCCAAAGTTCAAAACCCCGGCTTTTTTGATAAGCCGGGGTTCTTGTTGTTCCGAATTAAAAAAGCCTTTTTCATTCCATCTCGCAATGGCAATACACTCTCACACTATTGAATGTTAACAGTATTGAATGTTAACAGTCATCAGCAACAATCGAGACCAAATCCCACTTGTAAAAAGAGATGGGTTTATCTTAATTAAAACTGCTATACCTATTTATCTAATAAAGATTCAAATTCAGCTTGTAAAGCGGTTATATCTGCTAATCTTGTGACTAATAAATTATCTTTGCCAGCATTAGTTAAACATAATTTCCAATAATCAATACTGTCTGAGTTATTTACCCAAAACTGAATCACTGTATCAACAACTCTATCCATATTCCAACCTCGCTGCGGTGGAACTGATTCTACAGATTTGAGAAATGTATCTAGCGTACAGGTATGCATTCCCAAATATTCTACGCCTTGGCGGGATGGTTCTTGCCAAATCTGTTGTTGGCGATCGAAAAACTGTAACAGTGAAGATACTCCTACAATATCAAAAGTGTATTTCATAGTAATCCTCCCAGTTTTTAATTACTACAGTGAAATCTGTATTCTTAAAATAATGTCTGACAAATACCTTAGCCATCTAGAAAAAGTACAATCCCTGTCTATATCGTAGGTATTAAAAGAGAATTTTAAACTCATAATGCAATCAGGAAGCGACTTTAACTAACTTATTCATCCAGCATTCGCACAAAATTAAGTTGCAGAGTTCTGAAGAATGAATCCTGAATTATTGATTATTAAATTTTAGTTATAATTTAGCACTTGCAAGCTGAGAGTGCTAAATTAGCTTTAATTGTTAGACCTGTTATTAATGAGTTTCAGGCATAAATTTCAGGATTATATATAATTTTAATAAATATTTAATAAATTGCCTTGGTAAATTGCAGAAATTACAGCAGATTGCTACTTTGTGAGGTACAGATAATTGTAGGGGCAGAATATATTGTGCCCCTACCCATGTACTTCATTTACCTGAAATAGGCTGTAAATCGATTGAATTTTGAGAGTCAAGACGGCTACCGGCTTCTTCTACCTGAAATGACTCAGCACTTTTAACGCTTGCACTTTTTTGGTCGCTCTTGCGCGATGGGCAGATGCTTGATTCGTCAGTGATATTGTAGATTTACGAAGGACGGGTGCATAGTGAGGTTTAGTTATGCCAGATATTAGATTTGATAAATACTACCGTTACGAAGACCTGACACTTATTCTTCACGGTTTTGCTGAGGAATTTCCGCAATTAGTACGCATCGAAAGCATCGGCAAAAGTTACGAACAACGTGACATCTGGCTATTAACAGTTACTAACTTCGCTACTGGTTTAGATGTAGAAAAACCTGCCCTCTGGATTGACGGCAACATTCACGCTACCGAACTGGCACCGTCGAGTGTTTGCCTTTACTTTTTGCAAACGTTAGTTACAGCCTACGGCACCCACCCAGAAATTACCCGTTGTTTGGATACGCGCACTTACTACATTTGTCCCCGTGTTAACCCTGATGGTGCGGAGTTAGCATTAGCTGATAAGCCAAAATTTCTTCGCTCAAGCACCCGTCCTTATCCCTATGATGAAGAACCTAACGATGGGTTAGTCATGTCAGACATCGATGGCGATGGTCGGATTTTGCTGATGCGAATCCCCGATGCCAATGGCGCTTGGAAAGTTTGCCCCAGCGAACCACGGTTGTTGGTGCGGCGCGAACCAACAGAAACAAGCGGTCAGTATTATCGCCTACTGCCAGAAGGACTGATAGAAAATTACGACGGAGTTCAAATTAAAATTCAGCCTCCCAAAGAAAAATTAGATTTAAACCGAAATTTTCCATTTTTGTGGCGGCAAGAATTTGAGCAACAGGGGGCTGGTTCCTATCCGACATCGGAAACAGAAGTGCGATCGCTTGTTGATTTTATCACCACACATCCGAATATTACGGGGGCGATCGCTTTTCATACCTACAGTGGTGTCCTCATCCGTCCTTACACCCACCTGGCCGATGACGAATTCCCAGTTAATGACCTCCGCACCTACCAACGCATTGGTCAAAAAGGTACTGAACTCACCCAATACCCAGCGATTTCTGCTTTTCATGAATTTCGCTACGACCCCAAAGACGTAATTACAGGTACATTTGATGACTGGGCTTATGAATATCAAGGTTTATTTGCCTGGACAGTAGAAGTATGGAGTCCCCAACGCCAAGCCGGAATCACTGATTACAAATACATTGACTGGCGGCGAGAACATCCTTTAGAAGATGACTTGAAACTGCTGCGCTGGAACGATGAAAAACTTGCAGGTAAAGGTTACATTGATTGGTATCCTTTCGACCATCCGCAACTCGGAAAGATTGAACTCGGCGGTTGGAATACAATGTACGCTTGGACAAATCCGCCTCCAGAATTTCTGGAAAAAGAATTAGCCCTGTTCCCTGAGTGGCTGGTGTGGCATCTATTAATTTCCCCTCGTTTAGAAATTTATGAAGCCAGCGTTCACAGCCTGGGTAATGATATTTATCGAGTGCAATTGGTTATATATAATACAGGCTGGCTGCCTACATACATCACCCAAAAAGCCTTGGATAAAAAGCTGGTAAGAGGCTGTATTTGTGAAATTGAATTGCCTGGTGATGCAACATTGGTAACAGGTAAGCCCCATGAAGAGTTAGGGCAACTAGAAGGACGTGCCTACAAACCTTCAGCACCTGATAGGCGACAAAGCGATCCTACAAGCGATCGCGCCAAAGTGGAATGGTTAGTAAGTGCTACCCAAGGCAGTACAGTTAAATTGCTAGCTCGTCACGAACGTGCTGGAGTTGTTCGTACTGAATTGTCATTAGTCATTGATCAAAACCCTTCGGGTAGGGAAAAGGGAAAAGGTTAAAGGGAAAAGGGGGGATCTGACCTTTGCCCCTTGCCCTTTGCCCTTTTCCCCTATTCACCAGTCCCCAATCCCCAGCCCCTTGCTATAATTAGCAAATGACCAATGCTCGCACCGCAAACGGTTACGAGTAATTAAAGTAACCGCTAGTTAGACTCAACCCAGTTTGAGCATCTACAAGAGCAATCAATTCATCGGGTTCGGTTCCTGGTTTATCTCTAAATAGCTGGGTGTTAGTACCGGAGATAACTAAACGATAATCAGTACTTACACCCCGAAGTTGAATGATGTCTTCACTGGTGCTAAAGTCAGTGATTCTCGCATAGCTGTCTGTTCCCGCAGTTAAGGGATTATTGTCATCGTAAAAGACTGTATTTGTATCTCCTAAAACAAAGCGATCGCGTCCCAAACCTCCTGTTAAAATGTCTACCTGACTTAAACTGGGGCTAGTTCCACTGCCATTGAGAGTATCATTACCTGCACCGCCTCGGAGAGTATCGCTGAGGTTTCCTCCCCTCAAGTTATCTGCTTGTGAGGTGCCAAGAATATCAAACTGCTCAATATTGAAGTACGAGATAGTACTATCTCCTGCGGAAATGGTTCCACTGCCATTATTGCCCACAGTAGTAGAGATGCCAGCAGTAGTAATGGTAGAGTAGTCAACCTTGAGTAAATCAGTTTCTGTCCCGCCATCTACATAATCAGCACCGAGTCCGGGGTCCAAGGTATCATTGCCTTCTTCGCCCCGCAGTCCAGCGAAGTAATTAATGGGAATCAGTTCACCAGGATCGATGATAAAATTACCGTTACTGTCAATGAAGACATATTCTGTGTAAAGAAGGGTATCCCTATCATTACCAGAGCCACCTTTGAGGTAGTCGTCTCCTTCCCCAGCGTAGAGACCATCTGAGCCGCCGTCACCTGAGAGGCTGTCATTACCTACCCCACCAAAGATCAAATCGTTCTCAGCTTGCCCGGAAACAGTATCATTGCCAGTATCGCCATAAATGCGATCTTTGCCGCTGCCTGTGATAATGTTATCGTTGCCATCTCCGCCTTCTATAATATCTTGCCGAGTAGTAGCACTGAAATTCAAAACATCGTTACCACTGCCAGATATGAAGTTAATAGATTCGATATCTTTGAAGGTGACATCGTTTAAAACTGCGAAAACACTAGCATTGGTGTAGGTAACAGTAAAGTTAGTAGTGATGGTATTGCCTGAACGGTCTAATTGTAGAGTATCAATACCATTGCCGCCAATAATCGTATCGGCTCCTTCGGCGGGATTGAAATAGTCATCACCGTCTCCACCAAAGAGGCTATCATTACCTGCACCTCCGTAAAGACTATCGTTGCCTTCTCCCCCTAAGAGGGTATCATTACCCACCTCTCCATAAAGATTATCGTTGCCTGCTTGTCCTAAGAGACTATCCTGACCAAGACCACCTCTAAATTCTTCATTTCCCACACTGCCTGAGATGGTGTCATTGCCATCTCTGCCTTCGACATAGTTATTGCCAATGGCTGCACTTAAATTCAGGTTATCGCTGCCACTTCCAGATAACAGACTAATGGTTTCTATTTCTTTGAAGGTGGTATCGGCAATGGTAGTTAAGGTATTGACATTGGTGTAGTTTAATGTCAAGCCAACAGATCGATCAGAATGGTCTAAATCGAGAAGGTCTGAGCCAGTTCCTCCCAAAACAGTATCGGCTCCTTCTTCTGGCTTGAGATAGTCATCGCCTTCTCCACCTAAGAGGCTATCATTGTCTGTACCTCCGTAAAGGGAATCATTACCTGCACCGCCTAAGAGGGTATCATTACCTGCCTCTCCATAAAGCTTATCATTGCCTGTTTGTCCTAAAAGACTATCTTGACCAAGACCACCTCTAAATTCTTCATTTCCGACACTTCCTGAAATGGTGTCATTTCCGTTTCTGCCTTCGACATAATTATTGCCAATGGCTGCACTTAAATTGAGATTATCATTGCCACTGCCCGACAACAGACGGATGGTTTCAACTTGTTTAAAGGTGCTATCAGCAATGGTCGCAAAGACATTAAGATCGACATAATTCAGGGTTAAGGCGGTCGATAAGTCAGAACGATCTAATTCGAGGTAATCTGAACCTGTTCCCCCAACAATAGTATCTGCTCCTGTCCCTGGTCTTAAAGTATCATTGCCGTCACCGCCGTCGAGGCTATCATTACCATCTCCATCGTTGAGGCTATCATTACCAACTCCCCCGTAGAGATCA
>NZ_AP018223.1:0-83046 GCF_002368035.1 Nostoc linckia NIES-25 | reverse complement strand
TCCGTAGCGACTTGTATCAAAAAATCCCAAATAAGTGCTATCATTATCGTCGCCAGTGCCACCAACCAGGGAGTCATTGCCATCGTCGCCATAGAGTCCATCATTGCCAGCACTGCCATTGAGGGTGTCATTGCCACCAAAACCAATCAAAAGATCCTTGTCAATGCCACCGACGAGATTATTTGCATTGTTGTCGCCAAAATAGTTTGCTTCTTCGACTTGAATTTGCTGACCATTAAGGGTAATTGTGGCGCGGTCATCTTCTGCTTTTAGCGCCTCTAAAGTTTCAGTGTCTAGAAATTTACCTTGTACTAAGGCTGCAAAAATTGCTCCTTCATCTCCTGGCGTATCTTTTTTCTTAATGTAAGCATCAATATAATGTCCAATTTCTTCTAATAAAACTGCGTTAATCGATTCACTAGACGCACTCGCAACAAATTTATCAGACAGATAAATTGTATTCTTGCTGGCAGCATAAGCCCCGATCGCATTACCCAGAATGCTACTATTAATTACCTCAATTTTAGGTAATTCAGTAAAATCACTAACCTGCCACTGCGATCGCAGTTTTTCCGCACTAGTACTAGTGTATTCACCAAAAACAGTATCTAACAAATTCCAGAAGTTTTCGGAATCAGAAAAGGCGTTTAGTTGGTTGTGTAACTGTGTCAGGAAGGGTTTTAGGGAAAAATTCATAAAATATATTTTCTACGTAAAATGAGTAATATCACCAGACTTAGATGATATACTTAAATATTACGTAGCACAGTATATCTTAGTATTTCAAAAACAGATATAAAACTCATCTTTAATTTTTGAATACAGTTAGTTAGGGACTTCCAATTAAAAAAATAGCCAGTTTTGTAGTGTTAGCGACGCGTAACGCACCGCCAGTATTTGGGTGCGTTACGGCTTTCGCCTAACACACCCTACTGTATATTTTATTTTTTGGAAGTCCCTTAAGCCACTAAAACCCTCGATTGGTTAGCTAAACAAGACCTTGCACACCCTAAATCTACTTAATTAAAATTCGCGTAATTTGACATTTGGTGAAGATGCAAATTCTCAAATAGACTTTTTGCCATAACTAGTGGACTACGGCTTTGTCTAAACCCCTAATTACCGTTCGCCTCATTGCACGCGACGAACTTCCCCAACTGCTGGCGTTGTATCAACATCTCAATCCTGTTGATGCACCTCTACCTGCTGACGACGTGTTGCAGTCCATCTGGGATAATATTCTGGGCGATCGCCATTTGTATTACATAGTTGCCGATATTGGTGGTGAGTTAGTTGCTACGTGTAATTTAACCATTGTTCCCAACTTGACACGGGGCGCACGTCCATACGGTATTATTGAAAATGTTGTCACCCACTTTGATTATCGGCGACAGAAATTTGGTACGCGGGTGCTGCATTATGCTTTGGATTTGGCATGGCAGCAAAAGTGTTACAAAGTGATGCTTTTAACTAGCTCAAAAAGTGAGGAGACGTTGTGCTTTTATGAAGGTGCAGGATTTAAGCGTGGTGTGAAAACCGGATTCATTGCCCGGCCTCCTCTGGAATAGAGACGTTGCAATTGCTAGTCTCTACAAGGATGTTGATATTATGCATAATCGTTTTCATACATCAAATCAACAATACCGATTATTTATTTATATTTTTTTATTGTAGAAAATTAACTATTTAGTCTACTATCTTTTTTGGGGAATGTAGCAAGTTATATATTGGACGGGTGCGATGAGAATCTTGCTAATCGAAGACGAAGAAGTTTTAGCAAGTGTCTTGTTGAAGTCTTTGACTAAACAACACTATGTTGTAGATGTGGTACAGGACGGACAAATGGGGTGGGAATACACCCAAAATGCCAGCTACGATCTGCTGCTGATAGATGTAGGATTGCCGAAACTGGACGGGATTACATTGTGTCAGCGATTGCGTTCTGGTGGGTGTTTTACTCCAATTTTGTTAATGACGGCCAAAGATGGTACTAAAGAGCGGATTCAGGGACTTGATGCAGGTGCCGACGATTATCTAATCAAACCATTGGATTTGGGAGAACTGCAAGCAAGGATACGGGCGCTGCTACGTCGGGGCGATCGCCCTGTTACTCCGATACTAGAAATATGCGCACTACGACTAGATCCCAGTAGTTGCGAAGTCACCTATGACAACAAACTCATAGAATTAACTGCCAAAGAATATAGCTTGATGGAGCTATTTCTGAGGAATCCCTCGCGTGTTTTTAGTCGCGGCGATATCATTGAGCATTTGTGGACTTTTGACGATCCGCCCCAGGAAGAAACTGTAAAATCACACATTAAATACTTACGGCAAAAGTTAAAAGCAGCCGGAGCAGTAGACTGGATTGAAAACGTTTATGGCTTGGGATATCGGCTGAATCCCGGAAAAGGAGAGCAGGGGAGGCAGGGGGAGCAGGTTGGAAAGGGGGGGAAAGAAAAAACGCAAGTAGTTGCAAGTCCTGGTGTTGAGGAGCAGTTTCAGCAAGCAATGGGTGGCTTGTGGAAACAATACGAAGGGTTGATGGTGCAGCGGTTGGCGGTGCTGGAAGAGTTAGCAGCTGCGCTTTCTAAGGAAACTCTGACTCAGGACTTACGCAAATCCGCAGAACGAGAGGCGCACAAATTAGCCGGTGTCTTGGGGATGTTTGAACAAGACAATGGCACTCAAATAGCACGGGAAATTGAACAGATTTTAGGAAAAGATGGGGATTTGTCTGTAAGTGAGAAGCGACAATTACTGTCTTTGATCGAAGATTTGGGTAAATTAATTAATCAAATGGGGCAAAAGGTAGATAATCAAACTACAGCGATCGCCCCAGAAATTTGCAGCCAATTAATATTAATTGACCCTAATCTCCAACTCGGTTCTCAGTTGCAACAACTCGTTGAATGTATGGGAATGTGTTGGCAGCAAATAACAAATTTAGAGGATGCAAAAAACTTTTTGCAAAGCACATCCCCTGATTTAGTAGTACTAAATGTAGATGAAGTAGGGCAGCGGCAAGAAAGTTTAGCACTGCTGTCAGAATTAGCAACGCGTACCCCAGCCGTACCCGTGCTAGTTTTGGCTGGTAATGATGAGTTAGTAGAACGCGTAACTTTTGCTCAGTGCGGGGCGCGGGGTTTTCTAGCCAAACCTGTAACAGCTGCTCAGGTGTGGGATGTTTCGTCTCAACTATTACAACGTACTCGCTCTTTGCGGATCAATGTATTGGCAGTAGATGACGATCCCCTGATTTTAGCAGCACTGCGCCCAATGTTAGAACCTTGGGGTATGCGGATGACGGCATTGGACAATCCCTTACATTTCTGGGAAGTACTGCAATCTACGACACCGGATTTATTGATTTTAGATGTAGATATGCCCCAAATCAGTGGCATTGAACTTTGCCAAGCAGTTCGTACCGATCCCCAATGGCAAGAATTACCGATTGTGTTTCTCACTGCTCATCGAGAAATCAAAATTGTACAGCAGGTGTTTGCAGTGGGGGGAGATGATTATGTGATTAAACCTGTGGTTGGGGCGGAATTATTGGCACGGATTACCCATCGCCTAGAACGCAGTCGTTTACTTCAGTCCCTTTCTACGAAAGATCCTTTAACAGGAATAGCAAATCAGTTCCACTCTCGCCGCAATTTAGAACACCTAATTACTCAAGCCGAGAAAAATCAGCAATCTGTTTGTTTGGCGATTTTGAGTGTGAATGATTTGCGTCAAATTAATATTAAATATGGTCATGAGGCTGGTAATCAAGTATTACAAAGATGGAGTCGCTTATTTCAATCAGCATTTTGCAGTGGTGAAGTTCTAGGTTATTGGGGTAATGGAGATTTTGTAGTAGGAATTTATGGGTTAACAAAACCAGAAATTAACCATCGTCTGAGTGAGATTTTAACTACATTACGCCAGCAAATATTCACAGGTTTTGATGGCGATCGCTTTCAGGTAATCTGTAATTGCGCTGTAGTTGAATACCCTAGTGATGGGCGAACAATTCAGTCTTTATATCAAGTTGCCGTTGGGCGTAATTTATAAATAGGGCGAATTTTTTCCCGACTTATGCAAGAAGTCTATTGTTGACTGTTGACCGTTGACAGTTCACAGTCAACAATAGCAATGGAATATTTTTTTAAATCACGACAATATCAGCAAAACCGATCGCAGGTTTGTTTGTGAGAGTTGCAATTTGAACTTGTTTACCATTAGCACCTATGCCATCAGCATCAAAGAAAAGCGTACCTTTAGCTCGGTCGTAGATAAAGCGATCGCTCGCATCTTTTGCTGCTGTTCCTAAAACAAATTGATCCTCAAGCAGAGTACCAACAACAAGTTCATTACTAAAACCAGATTTGACGACGCGAATTGTATCGTCAGTTGTATTAAAGTCAGTTATAGTGTCGATGCCATCGCTAGATGAATTAAAAATAAAGAAATCTTCACCGCTACCGCCTGTCAGGATGTCATCACTAGCACCACCAATTAAATAGTCGTTACCAGCATCTCCGACTAATTGATCGTTGCCTCCGAAGCCAAAAAGAGTATCGATACCATTTCCACCAGAAACGTTATCGCTGCCAGCGCCACCTGTAAAGATGTCGTTGCCACCGCCAAGATCGACAACCGAGTTCCCGTAGCTACCTTTAAGGGTAATAATATCATTACCGTCTTGGGGAGTATTGCTGGTTGGCTCGTCTCCTTTCATATTAATGAAGAATTTACTGTTATTCATCGTGACGGTGATGTTATCATCACCGTAACCTCCAGTAATCTTGCCGTCAGAACGTGGGTTATTGTTGGGATTATTATCATTATCCCAGTTAATACCAAAGGTAACGTCGATCGCATCGTTGCCCGTACCACCATGCGCTCCCAAAATTCCATCTGGGTCGATAATGGTGTCATTGCCATCACCGCCAAACAGGATATCATTATTGCCTTCTAGTCCTCGTAAGGTATCATTCCCTGCCCCTCCTGTGAGAACATCATTACCTGTTGTGCCAGTAATCGATATACCCAAGGACGAATCATTGTCTGCAATGATAATATTTTGAGACGTATTGCTCCCTAAAGCTAAACCACTGGAGGGATTGCTAATGCTTAAAGTAGCTGTTTCTGTTCCCTCTATAGAACTGTCATCAACAATTTTAAAAGTTGCCGTTCCGGTTGTTTGTCCATCGGCAATAGTAAT
This sequence comes from Nostoc linckia NIES-25, assembly GCF_002368035.1. GTDB lineage: Bacteria > Cyanobacteriota > Cyanobacteriia > Cyanobacteriales > Nostocaceae > Nostoc > Nostoc linckia_B. Next base: position 77,834 of record NZ_AP018223.1, on the reverse strand, counting down.
TACTGCATTAGTGAGGTTGTAATCTCCAGAAGTAATACCAATTCCAGAAACGCCTAAGTTAATCGTTTGCGTTCCCGTTACCGCCTTAGAAGCTGTGGCGGTGACGGTAATAGCGTTAGTATCGGTTTCGCTACCACTGTTACTGCTGACGCTTAAGTTTACGAAATTCGGCTGGACTTCATTGATGATGTCATTGATATTAATAGTAAAGGTCTTTTCAAAAAATAAACCGTTGCGATCGCTAGTTCTAACTCTAATGTTGTAGCTAGATTTGGTCTCAAAGTCTGGAGAACTATTAATTTTTAACTGGTTGCCATTAATAATGGTAAAAGCACTATTATCTTCCGAACCCGTACCCGTGACTAAGCTATAGCTAAAAGTATCATTAGCATCGGGATCTGTACTACTCAAACTACCAATGACGGTATTTGCTGGGACGTTTTCATCAATCTTATTGTTACTTAAAGCCAAGTCTGTGGGAGCTTCATTGAGATTGTTAACATTAATTGTCAGGTCTTTATCTAAGAACAAACCGCCTTGGTCGGTGCTTCTAACTCGAATGTTGTAACTAGATTTGGCTTCAAAGTCTGGAGAACTATTGATTTTGAGTTGATTTCCATTAATGCTAAATAAACCTATCTTCCTCACAACTAGGTTGTCCACACCAGAAATAGATGTACTGCCAAAATTGAGGTAGTTCTGGCTATAGCCACCATTCCCTTTCACATAGTGATAAATCAGTGAGTTCTTGGCATAAACATCAATATTGGTTTGCCCAACGCCATCAAAGGGGTTGTTATCGGTGGGATCGGTTAATTGCACAGTAAAATGATGTAGCGTATTATCATAACCTGTGCCGCCCCAATTGCTGTAGGAACCAGTTATATCGGTACTGCCATCGAAAGCTTGGATGCCACCATTCCCTCTAAAGAGAATGCCAAAGTGTGGCACGGCTACATTAATAAATGCATTTTTGTCAGCAGCAGAAAGTCCGAGACTAATGCTTCCCCATTCATTGAAATCTGTAAAAATGCCTGGTATGGATAAGGTCGGAGCTAGATCGAAAGAAATCTCAAGACCGCCTTGGGCATTGGCGTTATTAAAATTGCGATCGAGAGCCGCTGTTCCCTGATTAGCAGTAATCAGATAGTTGCCTGAGTCAATGTTAAAGGTATCATCATAATAACCAGCCAAAGCAGTACCACTAGCCACCCAATTGCTTGGAGCAAAAGAACCGCTTTGTCTCTGGGCAAGATTGTAGTTGAGATCGGATGTGTTGGGAGTATCTGTGACATAAAAATTGTCGGCAAGGAGCGTTTCTATGCCATCACCAGCAACTAAGCTATAAGTAAAGGTATTGTTACTATCCTGGTCAGTAGTGCTAAAGTTGCCAATAACTGTATTTGCCGGAATATTTTCGTTAATACTACTGACGCTCAAGTTTAAATCTGTAGGAGCTTCGTTCAAGTCATTAATGTTAATCAGCAGTGCTTTCTCGAAGCTCAGTCCACTTTGATCTTCAGTTCTGACCCGAATGCTATAACTAGATTTGCTCTCAAAATTGGGAGAATTATTAATTTTTAACTGGTTGCCGTTGATAATACTAAAGGCACTATTATCCGTTGAACCTGTACCTGAAACTAAGCTATAGCTAAAAGTATCATTCGCGTCACCACCCGTACTACTAAAATTACCAATAACTGTATTTGCCGGGACATTTTCATTAACACTCGTAGAACTCAGCACTAAGTCTGAGGCAGCTTCATTCAGATTGTTAATATTAATTGTCAGTACTTTTTCCAGAAATAAACCATCCTGGTCTGTGGTTCTGACTCGAATGCTATAACTTGGTTTAATTTCAAAGTCAGGGGAAATATTAATTTTTAACTGGTTGCCGTTGATAATACTAAAGGCATTGTTATCTGTTGAGCCTGTTCCTGGAACTAGAGTATAGCTAAAAGTATCATTCACGTCACCACCAGTACTACTCAAGCTGCCAATGAGCGTATTTGCCGGGACATTTTCATTAACACTCGTAGAACTCAGCACTAAGTCTGAGGCAGCTTCATTCAGATTGTTAACATTAATCGTCAGTACTTTTTCAAAAAATAAACCATCCTGGTCTGTAGTTCTGACTCGAATGCTATAACTTGGTTTAGTCTCAAAATCAGGGGAGCTATTAATTTTTAATTGATTGCCATTAATAATACTAAAGGCAGTATTATCTTCCGAACCGATACCTGTTACTAAACTATAGCTAAAGGTGTTATTGGCATCGGGATCTGTAGTACTCAAACTACCAATGACGGTATTTGCTGGGACGTTTTCATTAACAGTCGTAGAACTAACGGCTATGTCTGTAGGAGTTTCATTGATATTGTTAACGTTAATCGTCAGGGCTTTTTCAAAAGATAAACCATCCTGGTCGCTGCTTTTTACCCGAATTTTATAACTAGATTTGGTTTCAAAGTCAGGAGAACTATTAATTTTTAATTGATTGCCATTGATAATACTAAAGGCAGTATTATCTTCGGAACCGATACCTGTTACTAAACTATAGTTAAAGGTGTTATTGGCATCGGGATCTATAGTACTAAAACTACCAATGATTGTATTTACTGGGACGTTTTCATTAATAGTCAGAGAACTAAGAGCTATGTCTGTGGGCGCGTCATTGAGATCGTTAACATTAATTGTCAGGTCTTTTTCAAAATATAAACCGCCTTGGTCTGTACTTCTGACTCGAATGTTGTAGCTAGATTGCGCTTCAAAGTTGGGAGAATTATTAATTTTGAGTTGATTTCCACTAATGCTAAATAAACCTATCTTTCTCACAACAAGGTTATCTACACCAGAAATATAGGAACTGCCAAAATTGAAGTAGTTCTGGCTATAGCCACCATTCCCCTTGACATAGTGATAAATCAGTGAGTTATTGGCATAAACATCAATATTGGTTTGCCCAACACCATCAAAGGGATTGTTATCTGTAGGATCGGTTAATTGCACAGTAAAAGGATGAAGCGTTCCATTATTCCCTGTGCCGCCCCAATTGCTGTAGGAACCGGTTATATCAGTACTGCCATCGAAAGCTTGGATGCCACCATTCCCTTTAAAGAGAATGCCAAAATGCGGCACGGCTGAATTGATGTCTGCATTTTTGTTAGCAGCAGAAAGTCCCAGACTAATACCGCCCCAAACGCTTCGATCTGCATTACCTGTAGAGTTAGGGGCGAGATCGAAAGCGATCGCCAGACCCCCTTGGGAATTAGTATTATTAAAGTTGCGATCGAGAGCCGCTGTGCCACTAAAAGCTGTGAGGAGATAGTTACCCGAGTCGATATTAGCCGTAGTATTGCCAACCTGAGTATTACCACTAGCCACCCAATTGGTTAGGGCAAGAGAACCGCTTTGTCTCTGGGCAAGATTGTAATTAAGATTAAAGGTATCTGGGTTGCTGGAAGCAGAAAAATTGTCAAAGAGGAGAGTTTCTGAGCCATTACCTGCAACTAAGCTATAGGTAAAGGTGTTGTTACTATCCGGGTCAGTAGTGCTAAAGTTACCAATGACTGTATTTGCCGGAATATTTTCGTTAATACTACTGACGCTCAGGTTTAAATCTGTAGGAGCTTCGTTCAGGTCATTAATGTTAACCAGCAGTGCTTTCTCAAAGCTCAGTCCATTTTGATCTTCAGTTCTGACCCGAATTTTATAACTAGATTTGGTCTCAAAGTTGGGAGAATTATTAATTTGTAACTGGTTGCCGTTGATAATACTAAAGGCACTGTTATCATCCGAACCCGTACCCGTTACTAAGCTATAGCTGAAGGTGTTATTAGCATCGGCATCTGTACTACTAAAACTACCGATGACTGTATTCGCTGCAACGTTTTCATTAACACTCGTAGTACTTAGAGCTATGTCTGTGGGAGCTTCATTGAGATCGTTAACAGTAATCGTCAGGGCTTTTTCAAAAAATAAACCGTTTTGGTCGCTGCTTCTTACCCGAATTTTATAACTGGATTTGGTCTCAAAGTTGGGCGAACTATTAATTTGTAACTGGTTGCCATTAATAATAGTAAAAGCATTGTTATCTTCCGAACCCGTACCCGTTACTAAGCTATAGCTGAAGGTGTTATTGGCATCGGCATCTGTACTACTAAAACTACCAATGGCTGTATTAGCTGGGACGTTTTCATTAACACTCGTAGTACTCAGAGCTATGTCTGTGGGAGCTTCATTGAGATCGTTAACATTAATTGTCAGGGCTTTTTCAAAAGATAAGCCCCCTGCATCTGTGGTTCTAACTCGAATGCTATAGCTGGATTTGGTTTCAAAGTCTGGAGAAGTGTTAATTTTTAGTTGATTACCACTGATGCTAAAAGCACCGTTATCTGTTGAACCCTCTCCTCCTACTAGACTATAGGTAAAAGTCTCATTTTTGTCGAGATCGGTACTGCTAAGAGTTCCTACAGTCGTCAGTGGCGCAACGTTTTCATTAATGGCACTCGAATTTAAGGATAAGTCGATGGGGCGATCGTTAGTTCCCTCTAAATTAACTGTGAAGGGTTGATTATTTTTAGTGATGATTTGGTTCGGTTTGCTGATCGCTAGGTTGTCCAGTCCCGATTCATAACTGCTAGCGAAGTTGATATAGTTCTCGCTATAGCCACCATTTCTCTTTACATAGTTATAAATTAGTGAGTTATTAGCATAAACATCAATATTAGTTTGTCCAACTCCATCAAAAGGATTATTATCGGTGGGATCGCTTAATTGCAGGGTAAAGTGAGAGAAAATGAAATTACCTGACTGACCGCCCCAATTAGTATTAGAGAAAACACCCGTTACATCGGTACTGCCATCGAAAGCTTGTATACCACCATTCCTTCTAAAGAGAATGCCAAAGTGTGGTACTACAGAATTAATGAACGCGGTTTTGTTAGTAGCAGAAAGTCCAAGACTAATACCGCCCCAATCACTGGAGTCCGTGCCAAAACTCGTTTGTAATAGAGGCGATAGGTCGAAATCGATCTGAAGATTGCCTTGAGAATTAGCATTGTTAAAGTTGCGATCGAGTGCCGCCGTTCCAGTATCAATGAGGGTGTAGTTACCTCTGTTATTGGTAGCACCGTAGTAGGAAGCAACCCAATTGGTTAGAGCGAGGGGGCCACTTTGTCTCCCTGAAAGTTTGTAATTAGGATCGTATCTATCTTGAAGGGAGAAGAAACTAGAAATCTCAAAATTGTCCGACAGCAGAGAAATGCCAGAAAAATCTTTACTATTCCCATCAGAGACGGTGAAGTTGAAATAATCGATCGCGTCTTCTTTAAGACCATTAATCGCAGTGCTATTCGGGGTGTAAGTGTAGCCTCCCGTTAGGGTATTGAGACTTAAAATTCCATAGTTTCCGTTATAGGTAGCGATTCCACTGTTGAGTGTTCCACCCTGAATCCCATAGGTTAGGGTTGTCCCCGCATCTGGATCTGTGCCATCTAAAGTACCAGCAATGGTGTTAAAAGTATCGTTGGCATCCGTGTCGATGAGGCTAACCGGATCTATTGGAGTTAAGGTTGGGATATCGTTAGCACCGTTAATGGTGACAGTCAGTGTTGCTATATCAGTTCCGCTATTAGAAGCATTACGAACGGTATAGTTAAAAGTGTCTGTAAGAGTATTGGCTCCATTTAGAGCTTGCACTGCGGCATTGTCATTATCGACAATATAAGTATAAGTACCATCACTGTTGAGAGTTAGCGCACCATAATCACCTAAAATAGGGACTCCCAAGGTTCCAGCCGTACCCGATCCTTCGATATCACCTTTTCTCACAGATATGACAATCAAGCCTGCATTTGTGTTATCGACGTTGCTATCATTAGTGAGAACGTTACCTGTAGGATTGATGCCAAGAAGGGCGTTGTTGAGACCTCCCGCTTCCTTGGCGGTAACGGCATCGGGGTTGGCCTCAACTAAAGCACCGAAAGTATTAGGTTCATAGCTACTGGCTGTATTATTCGTAAAAGTAACACCGTTAGATGTCACAGTCGGGGTTGTAGAAATACCCGCCTGAGATGCCAAAGACGGAGTGACGGCAAAAATCGCACCGCCAATGCCCTGACCCCCGTTGCCAGAACTTGCACCCCCTAAAGCCTTGTTCTCAGAAAAGCTAACGTTGTTGAGATTGAGGTTGCCTGAGCGGATAAAGATGGCACCTCCAAGTCCGCCGCCCCCGCCACCATAGGAATAAGGGTAACTACCAGCACCAATACCACCAGAGCCGCTGCCGCCGCCGAAGCCAGCACCGCCGAAGCCAGCACTGCTGTAGCTACCACCACCGCCGCCGCCGAAGCCACCTGCACCACCAGCGCCGCCGCCCTTAACACCACCTCCACCGCCGCCGCCACCAAAGCCGCCACGACCACCATTACCAGAAAATGTTCCACCAGCACCGCCGCCACCGCCGCCACCGAAATCGCCACCAGTACCGCCCTTAGAGCCAAAGCCACCACCATCATTATTGCTTCCACCGCCGCCACCACCACCGATGCCGCCGTTGCCGCCCCCAATAATTAGGGATGACACGTAAGCGCCAAGGTTTTCGACTTCGCTACTAAAACGGTAAGCCCCACCTCCACCGCCGCCAACTCCACCACCGCTTCCAGGCATAGTACCGAAGCCCCAACCATCTGTTGCAGCAGAACCACCAAAGGGAGTACCGTTACCGTCACCTCCCATTCCAGCCTCGCCGATGGCTCCAACACCCAAATATGTATCGATGCTATTACCGCCATTGCCATTGAAGCCACCACCGCCGCCACCACCTTTGTAGCTACCAATGCCACCATTGCCATTGAAGCCACCGCCGCCACCGCCGCCTTCGCCATAAAACTCGAAATAACCTTGGGGACGAAAGAATTCATAGTACCCGACTTTCCCCCCATTACCACTGAAGCCGCCGCCGCCACCACCACCTCCGGTGTAATCATTGTCACCGTAGTAGAAGATATCGCCGCCACGTCCCCCGATCGCCTGATTGTTGGTAAAAGCAACATTAGTCAGAGTGACATTAGTAGTTACAGATGTGCCATTGTATAGTCCGTTGATGAACAAGGCTCCACCCATTCCAGCGCCGCCGCCGCCGCCATCAGCACCATCTCCGCCTTTACCGCGTCCATTGGCTAAGGTGAGATTGGAGATCGAAATAGCGCCTTGATTGAGAAATAGAAGGCGAACATCTCCTGTATCATTAATTCCATTGTTATTGGCATCCCCACTAATCGTGAGTTTGTCTGTTCCCGTACCTGTAATAGTTAGATCTTCGCTGACAATCGGCAACATCGATAACAGACGAATGGTATCAGGCGTGGCATCGCTAAAGGTAGAACCTGTAAAGATAATCGTATCTGCGCCGAGATTGGCATTGGCATCGAGAATTGCCTGACGCAAACTGCCTACGCCACTATCGTTGGTGTTGGTTACTTGGTAGGTTTTCGGTTCAGGCAGGTTGCCAATATTTAGGGTAAAACTGGCTGTGGCATCAGGATTCGTGCCTACTGTTTGATCGTCAACTTCAACGGAGACGTTATAACTATTCTTAATTTCATAGTCGAGATTTGTATTGGCTTTGAGATACAAAGCGTTATTGCTAATCTCAAAGAAATTGGCATCGCTTCCTGCCAATCTCAGGATATTGTTTCCTATCCCATCATCAATGATGTTAATATCTGCGACTTTAATGTTGCTTGTTATATTGGTGTTTTCAGTAATTAAGGGTTGTCGAGGAATAAAAAAAAGCGCAGTGGGGGCTGTATTAAAGTCGATCTTCGCCACAACTGGCGCAACGGTTATCCCGTTATAATTGGGATCGCTGCTGGTAACGGTAGTCGTAACACTTCCCTGGTGGGGGCCTTCTGCAATGCCGTCATTGATGGTTGATACCGTCACGGTTTGTGCCACATTCCAATTGCTTGGCGTAAAGGTCAATGTATTAACATTCGTGCTTAATTGAGTCCCCCCGTTGAGGGCAAGGGTGACATTAGCCGTCGGCGGACGATTTAAAACAACGCTGTAGTTATCCGTTGCTCCTCCTTCAGCCAGCCTCAACGTTTCCTCTAATTTCTCTATCTTTAAATTATCGATGCCAGCAACTGATAAACCCCCAAAATTAAAATAATTGTCGCTATAGCCGCCATTCCCCTTGACATAGCTGTAAATCAGAGAACCATTACTATAGACATCAATATTAGTTTGACCAACTCCATTGAAGGGATTGTTGTCGGTGGGATCTGTCAAGACAATCGAAAATGGATGTAGCGTTCCATTGTTGCCCGTTCCCCCCCAACTGCTATAACCACCAGTAACATCGTTGCTGCCATCAAAAGCTTGAATACCGCCATTGCCGCGAAAGAGAATCCCAAAGTGCGGTACATTGGCGTTAACCAATGCATTTTTGTTGGTAGCAGATAAACCGAGGTTAAAACTTGCCCAAACACTTTGGTCAGTATTTCCTGTAGCATTGGGGGCGAGATCGAAGCCGATTTTCAACCCCCCTTGGGCACTCGCTCCATTAAAATTCCGATCTAGAGCAGCCGTTCCCGAAGAGGCAACGAGTAGATAATTACCAGCATCTATCCCAGGCGTCGGGTTACCGACCTGAACGTTCCCATTGCCTACCCAGTTTGTTGTTCCCACTAAGGAACCTGTTTGGCGAGTTGCTAGATTGTAGTTGAGATTAGTCGTCGTGGGATTGCTAGGGGCACTGAAGTTATCTGACAATAACAAAGAATTGGTAACATTATTATTATTACCCGGCGTTTGGGCGATCGTGAAACCTGCAACATCATCGTTGATGAGAGTTCCTGTGATGGGTGTTGTTGTACCAACGCTATAACCTAAGACTGAAGGTGAAGCTGAAAACTGCTCTAAAGTTAAAACAACGGTTTCATTCCCTTCTATTGTTAAGTCTGCACGGGGAGTAATGTTTAGTATAGCCGTGCTTGGGCCATTAGTATTAAAGGTTATACTATAAATTCCCCTGTCACTAGTGTTCGAGTTAGATAAACTCGGTTCGCCGCTCACGGTGTAATCCGTGTTGAACGTCGCTGTCCCTCCAAACCTGAAATAGACGTAGAAACTACTTCCTGTATTGCTTCTGTTAAAAATATAAGTTAGATTGTTTCTCCCATCTTCTGTAACGCTACCTGGAGATACCGATAGGGTAACAGTGGGGATAGCATTTTCTACTGACAAAAGTTGTCCGTCAACGAGAATTCTGGAACTGTCATTTTGAGCTTTCAACGCCTGCAAATTTTCTTCACTGAGCGTCACACCTCGAACTAAGGCAGAAAAAATCTCTCCTTCATCTCCCGGACTGTCATTAACATTTATCTTGTAGTCAACACTATGACCGATTTCTTCCAGAATTACTGCGAGAATTTCAGATGATGGTGCAGTTTTGAGAAAGGTTTGCGATAAATATATAGTATTGGTAGAACTAGCATAAGCTCCCAAGGCATTGCCCATAATCTCACTACCCAGCATTTGCAGTGTTGGTAGTTCGCTAAAGTCACCATTTTCCCATTGAATGCGAAGGGTTTCCGCAACTGTAGTGTTATAGCCGTCTCCAAAGGCTCGATCGCAGATACTATAAAAATGAATGGGATCTTGGGCTAAGTCTTGGAGCAAAACTTTAACGTTGGCGATGATGGGCTGAATGAGATTTAGAGGCATGGACAAGAACCTCGAAAAATTTATTTAGGGTACTTATAAAAACCGACTAAGAGATGAATTTATAACCGTAATTGCAGCAAATATCAGGCTTGAGTAAATCCCTTTCAGACCTGCCAACGCATTATTCTATAAAGCCTACTCTAGGTAGACTTATCCCAGGTATTACTTAAGTGCAAATACTAGTTTTATAAAAAAAATACAAGGTTTTATGGACATATTCAAGCATTTCACCTGAATCTTTATATCAAATTTATATTCATAGAAATGCTAAGTTCCCTACTTCCTCAGTTTCTTCTACATTCTGCGATGCCTGGGGCGAGCTTCGTTAATGCAACTATATATAGAGTGTCAAAATCAAGCTTATTGATAAATAGCAATTATTTGACTGACGCTGTTGTAATAAAAATTGTTTAAAAGGCAATCCCAAACTTTGATTAAAGTTACTTGGAAGCCCTCTAATAAACTATTGACTGAAGAGTTAGCCCAAGCAACAAAACTGTTAAGTAGGTCAACTTAATTAAACATAAAACGTAGGGTGCGTTGCGCTTTGCGACAACGCACCTCAGTTGATGTAGAGTCTATGGAGGTGCGTTGCTATAAGGCATAACACACCCTACATTTATATACATTTACGTCTTACGTTTTTTTAGGTTGAGCTACTTATGAGTTCCGTAAAATTTGGAAGCGAATGTGTAGTTTTACTGTAGTCGAAGATTCCAGCTGTGGAGTAACGATACAATCACTATACACATTTATTAGTTTGATGCACAGCACACGATCGTTAATTTGTAAACCGTTTAATTCATAATAATTAATAATTGTTTAAGGGGAGTCGTTGATGAGCAGACAACAGCTAGAGCAGGTAAAGCAGTTGCAAACCACGTTGAATAAGATGGAACTGACGCTGGATGCGATCGCTGATGCTGTAGTCTGGGTGGGAGAAGACCAACGAATTCAATGGTGCAATTCTAGTTTTGAATTTCTGGTTAACCAAGCTCACGGTACTGTCTGCGGCTTGAGGTTAATTGACTTGCTACCTTTAGAGCAAGCTGGACAGTTAGTTGCTTTACCAGCCTATCCCGATATCAGAATACTCAATGGGGAGTATGAAACAACAAATTATCAGTTGCAACATCACAGGATAACATTACAAATTTCCGGTAACTCTATCGGATTAACCGATAATAAATGTGCAATATTGGTGATTCGCAATATTACTGAGACGAAACAAGCTCAAGAATCTTTGCAAGAAACTGAGGAACGGTTACAGACATTAATTAACGCTACACCAGATATCATTTGTTTAAAAGATGGTGAGGGAAAATGGTTGCTGTCCAACCAAGCTAACTTGGAATTTTTAGAGTTAGAAGGTGTTGATTACCGTGGCAAAACTGACTCAGAACTAGCAGAATTTAGCAATTTTTATCGGGATGCCTTACTAAATTGCAGCAAAACAGACGAACAATCTTGGCAGTTGGGATCTGTGCATCGGGTAGAAGAAGTTATTCCTCGACCTGATGGGACAACGAGCAGTTTAGATATGATTAAAGCTCCTTTGTTTCACCAGGATGGCAGACGCAAAGCTTTACTGGTTTTAGGGCGCGATATTAGCGATCGCAAAAAAACCCAGCTAGCTCTAGAAAATTCTTTGTCTTTGTTAAATGCTATCTTTGAATCAATTCAAGATGGAATCTTAGTAGTAAATACTTCCAGTAATATCACTAGTTATAATCAAAAGTTCTTAGAAATGTGGTCGATTCCACCAGAACTTTTGAACGAACCAAGTCATCCTCGGCGGCTAGCGCATCTGGCAAACCAAGTAAAAGACTCCGATGGATTTTTACAACGCGTCCGAGAATTATACCAAAATCCGGAAGTAGTTAGTTACGACTGCTTAGAACTAAACGACGGCAGAATATTTGAGCGCTACTCGTGTCCTCAGCGCGTCGGGGAACAGATTATTGGTAGAGTGTGGAGTTTTCGCGACGTTACTCAACGCCAAAGGGCAGAAGAAGCCCTGCGACAAAGTGAGTTGGAATACCGCAGTATTTTTGAAGCTATCAATGATGGACTATTTATCACTGAAATCGAAACTGAAACAGTCATCGAAATAAATCCTGCTGCTTGTCAGATGCACGGCTATACCTACGAAGAATTTATAGGTTTGCATCCATCTGCTTATATTCACCCAGATTCACATGCTATTTTTAATGAGTTTGTGGAAAAAACACGAGCTGGCGAGCAATTTTATGGACAAGCAGTTGATATCTGCAAAGATGGCACTTTAATCGATGTAGAAGTTAAAGGAACGACTTGTATTTATAATGGCAAGCCGCATATCTTAGCAATAGTCCGAGATATTACTGCTCGCAAACGCACCCAAGAAGCCTTACGCCAAAGCGAAGCACAATATCGCGATCTGGTGCAAACAGCCAACTGTATTATTCTGCGTTGGGATAACAACGGTGACATTTTATATTTAAATGACTACGGTCAAAGACTATTTGGTTTCGATTTAGATGAAATTACAGGAAGTAATGTTGTCGGCACAATTGTTCCAGAAACCGAAACTTCTGGACGCGACTTGCAAGCTTTAATGGTGGATATTTGCGAGTACCCAGAAAAGTATATTTTTAACGAAAATGAGAACTTGTGCAAAAATGGCGATCGCGTTTGGATAGTCTGGGCAAATAAACCCATAATAGACGAACAAGGAAACTTAGTCGAAATTCTTTCAGTCGGTACCGATGCCACAGAACGCAAACGCGTCCAAGCAGCTTTGCAAGAAAATGAGTTAAAATTCCGCAGCATCGTCGAAAATGCCAATGATTTGATATTTGTTCTCTCGCCAGAAGGAATTTTTACCTATCACTCGCCCAATGTAACTGCAATTATGGGTTACACCTTGGAGGAAATCGAAGGTCATTCTGTGGCGGAGTTTACCAAACCTGAAGACTTACCAACTAGCGCCACCGCTTTACAAAGGGCGATAACTGGCGAAAAGCTGACTAATATTGAAGTGCGATTGCGACACAAAAATGGTAACTGGCGATGGTTTAACTTTAACACTTCCACGATCGAGACTTCTAGCGGTGAAATTGCGATCGCAGGTGTGGGACGCGACATTACAGAACGCAAGCAAGCAGAAGAAGCCTTGCGTCGTAGTGAAATGAAGTACCGCAACATCTTTGAAAATTCCCAAGTGGGAATTTTCCGCACCCGTCCAGAAGATGGATTAATTCTAGATGCTAACGATCGCGGTGCTAATATTTTAGGTTTTGCCAGTGCTGGTGACATAATTAGCAAGTATTTTATTCCCGATTTATATGTAAATCCCAGCGAACGGGCGCTGATTGTAAAACAGGTACAAGAGTACGGCGAAGTATGCAATTATGAAGTAGAGATGCGTCGCTTAGATGGTTCTGTGGTGTGGCTATTATTGTCACTGCGGCTCAACTCTGAAGAATCTTGCCTCGATTGCGTATTTACAGATATTAGCGATCGCAAACAGCAAGAACAGGCTTTACGCTTAATTGTTGAAGGCACAGCAGCTAAAACAGGCAATGAATTCTTCAATTCTTGCGTTCGTTACCTTGCTGAGGTATTACAAGTTCAGTATGCCCTTGTTACAGAGTTTAATGATGAGTTAAAAGCTAAAGTCCGCACTTTAGCATTTTGGTCTTCCGGTGCGATTTGCGACAACTTGGAATATGATTTGCGGGGTACTCCTTGCGAACATACCTTGCGAGGCAACCTATGTCACTACCCCCAACAAGTGCAAGCTTGTTTTCCGGAAGATACAGATTTAATCAAGATGAATGCCGAGAGTTTTTTTGGCGTTCCTTTAACCTGTTCATCCGGCGAAATCATCGGACATCTAGCAGTAATAGATGTCAAACCAATGAAGCCCGATCCCGGACGGGAACTGATTGTTAAAATCTTTGCTGCCCGTGCTGGTGCAGAATTGGAACGTCTACAAGCAGAAGCCGCCCTACAGCGAAGCGAGTTAAAGTTTCGCACTATTGTCGAAAAAGTCAATGATGTGCTGTTTGCGATCGATGCCAATGGGGTTTTCAACTACATTTCTCCAAATATCTTGAAGACTACCGGATTTTACCCTAGCGAAATCGAGGGTAATTCCTTGGCATTATTTACTCATCCCGATGATGTGCCAAAATGTGTAGAAGTTGCAAAAACAGTCCTCGCAACAGGTGAGGGAATTTCGGATATTGAGTTTCGGGGTAGACATCGGAATGGGGGTTGGGTTTGGCAAACTGCTAATATAGCCCGCACGCAAGATGCCCAAGGTAACTTTGAGATTGTCGGTGTAGCTCGTAATATAACCGATCGCAAACTAGCAGAAGCAGCCCTGCAACGTCGTACCCAAGCAGAAAGTTTAATCAGTAGCATTTCTCGCCAATTCATCGACCAAGATTTAGAAACAGCAATTAACTTTACACTGCGAGCGATCGCTCAATTTATTAATGCCGAACACAGTTGTATTTTTGAATGCTCCAACGATCAAAAGGAATTTAACCTCATCCATGAATGGTGCAGCGAACACGTTCCACCATTAATTGATATTGCCAGAGGTTCGCCTGTGGAAGTTTTCCCCTATTTCTACGAGCCAATTCTGCGTGGTAAACATCGCCAAATCTCTCGTGTGGAAGAACTACCGCCCCATCTACCAGAGCGAAAACTGTTTGAAACCATGTCGTTTCAATCTTTACTTGCTGTGCCGATGGTTCATGCTGGCAGAGTCGTTGGATTTGTTGGTGCGGCGATGATTCACTCCTCGAAAACCTGGAACCAAGAAGATATTAATTTATTGAAATTGGTTGGTGAAATAATAGCGATCGGTCGAGCCAGACATCAAGCAGAAGAAGCCCTGAGAATTGCCAAAGAAGCCGCCGAAACTGCCAACCGAGCCAAAAGCGCTTTCTTGGCCAACATGAGTCACGAACTCCGCACACCTTTAAATGCGATTCTCGGCTTTTCTCAATTAATGGAACGAGACACCAGCCTCAAGTCAAATCAGCGTGAATCTTTAGCTACCATTAACCGTAGTGGAGAACACTTACTCAACTTGATTAACGATGTCTTGGAAATGTCCAAAATTGAAGCCGGGCAAATCATTTTCAACCCCGAAGACTTCGACCTTTATTTCTTGTTGCAAACATTACAAGAAATGTTCCAGGTGCGGACACAAGCCAAGCAATTATTCCTCAAATTTGAAATGTCCCCCAATCTCCCGCGTTACATCCAAACAGATGAAGGTAAACTCCGGCAAATCCTGATTAACCTTTTGGGTAACGCCGTCAAGTTTACTCAAAGTGGCGGCGTCACCTTGCGGGTGAGGTTAGGGAGATGGGGAGATGGGGAGATGGGGAGACAAGGAGACAAGGAGACAAGGAGAGAAGTTGGATCGGAGGACAAGGAGAATAACTCCTCACTCTTAACTCCTAACTCCTCACTCAATAGTCAACAGTCAACAGTCATCAGTCAACAGTCAACATCTCCAATTTCCCAATCCCTAATTTTTGAAATCGAAGACACTGGGCGGGGAATAGCACAAGAAGAAATGAATAATTTGTTTCAGCCTTTTGTGCAGACATCAAGCGGTATCCAAACCAAGGAGGGCACTGGGTTAGGGTTAACTATTAGCCGCCAGTTTGTGCGATTGTTGGGGGGTGACATTCACATTACCAGCACGCCTGGGGAAGGATCTATTTTTAGCTTTGACATCGAAGTTAATTTAGTTGCAGAATTAAAAGCTACACCAAGATTAGGTAAAAGCCGCGTAATGCAACTGGCAGCAAATCAACCAGATTATCGGATTTTGGTCGTGGATGACCGCAAAGAAAACTGCGATCTAATTGTGCAACTGCTTGGTAGCGTTGGTTTTAATACCAAAATTGCGAATAATGGACAAGATGCGATCGCTATTTGGGAAAATTGGCAACCCCACTTAATTTGGATGGATATGCGGATGCCTGTAATGAACGGCTATGACGCAACTAAAGAAATTAGAGCTAGGGAAAGAAATATAGATGGCGATCGCCCCACAGTAATTATCGCCCTAACTGCCAGTGCTTTTGAAGAACAACAAGCAAGTATCTTAGCCGCAGGTTGTGACGACTTAGTTCGTAAGCCATTCCGAGAACAAGTGATTTTTGAAAAAATCGCTGAATATTTGCATGTGGATTATATTTATGCAGAACAAACCAGCGAAAATACCACAGAGAAAAAGCTGGACAATATTCAATCTCCCATTTTGGATATTCACTCTGCAATTGCGATGATGCCTGCTGAATGGATAGCACAATTAAATCAAGCAGCCATTGAAGTTGATGCCGAGCGAATTTTCCAACTCATCGAACAAATTGAGCCAAATTATTCTTACTTTGCAGAAGAATTAGCAAATTTAGTTCGTAACTTTTGCTTTGATGAAATTATCGATATAACAGATAATTCTTGATAATATCGTAGGGTAGCACAGCTAGCTGTGCTACCCTACCAAGGTATTTGTATCAAGTTTAAAGTGAAACAGAATTAGTGTTTTAAGCGAGGTATATTTGGTACGACAAAGGTAGTTGAGGAATTAGTGGTTCGAGCATTGGCGGCTGAGGAATTAGTAGTTGGAGAACTTAGATTTAAGAAATCGATAAGTTTCAGAGTACGATTACGGATTTTCCAGCGCCCATTTTTGTTGACGACTTCATCTTCATAAGTCCCATTAGCGACATCGATACTAGTTTCTGAACGTTTATGAGTCGCGTGAAGATAAGAACTCATCGTTGCTTTGTTATTTTGAACTGAAATGTTTATCGTACCCATCAAGTGTTGAGTAGCTACATATCCATTTCCTTGGAATACTGAATAAACAAAATCTGCCCAAGAATCTGTTCCAATACGTGTTTCGCTTGCACCATCAGGAAAAACGGCAGTCAGGACTGCATCCTGAGTAAAACAATCCCGATAAATATTCTTTCCTTCTAATAGATTTCCTCTACCAATGGCGTCAGTTCCCAGCGCGTAACAGCTTGCTAATTTTTGAATCTCTAATTCTGCGTTAGGTTGAGTTGCACTTGCTATTTCAAACCTACCTCCAACAAACAGCACAAGAGTGGCTGCTAGCACTATCAAAGTTATGCGATTTAACAAAAACGAGATAGCTTTAGAAATGATTCGCCCATTTTCTCTTCTTTTTTCCACAAGATGACCCCCTAAATTGTGACAATTTTCGCATCTTGTACTTTCTCGCCAGCTAAAGTTTACGCTGATAAATTTAGCTCATAAAAACTTGCTAAAATCCTTCCAGATTTAGCTAGAGATTACTTTCATATCAGCTAATAAATGATAAAGCTAGTACAAGATTTGATTGATATCACTAGTTATAGCAACCAATAAATGAATTTGTTAGTGTTAATTTGAAACAATTCTGTGTTGATTTGATTAAGTAATTAAATTTGCGCTTACATATTTTTATCAATACTAAAATAAAACCTCTCTTAGCAATTTTTAAAATTTAAATATAATTACTATAGTAATCTGCGCTCGTTCATGATACAGAAGATACCCGACTTATTTGGCAAGGCGGGTATCTAAGATTATTCTGCGTTTGCAAAAGTATTTTATTCGCCAGAAATAGGAATAGAAATGATAAATTCTGTTCCTTCTCCTACAGCGGATTCACAAATCAAATTACCCGCGTGGTTTTCTACTATAATCTGACGGCTAATAGATAATCCTAACCCCGTACCTTTGCCTACACATTTAGTAGTAAATAGATTTTCAAATATGCAGGCTTGAACTTCTGCGGGCATTCCTTTAGCATTATCTCGAAACTCGATCAGTACATTTTCCTTATTTTCACTCAACCGAGTGAAGATAGTGATAATATTCGGATAATTGTCTTGGATA
Organism: Nostoc linckia NIES-25; assembly: GCF_002368035.1. GTDB lineage: Bacteria > Cyanobacteriota > Cyanobacteriia > Cyanobacteriales > Nostocaceae > Nostoc > Nostoc linckia_B. Next base: position 60,179 of record NZ_AP018223.1, on the reverse strand, counting down.
TCTATAAAATCACGACCGACATTTGCTTCTTCTAAAGCATCGATCGCATTTGCTAGAATATTCATAAACACTTGATTTAATTGCCCCAAATAGCATTTTACTAATGGAATATCTCCATAATTTTTGATAACTTGAATGGCAGGACGATTACTATCTGCTTTCAGGCGATGCTGTAAAATCATTAAAGTACTATCAATCCCTTCATGAATATTAGCTAATACTTTAGAGGTAGTATCAGCACGAGAAAAAGTACGAAGAGAAGTACTAATATTACGAATACGCTGTGTCCCCACTGTCATTCCGTCAATCATTTTCGGTAAATCGGTTAGGACAAAATCTATATCTATTTCTTCGCCTTTTTCTTCAATTTCAGCACCAGGATTAGGGTATTTTGCTCGATACAATTGTAAATAATCAATTAAATCTTTAACCGTATCTTTGGCTTGGGCAATGCTACCTGTAATAAAAGCAATGGGGTTGTTGATTTCGTGTGCTACACCTGCAACTAAATTACCTAAAGAAGACATTTTTTCACTTTGGATAAGTTGTAGTTGTGCTTGTTGTAAATCTTGAATTGACTCTTGTAATTGCTTAGATTTATCTTGCTCTCGTGTATACAAACGAGCATTTTCTATGGCAATAGCCATTTGAGAAACTAAAACTTTTAAGACTTCTACCCTTTCTGGAATAAATGCTCCTGATGATAATCTATTTTCTAAATAAATAATCCCAGTCAGGTGTGATTGATAAATAATCGGCAAACAAAAAATTGACTTTGTTTTAGATTCTTGAATATAGATATCAAAATTAAAAGGTTCTGCAATTATGGCATCATTTAATACGAGATATTGCTGAGTTCGCAAAACATAGTTAATAACAGTCAGCGGCAAATCTTGAGAGTGTTCGACAGGAATAGACTGTAAAACCGTTACTATATTTTCAGTAGTATTTCCTGAAGCTTCGATATAAAGCCGATCGTCTTTCAGCAAGAGTAGTGATACTTTGTGTGCAGCAGCATTTTCTAGTAAGATTTTGATTAACTTACTCAACAAATTTTCCAAAACAATTTCATTGGTAATCGCTTGTGAAAACTTGATGAATGCATTAAAGTCTAAAAAATCGCTTAAGCTGCTATTAGTAGTCGTAGTAGTAGTAAGCTGAATTTTATCTAGTTTGGAAATAGAAGTTTCTACATTAGTAGTTTGTCCTACTAGAAAAGGATGCTGTAATTCTAAGTGTTTAACTTTAGCGATCGCACCCCAACGAATATAGGCATAATAGGCTTTAGTTATATAAGTTTGAGAAATTAAATCTTTGCCCAGAGATTGATAAAACTTTCCTGCTAACTCATAAGCTAAAGCTTCTTCTTGGAGAAAACCGTTTTCAGCAGATGTGATAATAGAATTTTCATAGTAATCCATTGCTTCGAGCTTTTGACCCAAAACTCGATATCGTTCTGCTTCCACAAGATAAAATCTATGTAAATGATTCGTGGGAGCATGAGTAGCCCAGAGTTTCATTTTTTGCTGATTAGCTTGTACTTTTTCCAAAATAGCTTGCTGCTCAGATTCTTTAGCGGTATGATAGATAGCCAAGTGAGCTAAAGAATCGTAGAAATAAAACAGTGGAACAACAAATAATCCTGTAACCCCACCTAAAGAATTTTCTGCGATCGCAGCATTTTCTACAGCTTTAAAATACTCCCCAAATAAATAAGAGAGCATTAGCTTATTCACAAATAAATGGTTAATGGTATAAAGATCGTTAAGTTGCTGATGAATTGGCAACATATTTTGCTCGTTGTAAGCTTCACCAATTAAACAATCTACATTTTCGTAACTTCCTTGCAAATTTAAAATTGTTTGCAAATATACTAAATTCCAAGTTAAAGCTACTTGTTGCTTGATTTTTTTCAGCGAATCACAATAAGCTATGAATTCTTTTTCTAAAATCGAAAGTTCTTTACCCAACCAAAATGAATGGTAGGGATAAATGTAACCACAATAGCCAGCATATTCTAAATCTCCGGTTTCCAAACCACTAGAATACCCTGCTATTGATGATATTAATGTTTCTTTAATATGCTCCCGCCAATGCATCACATGGGCGCTAACAACTGTCAGAATTTTAGCCTTAAGTTCTTGAGCATTAAATTGCGATACTAAAATAGAAGCTAATTTGCCAAATTCATAGCCAGAATCAATTTCTCCTTGAACTCCACAAAGAAGTAATCCATAAAGGCTATAACCATAAGCAGATACAGCCGTATTGCCATATTTTAAGGACAAATTAACCATTTTGCAGACAATAATTGGCATCATTGCCGGAGCAGTTTGAAAAGCCGCTGGGAGAACTCCCATTAAGATTCTCATGGCTGCAATCTTGTTAGGATCGGTCATTAATGGTAAGTTAATCAAATCTGCAATAACTTTCCCTTTTAAATCAGCAGCAATCTCATCCATGCCTCGCTGAATATCAACTGATGTTGGTTCCTCTGGAAAGCTTATTCCTAACAATTGCAGAGTTGATACTGCTATCTTAATCGCTTCAATTTGTTTGCTTTGAATTATTGAAGCGATAATTTGTACTTCATAAACTTTGACTTTATCTAAAATAATTTTAGCTTCTTGCTCCACTATGCCAGCCCATTGCTGCATCTGCTCAAAATTACCACTCAAGTAGGCTACCTCTGCGGCTCCTTCATATAAACTTACAGTTAAGATATATTCAGTTTGCCAAGAGTCTATACTTAAAAGTTCTATGCCAGTTGTGAAGTATTTCAGAGCAGCTTCATAAGCTGTAGATGCTTTAGCTTTTTGTCCAGCAATCAAATTTAATCGTGCTAATTCAGTTTTTTCACATTGCTCTTTCAGGTTAATAATACCTACATTTAACTGATTGACAATATCAAAAATATTTGCTTCTATTTCCTCTTTGCTGATATTTTGTAGCAGTAATTGACCGATTTTTAAATGAGTTGATTTCTTAAGTTCCTCTGGAATCAACGAATATGCTGCTTGTTGTACCCTGTCATGTAAGAACTTATAACCCACTCGTGAAGTATCAAAATTTAAATTCACCGCTTCTTCTTGATTAAAAACTAAAGGAATGCGGTAAGCTTCACTTAAAGGCAGAATTAATCCTGCTTGCAAAGCCGAGTGTAAATCGTTGGCTGTCACAGAAGGAGACTTTTCATTGACTATCGATAAAATATCTAAACTAAATCGATCGCCCACACAAGCTGCTAATTTTAATACATGTTGGGTGACCTGAGGCAGCTTTTCAACGCGGCTGGCAACGAGTTCTACGACATTTTTTTCAGTAATGCCAATTGCTTGAATTTCCTCTAAACTCCACTGCCATTGCCCTTTAACAAAGTCAAAAATTAATAGTTTTTCTTGATAAAGAACCTGAATTAATTGTGTAATGAAAAATGGATTGCCTCCGGTTTTATTGTAAATCAATTCAGCTAATTGAATAATTTGCTGATTCAAAACTCTGGTTTCTGTTTCTTGAAGAGTTTCACAAATTAGCTGAGTTACATTTTCTAAGTTTAAAGGCTGCAACACCAGATTATTAACAACAGTGCCGCTATTCTTAATTTCTTCTATTTTTTGGATTAATGGATGTGCCGGAGTAACTTCATTATCTCTATATGCCCCAATAAACAAAAGATGTTTACTGTCTTTGTCGGTTATCAGCAGTTGAATTAAATTTAAGGTTGCTGAATCTGCCCATTGTAAATCATCTAAAAAGATGACTAATGGATGTTCCTTTTGAGTAAAAACTTGGATAAATTCTTTAAAAATACGATTGAAGCGGTTTTGTGATTCTGTTGCGCCAATTTGAGCAACTTCGGGCTGTGTACCAATGATTAATTCCACTTCTGGAATTACGTCAGTAATGACTTTTCCATTGGTTCCTAAAGCGGATAATATTTTCTGACGCCATTCTCCTATTTTTTCATTATTTTCTGTGAGTAAATAGCGCATTAAATAAGCAAAAGCTTGAATTAAAGAAGTATAAGGTATATTTCGTTTTAATTGGTCGAATTTCCCAGAAATAAAATAACCTTGTCTGCGAGTAATAGGTTTATTAACTTCGTTGACTAAAACTGATTTACCAATGCCAGAATAACCAGAAACTAGCATCATTTCACCCCCCTTTAGTCCGCCCAGGGGGGATTCAGGGGGGTTAGTAATGCGCTCAAATGCTGCTAATAGTTCATTAACTTGTTGTTCGCGACCATATAATTTTTGCGGAATTAATAATTGGCTTAAAACATCTAAACGACCTGGAACAAAATTAGTAATTGTACCCTGAGTTTCTAACTGGTTGAGGCATAATTCTAAATCTGCTAATAATCCTGTGGCACTTTGATATCTGTCTTCAGCATTTTTAGCCATCAGCTTTATGACAATTTCAGAGATGGGGGTAGGAATATTAGGATTTAATGATTGTGGGTTTATTGGTTGAACAGCAATGTGACTATAAACTATTTCTAGGGGATCTTCGCTAAAAAATGGTGTTTGCTTGGTGAGCATTTCATATAAAGTGACACCAAGAGAATAAAAGTCAGTACGATAATCGATAATACGATTCATTCTCCCAGTTTGTTCGGGAGACATATAGGCAAGTGTGCCTTCAACAGAGTTAGGGTTAGTAAATTGGGGATTTTCTTTATTCAGGCGGGAAGCTATGCCAAAATCCGTCAGTTTAACAATACCCGTCTGTGAGTTAATGATGATGTTACTAGGTTTAATATCTTTATGGATAATTTGGTTTTTATGCAAGTAATTTAAAGCTTTAGTCAGTTGGATAGCAATTTTTAAATGGTTAATTAAATCAAGCTTTTCTGTTTGTACAACTTGGGCTAAAGACCGACCGCCAAAGTCTTCTAATAACAGTCCTACACGATTTTCAAAAGTTTCTAGACTAATGGCTTTAACTATATTCGGATGGTCTAAATCTTGCTGAATTTGATACTCATTTTTCAGGCGAGTAAAGGCTTCGAGGGTAGGATATTCATTTTTAAGCAGCTTGATAATAACTTGCTGTTGCGTGTTTGGTCTTTGTGTTTGATAAATAACGGTTTGAATTCCTTCATGGAGAGTTGAGTTGATTTGATATCCAGTACGATTTGGCATTGATTTTTGATTAGAAATTTATAAAATTTCACCCCCGTTTTGTCCTAAAAGGGGTTCTATTTTAATTATTCCCAATACGTAGAAAATTATTAACATTATTATTCCGTACAAAAAATTCAGAGACGTTGCATTGCAACGTCTCTACATCTGGCTGCATACTACTTTTAAGCTAAACGCAGATAAGGACACTTTTGTAAAAACCCAGACGCCTTATTGTGGGCATCAATATTATGAGTATGTGCTGGTGTCGGTCGAATAATACCATTAAATAAATCATCTAACCCGTAGGGAGTAAAAAATTCCCATTGACCTTGTGCGTCTAGTCGAACTCCCACGGCGGTAGCAGTATGCAACCAATTTGTAATACCATCTTCTGTACTAGTGTAGGGTCTTGCACCAAGACGCCAACGAGCAAAACTAGCTTGATTTTTGACATCAAATTGCTCATCAGGAAATTTTTCTGTTAGATTTGCCTTTGCTGCTAGTTCCTGGGAACGATTACCTTCTATATCAAAAAATGCAACATCAAAATCTTTAATACCTAAGCCACAATGCTCGCCAAAAATTGAACGCCAAACTGTGTTTCTGACTGCACCTCCGGCTAACCACCAGTTAGGTAAATTTAGTTGAGCGATCGCAGGTAATACTCTATCAATAGCTGTATCAGTTAAAATCATCTGTAAATGGGTGTTACTATTCATATTAAATTTTTAAGATTTTTAAGCAGAATGTAAAACTATTATCATTAACATTTCATTAAGCTTGCTGCGACGTATACTCGGCTAATGATTCTGAAAAATAACTTCTGTATCCAAAGTATAAAAAAATAGTGTTACCTACAACTATAAATTATGAATTTAGAATTGAAAATTTTTATTTTTGGAAAATTTATTTGCGCTGCTAGAAAGCACGCTTAATCTCGAACTACCTACACTAACACAAGGTTCAGCGAAGTATTTGTATAAAGTAAATTAAATTATTAAAAATAGTAATATTTAACTCAAAAAATAACTTTAATTTGTATATCATATATTTTTACATATCTGTTTGCCGAATATGTGAAAATATCTAGCACAGGGTTAATATTTTTGCGTGCAATCTGACTCTACATATCCAATTGTCGGATCTAAGTAAAATCAGAGAATCAAGATAATTTTGGTTCATTCTCAACACTTTTAACAGTTATTTGTACACAAGATTAATGAAAAACGAAACACCACAAGAATTAAACCAAGATCGAGAGATTGAGCGTTTGATTGATGAAGTCATGTCCTCATCTCTAACTGAGGAACAGTATCGCAAAAAGATGCAGCGGCGCAAAGAAGTGCAGGACAAGCGCATAGCACAAGCCATACCAGAAAAAGGGTTAATTATTGTAAATACTGGTAACGGTAAGGGTAAAACTACTGCGGCTTTAGGGATGGTATTAAGATCGCTCGGACACGGGTATAAAGTAGCGATCGTCCAATTCATTAAAGGTAGCTGGGAACCTTCAGAAAAAAGGGTTTTCAGTCATTGGGAAGACCAGATAGAATTTCACGCAATGGGGGAAGGCTTTACCTGGGAAACTCAAGACCGCGATCGCGACCTTGATAAAGCTAGCGCCGCATGGCAAAAATCATTAGAATATATCCGCAATCCAGACTTTCATCTTGTGCTACTAGATGAAATCAATATCGCTCTCAAAATGGCTTATTTAGAAATAGAAGAAGTTTTAGCAGGTTTGGCACAAAAACCAGCTAACAAACACGTTATTTTAACAGGGCGAGGAGCGCCAGCTGCTTTAATCGAATGTGCTGATTTGGTAACAGAGATGACCCTAGTTAAGCATCCTTTTCGCGATCTAGGTGTGAAAGCGCAACCAGGAATTGAGTATTAACTCAAAGATGATTTGCATGTTTGTAAGATGCGGCGATCGCCAGTACTGATAGAATTTAACCGATGAAAGTCTTGCAAAGCTACTGAGTAAGCATAAGTACTTAGCTCGTCTTCACTCACCTGAGGCAATCTATTGCTTGTAGCCACCCGATTAGAGTCATCAACACTTGCTTCAGTGGATGGGGCACTAACTGTCATCGCTAACTCTCCTGACTGGTCGAGTGTGCCCCGGAAACAATTAAACTCTGACTGGGGCATATACAAAGCACCGGTCACCCTCTCCCGCTGCTTCTGAAATATGATGTAAGCTTGACCAAGCTGATTTGCTTGTGGCGATTGACCGTAAAGATAAATTCCATCTCTTGTGGGAAAATTCGTTTGTGGTAAAGCTCCTACCCCTTTTGTACCAGCCTGAGCATCTGGAACTAGCCCTGCGGTTGTAGATGCTGTTTTTTGGCTGTTATCCCCAAAAATTTTTCTATCGCCAGCAGCTATTTGCTGTTGAATTCTCTGTTCTCGAATTTGTCTGAGTCTTGACAAAAGAGAAGTTTCAGAGCTTTTTTGAATCCGAGCCGATGAGAATGGAGCATTTTTAACTGACATAACATCAGTCTGGTTGGCTATACAGCCGAACGCGAGAAGTAAGCCCAAGCCCGCAAGGGAGATTCCCCATTGACGGGGAGATAATAACCGATGAAAGTTGTTAAGCACCTTACTTCTCCTGTTAAAAAATTAACTAAATTTCCTAGAAATTACTTAGCTCATAATCAAGTCTCGATCGCTAATGACTCAATTTCTATTGTCCGAAAAATAAAAGTCTCAAAAACTAAAGTTTTTATTTAATTTAGCTTAACAAACCTAGATTACCATTACTTAGACATTTATGATTCATCCAGCAGATTCATTCCATTGGGTGAGGTTAATTCTAAATCTAGTACTCTCAATTAACTTTAATATCTTACCTTTTACATTTTTCACCAGAGAAAAATTAACGATCTTTTTTCTCAGATCTATCTCCGTAGAACTATGGCAATGGTGTTAGATTTTGAAGAGACGTTGCATTGCAACGTCTGTACATGTGTTTGAATAGGGAAAAAAATCGTGTATGATTTCTGATTCACCAGCAGTAACTACAAAAAAATCGCCCCCTGAATTCAGGAGGCGCTTCACCAAGGTGGTGTAAAGACGCGAGAGTCCGCGTCTTTAGTTTTAGCTGGCAATGTATTCTTTGACATTGGAACGACGGCGACGCAAATGAGCCAAAGCTTGATGCTCTAATTGGCGGACGCGTTCCCGGCTGAGATTCAATCTCTCACCTACTTTCGCCAATGACATTTCGTTACCATCCTCTAAACCAAAGCGTAAGGCTAAAACTTCGCGCTGTTGGGGAGTTAGTTCTGCTAGCAAGTTGTTCAAGTCTTGACGTAGGAACTCTTGGTTGGTGTAATACTCTGGTGACGGGCCGTCATCTTCGAGCATTTCTTGTAACTCTGTATCTTGGTTGTCGCCGACTCGCACATCCAAAGACACTGGTTGACGCGCCATATTCAGGTACTCGCGGATCTGAGCCGGTTCTAGTTCCAGTTCTTTGGCAATTTCAGCTGGAGTAGGCGATCGCCCCAAGGTTTGAGCCAACTCGCGTTGCACTTTTTTGATTTTGTTGAGTTTCTCGGTAATGTGAATCGGTAAGCGAATAGTACGACCTTGTTGGGCAATCGCACGCGTAATCGCTTGGCGAATCCACCAGTAAGCGTAGGTTGAGAACTTATAACCTCTTGTTGGGTCGAATTTCTCTACACCCCTTTCTAATCCTAGCGTTCCTTCCTGGATCAAATCCAGAAATTCCATGTTACGCTTTTGGTATTTCTTAGCGATCGCAACCACCAAGCGCAAATTCGCTTCAATCATTTTTTGCTTAGCACGCTTACCTTGTGCGACTGTTTGTTTCACCTCAGTTTCTGATTGGCGAACGTGGTCAGCCCACTCCGATAAACTTGGTTCCCGACGCAGTTTCTTCGCCAAAGCTTCTTTGGCATCGAGCAGCGTCATCATTTGTTGTACCTGCTTCCCATAGACAATTTCTTGTTCGCGGGTTAGCAGTGGTACGCGACCAATTTCCCGCAGATAGGTTCGCACCATATCAGCCGTGAATTTGGTGTTCAGGTTTTCCGTTTGGGTATTGACAGTAGGCATTGGTGCGTTGTCCTCTACTCCGTAAACAAAATGTAATTTTTCTTACTAAAGTTAATTGATAAAGGTAGTACATTGATCGCGGAACACTAGGAGCTACCAAAAGCAATGAGATCGATTGATAAAGCCGTTGTCAAGACGGTAAGCCCCTAAGATAGGTTCCCCCTACCTTCTCTAAATTTTTGAATCTTTTATAAGCACGCTGGGTCGTTTTTGAGAATTCTTCTCTTAGCCAGTTACCGACTGTAACTGAAAAATCCGAAGTGGATATGAGTTTTACTTAGCTTTATAATACGATAAATCGGGCAGATAGTAAAGTATCTTAAGATAAAGCTTGTAATTATAATTTAAAAATGCCGCTTTGCCAAAAAATTTTAAACTTCCTTGAAATTACTTACTACATCTATAGTGACGCTAAAAACCCCTCTTCTGTTGCTAAAAATTAGCGGGATAACCGAACTTGATTTGCTCTAGGAATGGAGGGATGTTACGAATTGGGGACTGGGGACTGGGGGAAAAGGGCAAAGGGCAAAGGGCAAAGGTAAGATCCCCCCTTTTCCCTTTTCCCTACCGAAGGGTTTTGACTAATGACCAAGGACTAATGACTAAAATCAAAATCCCAAGTCAGCCTTTGCTAGTTCAGCAGCAGCGAATACTTCTGCGTCTGGTTTTTCTTCCCAGGCTGGGTCGCCAATTTCTTCGTAGAAAGCTGCGTCATAAGGGCGGGTACGCACTACTACTGGCATGGGAACGGCATGACCTAAAATCAAGGCTTGTTGCTTAGAGTCTAACTTTGCCAATACCGATCGCAGTCCGCCACCACCAGATACACCCGTAAAAATCGCATCAATGTCTTTTTCATCGTTCAGCAGAGCGGTAATGCGAGTCCCAATTTGGGACATAACTTCATTATCTATCCCCGACGGACGTTGATCGACTACCAAAAGTGTGACAAAGTATTTTCGCAACTCCCTGGCAATAGTTCCAAAGATAGTGCTTTGTACCACTGCTGGGTCTAAGAAACGGTGTGCTTCTTCAATGGTAATCATCAATGGCGTCGGGCGATCGCTCGGATTTTTGGTTTGCAGAAATTTATCTGCCTTCTTAACGTAATGCTCGTGGATACGTCTGGTGATCATGTTGGTCACCAACATATAAGAGAGCATATTAGACTGGGAACCAAATTCTATCACAACATTCTTGCCGGCTTCCAGTGACTGGACAAGTTTAGTGATATAATTCTGCGGGCATACGGCTCGCATGTACTTCAAACTGTCCATCCGCAAGAGTTTGCGCTGCAATGCCATAATCGAGCCTTTGTGCCCGCGCTTCTCATCGCAGAACATCTCGATCTCTTCATTACTCATATTTAGCAACTGCACAATCCAAGATTTGCCAAATTCGCTATACAAAATATTGGCGTTATCCAAGGCTGCGTCAGAAAGTCCCAAATCTCTACCACATAACTTAATATCTTCAACTTCAATTTGCTCATAACTCAGATAAAGTTCTTGAGCATCGCGTACACCCCGGCGCTTTGTCGATTCCGGGTCGAGGGTATAAACTTCGACTTTATTAGGAAATAATTGCTTTAAGCCTTTAACGGTATTGACATTTTTACCTTCTGCAACAGCTTCCCAGCCATACTCAGAGTGCATATCAAAAATCAAATTGACCGCCGCACTTTTACGGATGACCCCAGCTAAAAGTAAACGCGTTAAAAAAGATTTACCAGTACCAGATTTGCCAAAAACCCCATTACTGCGTTCTACAAAGCGATTCAAATCGATGCAAACCGGCACATCCATATCCAAAGGTTTGCCGATGGAGAAATTACGCCTTTGGGGATCGTCTTCCCAACCAAACACCCGGCGAAAATCGTCAACGCTGGCTTCGTAAACTTGACTAAAGTGGCTAGGAATAGTTTTAACAGGCAATAATTCCATCGTCGTGCTGGTTTGCGGCACAAATGAAGCTAAACCTGTTACTGATGGTAAAAAAGGATTTGCTGATTTGCCATTTGTAGAGGAAAAAGATTCTTGAGATTCCGGGGTAAACATCAACATCGGCGCGAGGTTGATAGTTCCGTATGTACCGCTTCCCGCTAAAACATCTCGTAAAAAAGTGTCTTCCCAACTAGGGGGATTAGCAATAATTCGGGCATTAGCAGCTCCTAGTGCCACATCTGTCAGCATACAAAAAAAACGCGATCGCATCCCTTGGACAACAAGGAATTTACCTACCCGCATGTCTTCCACAGAAACGTCAGGATGCAATCGCACTTCTAACCCTTCAGTCAGAGAACCTTGAATAACCGAACCTAATGGCTGTCGCGAATTCATCTCATTAGTCATTAGTCATTAGTCATTAGTCATTGGTCATTAGTCAAAACCCTTCGGGTAGGGAAAAGGGACTCATGTTAAAGGGAAAAGAGGGGATCTTACCTTTGCCCCTTGTCCTTTGCCTTTTTCCCCTAGTCACCAGTCCCCAGTCCCCAATCACCATTCCCTAATCACCATTCCCTAATCAATTTGAATCGAAGTTGGCGCACTTGCCGATGGTGGAGTGGTAGTAATTAAAGGTTTGCGAAATTGGGCGTAAAGGCGATCGCGCCAGCTAAAAAATGCCTGATAATCAGGATTTTCGGCAAATATTGGCAGTCCTTTACCTCTGATAGATGCTGGTAAATCTAAATAGGGGCCTGGGGGGAATTTCAGCAATATCGATAAACCCGCCACCGCTAAGTCCGCTAAAGTCGGTTCATCCCCTGTCAAATAAGGACTATCTGTCAATAATAATGTTAAGGCTTCCAAGTCTTGTTTTAAGGATGCGATCGCTGAGTGTATTACCTCTGGACTATAACCTACGCCAATACCCAACGCGGTCAGCAAGTCAGCGGGTACTCCTCCAACTAGACTCTTAAATATATCTGGCGTGGATGTGGGTAACAAAGACTTGCGGAAATTTTGATCTTGGCTGACTGCGGCAAACAGCGCTTTACGACCTTTGATGCCAATGGACTCATCCGCCCATTCTTCTATTAATAAAGTTAAGCCTCGTTTTTTGGCATCTTGTGGTATTAATGGGCGATCGGGATATTTTAAGTCTAAATACTTAGCAATCTCCGTAGAATCTACAATATATCTATTACCATCCTTTAATACTGGAACTTGTCTTTGACCAGTCAGTCGGAACAGTTCTACTTGTCCAATCCCAGGCGTAACCTCTATTTTGCGATAATCTAATCCTTTAAAATCTAAAATTAGCCGCACTTTCTCTGAGTATTGCGATAGTTCCCATTGGTATAATTCAAGCATATTTTATACCTTATAACTACTGGTTTACTTCTTAACTTTACAATTGTATCTTTAGTTTAAGTAAATTTTATTGGTATTACTCCTTTCCTGTCATCACATTACTTGTCTCTTGCTTTGCGTTCTTTACGGTCTATTAAAAAAATTTAGGTATTCTTTGAGCAGGAAATAAGTTGTTACTTAGTTGTCTATTTGACTAATTGCTTGATTTTTAGCAAAAATATATGATTTATTAAAATATAGATATCAAATAATTAAATAAATTAATTGGCTGTATATAAATAAACTAATTTCAGTGTACATAGCAAAGCCACCCTTATAAACAAGGATAGCGATCGCTAACTTATAAATGAGAATTCTCAGGTAAGAGTTATTTTGAATACTTCTGAAGGAAGAAGCTTCTAACACCAGCTTCTCACTTCATTTCTCAATATAAGAATAATTATTATTCTTATACAGAGTTTCCTTTAGATTTTATTTTTTGGAACTCTCTTAAAAGCAAGCCTGATAAAATCTTTATAAATGTGCAAAAGTCAGTGTTACCAGACCGCTGGATTGAGCAACACCAGTAGTTACACATCCTGTTAATTGTGATGCGACAAGAGTAAGAGTTTTTACTACCTGGCTACCTTGATAGCGTCCAGAAGTAACATATCCAGGGGATGTTACATTTATAACGCCTACACCTCCAGTTACGACTTCAGTACCGAAAGATACAATACTCGTTGTCCCATCACTCCAAAAATATGTAAAATTGGTGGGAAATGAAGTTAATTGAGCACATGATGAGTTAGGAGATTGAATGATATTACTGTAGTATCCCCCAATAATTTGAGCATCACCATTGCATATCTGAAATTGACCGTTTATGTTGATATTAGTTGGCTTAGGATTTAATGTCAGAGGCGGACTATAAGTAACATTCTCTGTCCCTACACAATTCAGGGCGGCAACCTGAGCATCGGCTGATTGCCCCGTGATACTAAATTCAACACCAAGGATTACAGTAGCAATAGTGCAAGCAATAACGGAAACTTGATGGTGAATGTTAAGATGGGCAAAAAGCTTTTTTGATACAACCATAAACTTGTCCAATTTCTAAATTGAAAAAAATTTTAAGCACTAATAGCGACAATTTCCTGCATAGCTGTCTTTCTTGTTCGCATAGCAAATTTAACCTTCGTTCAAGGCGATCGCTACACAATTTCTTGAACTCAAAACAGTCAAATACTCTATCTAACTGAGAAGTCCAACTATGCATTTACTAAATGCTAAATATACATCAACAATATATTATCTCTGCTGGTTAAAGGAACGTGGTATATAAAGTATCATATGCTACACTATTTTTGGCGATCGCTCTTTTCTTAACGTAATTTTTTAACTGACCATAAATTACCTAAAAATATTGCATATAAATTGTCGGATGTTATCGTTAGCGATCGCTTGTAAATCTGAGATTTTCATATTTTTAGAGAATTTACACCGCAGCAACTGAAACTTTTAAACTATTTGTAGTGTCAAGCAAATCTGGTAAATTTACATTAAATACGTACTAAGTATATTTAATACTTATTATCGCTAGTAAGCGAAGTTGGGTATTTAACCTCACTAGCACGAAGTATTTCGCAAGAAAAAGATTACTTCCCTCTTAAGTGAGATTTTGTGCATAGCAAAATGTTATAAATCTTTATGTAACGCGCGAACAAAAAAACAAACAAAATTTATGAAGACAAATTACGGCAAATTGCTGACCACGCTGGCAGGCATAGCAGGCTTAAGTAGTTTCAGCCTTCTCATGACTTTACCATCTGATGCCAAAGAGGTATTAAATCCTAACCCCAGTATTTTCAACGAAGCGCCCTATAATCGAGGTCAGCGCCTTCAAGCAAACGCTCAGTACACCCCTAGTAACGCTGTTGTAGAAACAGAAAAAGGCAATACCAAACGCCAGCCAGTAGCCCAGAGCAGTGGTGGTGGAACGCTAAATCCCAGACCGAGTATTTTCAACGAGCCTCCCTACAACCGTGGTGGTAGGGCCACACCTGGTGAAGTCACCCCACCTTCTACCCCTGAAACCGAACCCACCACACCCCCAACAGAAACACCATCTACCACACCTGCAACTCCACCATCAGGCGGGACAAGCGAAACTCAAGGCAAAAATTTGTTAGCCTTGGCCGAATCAAACGCCTCTTTTACAACCTTAACCAAAGCTTTGAAAGCAGCAGGATTGACTCAAGCTTTGCAAGGCAAAGATAACTTGACCATTTTCGCGCCCACAGATGCGGCCTTTGCTAAATTACCAGCAGACGCAGTGCGAGATTTGTTGAAGCCAGAGAACAAAGAAGTGCTACTCAAGCTCTTAACTTACCATGTGGTGCCTGGAAAAGTATTGTCTAGTGATTTGAAGTCTGGTGAAGTTAAAAGCCTAGAAGGTGGCGTCATCAACGTTAAAGTTGATTCTGCTAATGGTGTTACTGTCAATGATGCTAAAGTCACTCAGGCTGACATCACAGCTAGCAATGGTGTAATCCACGCGATCGATAATGTGATTTTGCCTCCTGACTTGTAGTTTTTATTAACTGTTAACCGATGACTGTTGACAGCTAACGGTCAACAGTTAACAACTTAAAAAGGCGTCTGTCATCCCATCTTTTTAAAGTTGGGGCGACGACGCCTTTTTCTGAAGAAGAATTCAGAACTTATGAGCAAAGCAAGGAAAGCTCCGCCAAAACTTCATAATCCTTATGGACAAACTATTCTGAATTCTGGATTGGTGAATTCTGACTCCTGTCTATAAATTAGACAATACATCCCGTGCAGCTGCTAGAGTCCGGTCAATATCTTCCTCGGTGTGAGCCAAAGATGTAAATCCAGCCTCAAATTGAGAAGGTGCCAAGTAAATACCGCGTTCTAACATACCGCGATGGAAGCGTCCGAATCTGGCTGTATCAGACTTTTTCGCATCTTCGTAGTTGTGAACTGGGCCAGAGGTAAAGAATAAGCCGAACATAGCACTGATTTGACCGCCGCAAACCGCATGGCCTGTTTCTTTTGCTACTTGTAACAAACCATCTGCTAGCTTTTTAGTAATTCGGTCAAGATACTCATAAGCACCAGGCTTTTGTAGCAATTCCAAAGTCTTAATACCGGCAGTCATCGCCAAGGGATTACCTGATAGAGTGCCGGCTTGATATACGGGGCCAGCTGGGGCAACCAATGACATAATATCCCGACGACCGCCATAAGCTCCTACTGGCAAACCGCCGCCAATAACCTTACCCAAAGTTGTTAAATCGGGAGTGATGCCAAACTTTTCTTGAGCGCCACCGTAAGCAATGCGGAAGCCCGTCATCACTTCGTCAAACACCAACAACGCCCCATACTCCTGAGTAAGTTCTCGTAATCCTTCCAGGAAACCAGCATCAGGCGCAATAAACCCGGCATTGCCGACTACTGGTTCTAGAATGACACCAGCAATTTCATCTTTATTTTCTTCAAACAAAGCTTTGACGGCTTCTAAGTCGTTGTAAGGCGCCGTGAGAGTCCCACTAGTTGCCGATTTTGGTACACCTGGCGAGTCTGGCAAACCAAGTGTAGCCACACCTGAACCCGCCTTCACTAAAAATGTATCTGCGTGTCCGTGGTAGCAGCCTTCAAACTTGATAATTTTGTCTCGGTTAGTGAAAGCCCGCATCACCCGCAAAACTCCCATGCAGGCTTCAGTTCCAGAGTTAACAAATCTGACCATTTCGATGCTGGGAACGGCATCAATGACCATTTCTGCTAACACATTTTCGAGTACTGAAGGAGCACCGAAACTAGTGCCTTTGTCCAGGGCTTCACGCAACGCTGCGGTGACTTCCGGATGAGCATGACCGCAAATAGCCGGGCCCCAGGTGCCTACATAGTCTATGTATTGGTTGCCATCTACATCCCAAATATACGCATCTTTAACGCGATCGAAAACTATAGGCTGTCCGCCTACAGATTTAAAAGCACGAACTGGAGAACTGACTCCTCCTGGCATCAGGTTTTGAGCAGCGGCAAAGATTTCTTGTGATTTTGTTGTTTTAATTGGGGTATTTACCAAGGTTCTCTCCTAACAGTGGCCAATAAAAAGCTCTATCTTAGAATAGGGTCAAAAGCTGCTTAGAACTTCTATCGTATAAAATTAGCGGAACCAAGAAAATAACAATATCTTATACAAGTCTAATGAAGACTTGCCTTTTGATATTAGGACTCGATTATCTGAGGCATCCCAGGATCTATATCGGGCAGCTTTTAACTCGGCAATTCATTGGTATGGTGAGGCTTCTAAAGCTCATCAAGTCGCGCTGAGTGCTGTGAAGATGCACTCTGCTATGGAACGAAATGCTATTGCCTAGAGCTAAGTTAAAATAACTGAATTTAAAAAAAACATACCACCTGCGCTATTTAGAATGGTATCGTGAATCCATGAATCATTCTCATTAGACCAGACTAGCAAGGTATGTATTCTAACGATTCGCATTCGCTACATTACGCCATTCCTGTTGAGGAAATTCGCTACGATGAACGGGGTCTGGTGCCTGCAATTGTCCAAGATTATTTGGATGGCACTGTCCTGATGATGGCGTGGATGAATCAGGAGTCGTTACAAAAGACTTTAGAAACACAAGAAACCTGGTTTTGGAGTCGTTCTCGCCAAGAGTTCTGGCACAAGGGAGCGACCTCTGGGCACATCCAAAAAGTGCAGAGTATTCGTTATGACTGTGATAGTGATGCCTTGCTCATCGGGGTGGAGCAAGTAGGAGATATTGCTTGCCATACAGGAGAACGGAGTTGCTTTCACCAAATAGAAGGAAAAATAGCTCCTCCACCAGGAGATACATTGTCACAATTATTTCAAACAATATGCGATCGCCGGGATAATCCTACTGAAAGTTCTTATACCTGCAAGTTATTTGCAGGCGGTGACAATAAAATTTTAAAGAAAATCGGTGAGGAAAGTGCTGAGGTGGTAATGGCTTTTAAGGATGATGAACCAGAGGCGATCGCTGGTGAAGTCGCTGATTTGCTATATCATACTTTGGTGGCTCTAGCTCATCATCAAGTTGATTTAAAATCTGTATATCGCAAGCTCCAAGAACGTCGGCGATAGAAGAAAAACAAGTCATCTTAATCTTGGCGAAATTCAGGCTGGGAATCAGCCAAAACTCTAGTCAAATACTGTAAAATTGCCACAGCGATCGCCACACTCAAAGCAAAGCCTAACCAAAAGCGATCGGTAATTATTCGTGGTTGGTCTAACGCCCATCCACCCAAAGGATGACCGATAAAAGAGCCAACAGCCCAGCACAAAGCGTTGATAGAGAAATAAACACCACGTTGATTTTCTGGCGCTAACTCGGTAACTAAAGAAGCAGCAGATGGAGTATAGGAAACAATGGCAATCGCAAATACTCCCAATGCCAATATTGCCCAAACCAAATTACCAGATGCAGCAGTGCCGCTTAACCAAATCAGCCCAAAACCAATTGCCCAAAGAATGGCGGAAACAGTGAGGGCAAGTGTATAAGAGCAACGTTTTAAGACGCTGGTAATAGGTAGCTGAAAGATGATAGCCACTATCAGATGCCAAGCAAATATTCTGCTAATGATAGCTTCAGCAAATCCTTTGTCAGTACTTTCGATGACAAAGTTTTTGAAGTAAAGCGGCAGGATACTATGTATTTGCGAAATGTAAATTGTGAAGAAGATATTAGCTGTGATGTAGACGAGGAAACGGCTATCTTTCAATACTGCCATCCAAGAAGCAAAATATTCTGTTTTTTCATGGTCGGTTTCCTGCTTGTTGGTTTCAGCAATTCCTACATAGATAACACCAAAAAACACTAAAAAAGAGATGGCATCAATAATAAATAGCCAGCGATAATTCCCGATTATTCCTATCAAAAACCCTGCTAGCGTAATTCCGATCGCTAACCCTAGATTATCTGCTAATCGGCTAACAGCAAAGGTTTCCCGGCGATTCTCAATAACGCTTGCGTCAGCAACAACGGCTTCCACAGCCGGCCAATAAAAACCTATCCCTAAGCCGTGAATCAAGCTACCAATTACCAGAATAGTAAAATTACTGGTTGCAGCGAAAACTAGAGAGGCAATTGCTAAAATCGCCATCGCCAGCAACAAAGTGCGGCGGCGTCCCCAATTCCCGGAATCAGCTAAAGAACCACCTATAACCCGCCCAGCAATGCCGGAAATCGAGCCACCAGCCAAGGCTACACCAACGGCGGTTGCAGATAAACCAACTTCATTGACAAAAAAGATGGGCGCGTAAAACAGAGTAAACCCAGTGCCAACTTCCGAAAAAAATCTACCAATGGCCAAACTCCATACCTGGGGATGTATCGAAGGCAACCATGAGGATAACTGGAATTGCGAAGCTAATTTCATCAGCTTAAATGTCATCGTTTAATAACATTTTTGTAATTCTTATCATCGACTGCAATTTTCCTCACTAATTCCACAGGGTTTCCACAGGGATTTTAGCAGTTTTCCACAGGTGTTCTACGAGCTAATCAGCTTCTGACCATCTACTGGGGATTGTTAATTACCAGCGATCGCGAACTTGGGGGACTGAGTTTTTGTAAAGTAAGGTAACGAAAAATGGGGTAAAAGCCCGATTGCTTCGTGCGGATTTATCTTTTATACAAGCCTTTTTAACATTTCGCAGCATTGACAAACCTACCCCCTCTTAGCGCACAATGATTCGGCTTGCTTTTGTAGTCCGTTCAACCGTTGGCATCAACTGTGTAAAATTACATGATTTGTTGGCATAGATTGGCGGGCAGGCGAAAGATTGTGTGGCGTAGCCTGAAGCTGCTTCACCACAAGCAACTTATCCCTCTTGATTGACCTCATAGGAGGAAAATCTCATGAAAGCAACGGTTAGCATTTTTACAGAAATTCCTGAATCACTTCACGAATCTTTAAAGAACTACTTAGAAACCCATCCTGATTGGGATGAAAACAGAGTATTGACGGCGGCGCTATCATTGTTTTTACTCCAAAATGGAGACAGCGATCGCCGTGCTGCCAGAGTCTATCTGGAAACTTTGTTTCATCATTCTTAAGTAATAAAACGCAAGGTGATACCAACAACAGCTGATCTACTAGACACCCCGTAGGTACTGGTATGAAGGGCGTTATTCTAGCTCATGCCCTATATGGGCACGGGTTACCGTGCCCCATTAATAGATTTTAAGAGCTGTTGTGTACGCAGGGGAGATGAAAATCAAAAACAAGAGTAAGAGGATGTTTGAAAAGTATTGGGCGAATAGAATTCGCTACTATACAAGCTTCGCGTAGCGTCTCGCAGAGAAGTCCACGCAGGTGGACTAATATAAAATCACGAGTTTTTAACCCACGCAGGCGGTCACTGAGCTTGTCGAAGTGTGAGTTTTGTTTGTGTAGCCGCGACTTCCAGTCACCCAGCGAGTAATAAATTAGACTTTTCAAATAACCTCTAAACTCGACTTTATCCAAAATTAAGAATTTGTTTTCTTTATTCGGCAAAAACCCTGGCTTTTTGGCAAATACTTTTTACGCGTCATAGATTCTCGATGAACTGAAAAAAGTAAAACTCCCGTGCTCCAAAGGTTTTAGCGATAGCGTTCGCGTTGCGAAAAAAATGGATAAAGTCGAGCTAAATTGCGATCGAAAAAATTCCCAATAGTTTTTCGTATTCCCAAAAATATTTAGTCAAAGCCCAAGATTTAGAATTAAAAGAAAACTTGATATCAATTTGAAAAATTATTGCGACAAATGAATCGCTTGTGGCGATTATCACTAAGTCTTTAATAATCTAAAATAGTATAGGAATCCGATTTTATTATTGAAAAAATTTAAGTATCTGTAGGGTGCGTTATTGCGAAGCATAACGCACCAAATCCTTAAGAATGGTGCGTTACGCCAAAGGCTGGCTCCCCTACGTATATTTAAAAAATCAAATATGAGTCCTATATAAGCTTCGTATTAGTTACTTCTCATAGCACTTTAGGCATATTTTAAGACATAAATTGCCCCTACAACCCCAACATCAAGAGACTTTAAGCTTGTTAGCTATTGCCTATTGCCTGTTCCCTGCTATATGTAGCGCTTCTCATTTCCACGCAACGCGTGTAGGGTAGCACAGTTAGCTGTGCTACCCTACGAACGGTCACCAGTTTGCTCAAATTTCTTAAACCTTTGGCAGTTCCTCCTGGTGGCTCTAAAACCAAAATAAATTTCATCCAAAATCTCAAACCCAAAATTGTTTCGGTCAAGAGTCAAAAAACTCCAGACTATAGACTTAGGACTTAGCTTCCAACTGTTGGGAGTGAGCAGGAGATTCAAACTTATACCCTACACCGCGTACAGTTTGAATTAATGCTGGCTGACTAGCATCAATTTCAATCTTCTTGCGAATTTGACCGATGTGTACATCTACAACCCGCTGGTCGCCGACATATTCGTAGTCCCACACCTCTTGAATTAGTTCTGCACGCCGCCAAACTCGACCTGGATGGCTGGCTAAAAAATGCAATAAATCAAATTCCAGAGCAGTTAAGGGTACTGGTTGGTTATTGAGTGCCACTTCCCGTCGCACTGGGTCAATCATCAATTTTTCAAATACCAAGCGTTTTTGTTCGGCAGTAGTTATAACTCGCTGACGCCTCAAAATCGCTCCTACTCTGACTTCTAGCTCGCCCAATCCAAAAGGTTTGGTGAGATAGTCATCAGCACCTTTAGAAAAGCCGCGAATTTTGTCAGCTTCGTCAGCACGGCTAGTCAGCATCAAAACAAAAACACCATTACGACTTTGCATCTCTTGGCAGAGGTTAAACCCAATCACATCTGGTAAATTCACATCTAGAATTACCAAATCGGGGTTAAATTGCTCAAATAGATTTAAGGCTGTCTTTCCGTCTTCGGCAGCCTCCACCTGATAGTTCTGCTTCATCAAAAAGCGTTGGATTAAATTCCGAACCGCAGGGTCGTCGTCAACAACAAGAATCTTGGCGGGAGCCATGACCATCACTTTACACAAAAATTCGTAAGATTAACAAGCAAGTTGAGTAAAAACACAGTTGCCACTTTGGGAGTTATTAAGAATCTACACAGCTAGGGCACGAACATCCTGATTATTCTAATAATTATTACTGTAATCAGGATTATAGGCGATGATAACGACAAACTTGGGGAAAGCTAAAGTGCAGACCTGCTTGAAATGCAGATCTTGTGACTATTAATAGTTATGCTTACCAAACTAGACGCTCAAACCTCAGCCAAAGCGATTTGTGAAACTCAAGACTTTTCGATCCCTTAGGTGGTAACTCAAAACGTTTCAATTTTAAATCGAGATGCGGTTCTGCACCACAAGCGATCGTAAGTATAATTAAAAAAAAATCCGTTAGGGCACAGTAAGTTGCCAGATCTGAAACTGGAAAGTTAATTTTTTCATGAAAACTATGCGTTTTAGGTACTATCAGTTCAAATTCTAGATTAGAGCCAGAACTGAGCAACGACATGAGGGTATACACGGAGTTATGGTGATATGTTAAAGTGACTATAGTCTAAATCTTAAAGTCGATTAAACTAACTCGTGCTACTATCCTGGTAGAGCAAAAATATAAGTCGAGACCTTTAGTTTCGATTTAAAGAAAATCTAAATTTGTTTTTTCTTGGACAATAGACTGCCGCTGACTGAGACTGAAGTAACAAACTCCCATGAGCGATCAAAATCCCTACGAAAAACTTGGGGTATCAGAAGAGGCTTCCTTCGATGAAATTCAGGATGCTCGTAATCGTCTATTCGAGCAACATAGTGGCGATGCCAAGCATCTAGAAGTGATTGAAGCAGCTTACGATGCGATTTTAATGGATCGCTTACGGATGCGCCAGGAAGGTAAAATCAAAGTTCCAGAACGTATCCGGTTTCCAGAGTTGCGAGTACAATCGCCTCCGAAAGAAACTCAAACCCCTCGCGAGCATTCACCTGCATGGCTGCAACGAATACTAGATCGGCCAACCCCTGCTGATATCCTCTTACCAGGAGCTTGGTATCTTGGTTTGAGTGCTATTAGCCTGTTTTACCCAGAGGGAGGCGACCAGGTTTTACAATTAGCATTGGTGGTTGGTGTGAGTATCGGTATTTACTTTCTCAATCGTAAAGAAGGCAAATTTGGCCGAGCAGTTTTATTCACTCTAATCGGTTTAATAATTGGCTTAATTACCGGAGGCCTACTTGCTAGCTGGTTGTTACCACAAATATCATTTATAAATCTGGGGTCGAATCAATTTTCTACGGTGCTGACTTTTATCTTGCTATGGTTGGTTAGCAGCTTTCTACGCTAAATCTAGCCTTTTAATAAACACAGGGAGTAGCGAGTGGGGAGTGAGGGAGATGAACAGACAAGGGGAAAAGGAGAATAATTCTTAAACTCCTAATTAAGCACTGGCTCAACGCCCCGCTACCGCTAATAATACTCTTAATGCTTAATTTTTATGAATTAGTATTGTCGTCAGGCACTTCAAATTTGTAACCATAGCCGCGTACAGTTTTAATATACTCTGGTACACTGGCATCGATTTCCATCTTCTTGCGAAGCTGACCAATGTGTACATCAACTACTCGGCCATCTCCTATGTAGTCACAACCCCAGATTTTTTGGATTAGCTGTGGACGACTCCAAGCTTGACCGGGATGGCTTGCTAAAAAATGTAAAATATTAAATTCTAGGGCTGTTAATGCCAGAGGTTTATCGTTAAGTGTTACTTCCCTACCTTCTGGGTTAATTACTAGCTGCTTGAAAATTATGCGTTGTGTTGGAGAAGGGTTTATGTAGCGTATTCGCCTCAAAAGCGCTTCGACTCTGACTTCAACTTCTGCAAGACTAAACGGTTTGGTCATGAAATCATCAGCGCCAGCGGCTAAGATTTTAATTTTATCAGCCTCGTCAGTTCTACTAGTTAAAATCATTACTAAAACATTAGTACGACTCTGCATTTCCTGGCAGAGGCTATAACCATTAACATCTGGTAAATTCCAATCTAAAATCACTAAGGATGGATTGAATTGCTCAAACAAGGATAAGGCAGTCTTACCATCTGCTGCCGATTCTATTTGATATTTCCGACTTAAAAAACGATAGACGAGATTTCGGACGCCGAAGTCGTCATCAACGATGAGAATTTTCGGAGTAGTATCAGGGGTCATAGTCATAAATGCTGCCTTGCTGCCTATTGTTGATTGGGCAATTAGCTGTTGCGCCAGTTTTGCTTTACGTGTTTGTGTTGAAAGTATATCCACGCTGACCTTTGCTGACTACGATCGCTACTGTAGTACTTGTTTACAATTAATTTTCCATGAAGTCGCTGGAAACTTCAGCCATCTTCATGCTTATCAATTGTATGAGTATTGTATGACCTTAGTATATTATTGAATTTTTATGGTGTGATATTTAACCTTAGACACCTAAAATAAGTGCCATTAACGATCGCCTTCATCACCACAAATACATCCAACAAACACTACAGAAATAGCGATGGCCACAACTCTGTAAAGGAACGACACTGCTTGATTCATTAAGTTTCTATCAAGCTTTACAAACTAAGCCATAAATCAATGTAGATTCTAATTTTTAACTACTTAACTGTACTCTAGCCAAGGGATATGTTCTGGTGGAGAAGACCTAAGAAAATTTATTTAACGTGCATTTGCATGTAGTTATCCTCTTAAGCATATACTATACTACAAGTTTGAGTTTAAGGATATCAGCAGAATAATTAGTAATTGCTAATCAATGGACATAAAGGCTTAATCAATCGCTCGACATAGAAAAAAGGTACTAATTAATATTTCAAAATCAACTGCATTTATGAATGAGCTATGGTTATGAATTAGTATGACAAGCCAAGGACTCAGAGCATCACCAGAAGGCATAAGGGCAGCAAAAACAGCTTTAACAGACAAAACTTGGAGCCAGCATAAATTAGCAGCAGCTTTAGGAATTACACGCCAACCAGTTTCCAAGTTTTTTGCAGGTGAGTCAGTTTCTCGCTCTTGTTTTGTGCAAATTTGTCAACAGTTAGGGTTATCTTGGCAAAAGGTTGCTGGTTTACCGGAAGATCTGGCATTTGAGCAAAGTAGTAAGGGGCGATTCAAAGATGCTGACCTCGATACATTAGTCAGGGAAGTGCGGCAAAAACGCCAAGAAAAAATCCAAAATCAGTGCAACATTATACAAATGTTGGATATTGCTCATACAGTGCAATTAATGGACATTTACACCAGTATAAATTTTTTAGAGGAGATAAATAACCTGCAATGGCGAGAAATTGATGATTGGTTGAAAGAGTTTAAATCTGAGCAAAATTTTAATCAACTGAGAACATATAAGTATGAGATAAAATTAGCAGGATTAGAAGCTGTCTTACAACATTCAAAATTAATGATCCTGGGGAAACCAGGGTCAGGTAAAACTATATTTTTACAATATCTAGCTATTGAGTGTAACAAAGGTCAGTTTCAGCCAAACCATATAGCAGTTTTTATTAGAGCAAAAGAATTTGTTGAAGATGCTAAAAGTGATAGCAAATTTAATTTATTTGACTATATTACCCAAGAATTTCTCAGTTGTGATATTGAAAAAGAATTAACTAAAACTTTGTTAACTCATGGTAAACTGCTGATTTTACTAGATGGATTAGATGAAGTATCAATAGAAGAAATAGAAAAAGTTACAATAGAGATTCGTAGATTTACTCAGATATTTTACAAAAATCGGTTTGTTATTAGCTGCCGAATTGCTGCTCAAAAATATAGGTTTCACGGATTTACTGAAGTTCAAGTGGCAGACTTTCACCAAGAGCAAATAGAAGTTTTTGCCAAAAAATGGTTTGTTGCTGTTGCTTTCAAATACAAAGAAGATGGAGAAGCCAAAGGAAATTTATTTATTAATCAACTAAATCTACCGGAAAATCAGCATATCCGAGAATTGAGCTTCACTCCATTACTCCTGCATTGGATTTGTTTAGTGTTCCAACGCAAAAATGAATTCCCATTAAACCAGGCTAAGTTATACGAGCAAGCATTAAATATTCTCTTTTGTAGATGGGATGAAGTTAGAGGTATTAAACGCGATCGCATTGCTACTGATTTGAATTTGGCAATCAAGAAAAAGCTGCTTTCTCAAATTGCAGCTCTCACTTTTGATGCAGAAAATTACTTTTTGCCAAAGGAAAAAATACTGGGATTGATTGCTGATTATTTGCGAAAAGCTAAATTGCAGCTAGATAGCGAAGCAGTGTTAAAAGCAATTGAAGTTGAACATGGATTATTGATAGAACGTTCGCAGGAAATTTACTCATTTTCTCATTTGATATTTCAAAAGTATTTTCATGCTATAAAAATTGTGAAATCCCAAGCCCAAAACTGGGAATATTTGGTGAGTCACATGACTGAAAAGCGCTGGCGAGAAGTATTTTTACTAACTGTTAATATGTTGCCGAATAGTGACGAAATTTTACAGTTAATGAAGCAAAAAATTGATTTGCTAGTGGCTAATGATGATAAATTACAATATTTTCTAACTTGGTTGTATCAAAAATCTAGTTCAGTTTCTACCCGCCACAAAGCAGCTGCTGTTCGTGCTTTTTATTTAGTTTGTGTTGAGCGTAGCCTTTACCATAGCCATCGCGCCTCGATCTACACTTCTGGTTATAACCTTGAATACGCCCTTGTTGGTAACATAGCTTTTGACTCTGACCTTGCCGTTGATGAGTTTCTATACAGTACTATTGCCTGCTTTAACGACGTTGACTTGGCCTTTGAGCGCAATTTCAAAGATGCCCTTGATTATGCTCATGCCTTTGCTATTGCTTTTAACGAAGCTATTGAGCTTGTTATTACTTCTAAATTGAAACAAGCTTTGCAAAAACTAAAAACACAACTGCCAGATATAGACAGCAATCCAGAAATATTTAGAGAGTGGTGGCAAACCAAAGGAAAAGTTTGGGGTAAACAATTAAGATATTTACTGATTAAATATCGTAATATTGGTTACGACTGGGAGTTCAACAAGCAACAAAAAGAATTACTCCAAAAATATTACGATGTGAATAAATTACTGGTAGATTGTCTCAACAGTGCTGCTGATGTAACTCCCACAGTGCGGCAGCAAATTGAGGATACATTATTGTTAGCGATCACCGATATTGAAAATGTACATAATTCTCACGATTGAGAACTCACAATCCATTAAATAAGACTTTGATAACCAAGTAGTAGTACAAAATTCATACTGAATTATAAATTCTAACTGATAGTAATATGATTTTCTCTATAGTCTTAATTGACGAGATTTGCAATTTATTAATTGGTATAAATTCTGGAAATTACTTACTCTATCTGAGGAGAGATATTAAAGATATTCATACTAGGGAAAGAGCAATTAATTTTATTTTCTTAGTTAAATTGCTATTAACATCGTGAGTAAGGAATACTTATGACTAATCTAGTAGGCGGTATCATTCCCCCACAGCCACCAATACAAGCAGAATCTGATGTTCATACATTGAAGTCTCGTTTGGAATGGGGCGAACCAGCTTTTACAATATTGGATGTGCGCGATCGCAGAACCTTCAACGAAGGTCACATTATGGGAGCGATGCCCATGCCAATAGATGAGTTGGTAGACCGTGCAACAGCTTCTTTGGAAACAAGCCGCGATATTTATGTTTACGGCGGTAATGATGAAGAAACTGCCCAAGCCGCACAACAACTGCGTTCTAGCGGGTTTGAGCATGTTTCTCAACTCAAAGGTGGTCTTGGCGCATGGAAGGCGATCGGCGGTCCCACCGAAGGTATTATTGAATCAAAAACTCCCCCAGGTGCAGATGAATACAATGTCGTAGCAAGGCTACAAAGTCATGCAGAACATCAGCCCAAGGGAGGCGAAAGTACTGCTGATAGTATTAAAAGGGGAGTAAGTAATCTCAAGGATAACATTCAAGAAGGAGCTAGCAACCTCAAAGATAATCTTCAAGAAGGAGCTAGCAACCTCAAGGAAGGCGCTAGTAACCTCAAAGAAGGCGTTCAAGAAAAAGCTAGTGAAGTTAAACAAGGGATTGATGAATCTAGAGCTTCTAGCCCAGATGATTCTAATGTTGGATCTTAGGCAAAAAATGGCCTGAAAAATCAATCATTAGGCGTAGGTCGAAACTTGGCTATTGACGGTTAACAGTTTATGGTGCGCCTGTGGTGGTTCAAAGAATTGAAGCAAGTGGCTTTCATTAGTCAAAAGTTAATGTCAAATCCCATTCCTTTTTAGGGGTGGGATTTGGATTAATAGAAGACTATAAACGTGTTTTTTCCCACCGACTTAGCTTACCTATAATTAATGTTCAAACAAATCTTTAAATTGCAATAAATCTAAAGAAACTATTGTTGGCAGAACTTCAAAACATTGTCGAGCAAGTTCCCAACGTTCTTCTCGTTTGAGCATTTCTGTAAGTTTTTTTTGTACGCTCAGTAAGTAGCGCACATCATTGGCGGCGTAACTCAATTGAGCTTCAGATAAATTAGCAGCGTTACCCCAATCAGAACTTTGAGCGCTTTTGTCGAGTTCCACTTGTTCCAACTCTTGCACCACATCTTTGAGTCCGTGGCGATTTGTGTAAGTACGCGCTAACTTACTAGCAATCTTGGTGCAAAAAACAGGTTGAACTTCAATCCCTAGATAGGCTCGCAAAGTAGCAAGGTCAAAGCGAGCAAAGTGAAAAACTTTTACAACATTCGCCGCTTGTAGAAGTTTTTTTAAGTTTGGGGCGTCAGTTTGTCCTTTGGCGATGCGGATTGCAGTGACTTTTCCTTCTAGGTTGCACAACTGAACCAGACACAAACGATCGCGCTGCGGTAATAATCCCATCGTTTCTGTATCGACTGCAACTGCTGTTGATTCTAAATATTGTCCAAGGGCTGCATCACTAAGGTCGCGATCGCTCACCTGAAAATCTTGTAATGTCATGAAATGTTCAAAAATAATAGCAGTGCCCAGCAGACAAAAGTCTTGTCAGACACTACATTATTATTGTGCAAAAATATCAAAATTTAAATCTACCTAGTGCGAAAAAAGATTTGCGTCAGGTAGACTTCGCCCTGAGTATTAGTAGCAACGCCGATTCCAGTAAGGTTGTAATTTCCTTTAATATTCTTTAGATGTCCGGGGCTTTCGATCCAACCAGTAACAGCTTCATCTGCGGGGTTGCTATATCCTCGGTTGAAAGCCACATTTTCCGCCGCACTGTTGTAGCGAATAGGGATAGCTTTGACTCGCCCTTCAAATCCATGATGGCTGAATGGAGTTTTACCTTGAGCCATGTTTTGGCTGTGAATTCTTGCCTGCCGCGTGATATTTGCATTTAGGGTCAACTTTGGTAGCCCTTTAGCAGCTCGATATTGATTGATTTCGTCAAAAACGGATTTTTCTAGCTCAGTAGGTTTAAAAGTAGGAGTCGATATTGCAGCCTGACTGGAAAAAAGCGACAACAGCTTATTACGGGTGGATGTACTTGTAGAATTGTGCCCTGGTATCGGAACAGTTGTTAATCCACTAGCAAGGACAAGCGCAGTTAAAGCGATGCCAAAAGCAGTTTGTCGGAACATGGAGAATTGCGTAATGTGTAGAGATATAAGACTTATACTCTACCTCATAGTTCCGAAAATATATACGAGAATACTATTAAGGATTGATGAATTTCGGCAATTTGGCCGCATCCTTTACAAGGCATACAAACACTCATTTCCAATTGTCAATATTTCCATAGATTACCTTCGGTAAAATCACCATTACTTTCGCTGATAATTGAAGATTTTCATTCATTGAAGGTGAATTCGATGCTTCATACATAGGACTCATATAGGACTAGTATTTGATTTCTGAAAAAATATAAGTATATGTAGTGGCGTGACAAGACTAAAATGTTGCAATAGATTTTATTGTGGGATGGGTGTCCTCACCCGTCCGGGCGGGCTTTCCGGCCCACCCCACAAGAGTTTACTAATGCACTATTTTAGTCTTGTCACGCTAGTAGGGTGTGTTATGGCGTAGCCTAACGCACCTAAATCGTTAACTGGTGCCGTACTCTCAGGCTAACGCACCCTAATGGCGTCGCAAGGCTAAAATATTGCAATAGATTTTAGCCTTGCCACGCCACTACATATACTTATATTTTTTCAGAAATCAAATCGGACTGCTATAGTATGTGCCCAATTGCTCAATAAAAACCTCTAAGAGGTTTTACGTAGTAAAACCGACCCTCTGAGATTCAAACAGAGACAAGCTCCTGCTTATAATTAAGGGCGGACAAGATGTCCACCCCACAATTACTAGTAATTTATTTGTTGGTAATACCTAAATCTTCCCCAACTATGTGCGAAGGAAAATTTGCGTGAAGTAGATTTGTCCTTTACTGTTGCTGGCAACACCAACCCCGGTCAAATTATAATTACCTACGATATTTGCTAAATGCCCTGGACTTTTGAGCCAGCCCTGCACAGCTTGTGTCGCAGGATCGCTATATCCTTGGTTGTAAGCGACATTTTCAGCAGCTCCTGTGTAGCTAATACCGATCGCTTTCACGCGGTCTTGAAATCCAGTATGTCCAAAAGCTACTTTACCGCTAGCCATGTTCTGACTGTGAATCCTGGCTTGATTATCGATGGTAGAATTACGAGTCAGCTTTGGTAGCCCTTTAGAAGCTCTGTAATTATTAATTTGGGTGAAAACCGACTGTTCTATAGCAGCAGTGTTGATGGTAGATTGTGCAATATTAACAGTATCGCTTGATATGTGTGAAGACATCGGTGTTAAATTTGGCTCTGTTATAGAAGTAGCGATCGCTCCACTGCTGAGAAAAAGAGTTCCTAAACCAATGCCGTAGATCGTTGTTCTAATCATTTGCTGAAAGTAAAGTTCCAGACCATCTAACCAGACTCTTGTCGATTGAACAACTTGGTTATAAGTCTATATACCTCTACTTATGCTGCGATCGCTTCAAAAACTACCAGTAAACTTTTAAATTTACAATCTTACAAAAAAATTGTGCTGTTTCCAGACAATTTTCTTCTTCCATTGGAAAGATTATTTTTATTATATTCCTCAACAGTGGTATGAATTTTTTAGTATAAGTTCTGCGTGATTTCTATGAGTCTTCGCTAACAGTTTCTAATTCCTGCACTACGCGCAACACCCGTGCGATGTATTCTCCACGCCACTTTTCTCGCTCGTTAATTACTTTGGCATCTGGTTGATAACCTTCAATCTCACTAGCAGATAAAATACCTTTAACTTCTAGCAATCGTTCAATGGTGTCGAGGCGATCGCGCAGCACGGACACCTCACCAGTCAAAGCCATAACGATCGCCAATAATTTATCAACTTGCGGATTTTCTAAGTAAACTGGTCGTTTACCCTTGGCTGTTTTTGCCATCCTAACTCCACTTTTCCAAAAACAAAGCTACATAACAAAAGGAGGAAACCCAGAGAAAATCGGATTTCCTCAATTACGAATTACAAATTAATCTACTTACTTAGTTGCAGCAACTACAAACCAAGTGCCAAAGCTCTTGGATTTATCACCTTGAGCTTTCCATGCTCCATTAGCAACAAATTTCTCAAATGTCTTATCTGCTGCAAAACCCGCCTCAGTAGCTAGGGCTACCAAATCCAAATCGCGTACAGCACTCCAGAAGGGTTCGTTGTTGTTGGCGGTTTCCCAATCAAAAACAAACTGTGTGTAGGCGTCCATGTGACGATACAGCGGTGCTTCCACATGGAGCATCATACCACCGGGAGCCAGTAAACGATAAGACTCTTGCATCACCTTACGGACGGCTGGCGGGGGAATTTCATGTAGCAAAATGTGAGAAACCACTAAGTCAAAAGATTCATCTGCAAAGTTAGTGTGTTCGGCGTTTTGTTGAGAGAAGTGTACGCGTTTGCCCAAAGATTCGGCTCTTGCATGAGCATAGCGCAGCATAGGTGCGCCTATGTCTATGGCGTGGACTTCTGCATCTGGGTAAGCATCTACGTATGGTAATGTGCTGTGACCAACAGAACATCCCATATCGAGAATTTTTCTTGGTCGAAACTCTGGATACTCTGGTAGGAGATAGTTTTGGACTATAGATAGCCCCATATCATCGTTGAGCGGCCCCAACCAACCCACACCATAAACATAAGTGCCGCGATCGTAAACTGCGCCAGCGGTTATATCATCAGCAGTAAATTCGCTGTGATATCCTCCAGGCATACAGTGAATATCTACAGCTTTTTGATAAGTGGGTGTTGAAAAATTTGGGTCGAGGGTTAAGGTACCAAGTTCGCCACCCTTGTCTTTGGAACGCTCAATCAACTCTGGTAGTTGGCGATCGACGCTGGTATTTACAGCATCCCATAACATTTCCTGGCTGATTCGTTTCAGGACACCAGTCCAACGATAGTAGGGTTCCTCCTCCATTGCTTGGCGAATTTCATAACGATTTTGGGGAGGACGTTGATGTTCTTGTTCAAACTTCGGCTTGGCTAGTTTTTCATAAATTACTTTATTGCCAGGAGAGAGATTCCGAAAAATATGCAGTTTTAAACTTTGGACAAACTCTTGGCGTGCCAACTCATCTTGAGTGGTTTCCGGTAGCATAGCGTGTCGGAGCTGTCGATCCATCGTTGCTTTCTCCCAATATTTAACGTATATTTACTTACGCGGGATTTAAAAATTTGGCTACTGTTTGCACATCTTTATCACCACGTCCAGAACAGTTGATGACAATGCGAGGACTGCCGGTTAGTTGGGGACAAAGGGTTTCCAAGTAGGCGATCGCATGGGCTGTTTCCAATGCGGGAATAATCCCCTCTAATTTCGATAATTTGTGGAACGCCGCCAAAGCGTCTGCATCCGTCACACTATAATATTCAGCGCGACCAATATCTTTTAAATAGCTATGTTCTGGCCCCACACCTGGATAATCTAACCCCGCACTAATTGAGTGTGCCTCAATAATTTGTCCATCCTCATCTTGCAGCAGATAGCTCATGGCTCCGTGCAATACACCTACTCGTCCTTTTGTCAAGGTAGCTGCGTGTTTTTCAGTATTCACCCCTTCTCCGGCTGCCTCAACTCCAATTAAGCGTATAGAAGGTTCATTGAGAAACTCATAAAATAGTCCCATAGCGTTGGAACCACCACCTACGCAAGCCATGAGGATATCAGGCAATCCACCCCATTTTTCCATTGCTTGGGCGCGAGTTTCTTGGCCGATGACTGCATGGAAATCACGTACCATCATTGGGTAAGGATGAGGCCCTGCGACTGAACCCAGGATGTAGTGAGTGGTTTCCACATTCGTCACCCAATCTCGAATTGCTTCCGAAGTCGCATCCTTGAGAGTTCCCGTTCCTGCTTCCACCGGGCGTACTTCTGCCCCCATCAACCGCATTCTGAAGACATTCAAGGCTTGGCGTTCCATATCATGAACGCCCATGTAAATTACGCATTCGAGTCCAAAACGAGCGCAAACCGTAGCTGTGGCTACTCCATGTTGTCCGGCGCCAGTTTCGGCAATAATTCGCTGTTTGCCCATACGCTTGGCTAACAATACCTGACCGAGGGCATTATTAATTTTGTGGGCGCCAGTGTGATTTAAATCTTCACGTTTTAAATATATTTGTGGCCCGGTGCGATCGGGACGGGCATAATGAGCAGTCAGGCGTTCGGCGAAATATAACGGTGTGGCACGTCCTACATAGTCCCTTAACAACTGCTGTAGTTCTGCTTGAAACCCAGGATCGTTGCGATACTGCTGATAAGCTGTTTCTAACTCAGCAAGAGCAGGCATTAGCGTTTCAGGTACATACTTACCGCCAAAGCGTCCAAAGCGGCCTAGTGTATCGGGAACTTGAGTAGTTGAATTTGTAGACAGGGGAGTAGTAGTCACAGGCTGGTTTTGATGAGGGGAATGACTTAATTATTATAAGAAAGTCTAGGCCTATCTGGGGATTGGGGACTGGAGACTGGGGACTAGGGAATCAGCCTTTTCGAGGTATACAGAGTTTTTTCAAAAATCAAATAGCAGTTATATGTCATTAATGAATGCAGCAATAAATACGTTTTCAGGACTTTTAAGAGGTAAATTTTTGAAATACACGTAGTGGCGTGGCAAGACTAAAATAGTGTATTAGTAAACTCTTGTGGGGTGGGCATCCTGCCCGCCCGGACGGGTGAGGACACCCATCCCACAATAAAATCTATTGCAACATTTTAGTCTTGTCACGCTAGTAGGGTGCGTTAGCCTTTGGCATAACGCACCAGCTAAATGTTTTGGTGCGTTAGGCTACGCCGTAACACACCCTACATACACTACATACACTTACATTTTTTCTCTGCCTCCTGCCTTCTGCCTTCTTCAATATTGC
Source organism: Nostoc linckia NIES-25 (assembly GCF_002368035.1). Lineage (GTDB taxonomy): Bacteria > Cyanobacteriota > Cyanobacteriia > Cyanobacteriales > Nostocaceae > Nostoc > Nostoc linckia_B. Next base: position 26,150 of record NZ_AP018223.1, on the reverse strand, counting down.
CAAACAACGAGGGGTAATACCTGCTGCACGTCCAGTTTTAGACAATTGCGCCTGTGTGGGATGTATTTATCTGACCGTGTAATGAATCAAGCATTGGCATTGGTACAGGAATAGAGCTGATGAGACAGCGTTATATGATAGTCATATAATCTACATTTGAGTAATTGTTGCTTCTGTCCGCCAAATTTGAGATAGAACTTTCCATTGATTTGATTGTTTTTCTTAATAAAAATTTTATGTCTTCTTCCAATTCCAAATCTTCCGATAAAAACTTTGTCTACCGCGAATTTGGCAACGATAACTCCCCCGCCACAGAAAGACCAATTCCAGAATTGCCCCCACAACAACAAAATTTGAGAGTACAAGCTACTCGCGCTGGACGTAAAGGCAAAACTGTTACTGTGATTACCGGTTTTCAAGCCAAGCCAGAAACTTTGGCAGATTTGCTCAAACAGTTGAAAACTCAGTGTGGTACAGGCGGGACAATTAAAGACAACGAAATTGAAATTCAAGGCGACCACAAGCAGAAAATTATGGAGATTTTGACCAAGCTAGGGTACAAAGCTAAAATCAGCGGCGGCTAATGTTGAGGAAGTGCGGTTTACCGCATCTCGATCGCAATCTAGATTGAGAGGGTCGATGTTATCTTTGAGAAGTATTGTAAATATAAACAAGCTTAAAAGGTGATGAATAATTTACCAAACAAGCTGTTTAGCATGAACTTAACAGGAGGTTTAAATGGATTTAGTTCGGATTCTGTGTGCAATTTTCCTACCACCTTTGGGAGTTTTTTTGCAAGTAGGTTTTGGTTTAGACTTTTGGATTAATATACTTTTAACGCTCTTTGGCTACATTCCTGGCATTATTCACGCAATCTGGATCATTGCTAAGAAATAAATTATTTTTAGAGTAAGTTGAGTGTACCAATTTTCGGCGTTAAAGATGCTGAAAAAGATTTGTGTAGAGGTAATTGATTAATTGCCTCTACAAAATGAATATAGAACCCAGAATTCAGAATTAATAAGGCTTAGATATCAAAAGTGGATAAAGTGGACTTAGTGAATTAGTAGCGAATTGAAGTAATAACTAATGATGAGTTCGTTTTCTTGCGATCGCCTTTAACTAGAAAGTACTTTTCAAGCAATTAGTTATGGGATCTCCGATCGAGAGAATACGCTACTAATATTGATGAATTAGGTAATTATAGTTACTCCTCCCGTATCCAAATCGTAACGACCTCCAACAATTTTTAACTGACCCGACTGTAAACGCTCACTTAAGAGTTGCGATCGCTTCAGTAGTTCAATTTGATATTGCACGTTGGCAACCACAGCATTTTCAACCGCGTCCCCTGGCTGAAGCTTGGCATTTTTGACGACTGGCTTAATCGCCTTAACAAAGCTACCAATATCGCCGAGTAACGCTTCATTTTTCACAGCAGCGGTAACGGCTCCACATCGCTCATGACCTAACACCATTAGCACCGGCGTACCCAATAAAGTAACCGCATATTCGATACTACCAAGGGATTCTGGCGTGACAATATTTCCCGCTAGGCGAACATCAAAGATATCTCCGATACCCTGGTCAAAAATAATTTCTGCGGGTACTCGTGAATCTGCACAACTGAGGATAGTTGCAAATGGATGTTGTGCTTGAGCGACTTCCTGCAATCTAGCCGCAGTTTGATCGGGATATTGGGGTTTATGCTGAACAAACCGCTGATTTCCGTCTATTAACTTTTGGAATGCGGCGTCGGGATTAAGAGTTTGGGGAGGTAATTCTGCGGCTTTTACTTGTTCAACTCGCCAGAGAAAATCACTGGCAGTTAGCATCATTCCGAATGCTCCTGTGACCCCTAACTTTAAAAAGTCACGACGTTCCATCAAATGCTTCATTGGATTTATGATTTTTTTATAACGACGCAACACATTTCATTGAGCGAATTTCCATTACGTCGGAGACGTAACAAGTGCCTCCAAACTTGTTGAGCAGTGGTCTAATGTTTTCTACAACAGGTTTGAGTTGTTCTGGCATACAAAAGGCGATGATGTAGACATTATCAAGCATCGTCATATCTAAATCTTCTGTCGTTCCTCGTAATCCTTTGCCAGCAACATTTCGGATGACAGCGTGACCGTGTACGCCAGACTTGTCTAGGGTATCTAATATTTTGCCAAGCTCAAAAGAGTTGGCGATAATCTCTATCTTTTTAACTAGGTGCATGTTATTACCTCCAAAACAGGTTAATTCCGTAGAGATATAACGGAATTCCCACAATAATATTGAACGGGAATGTCACTGCTAGAGCTGTAGAAACGTACAGGCTAGGGTTTGCCTCTGGAACAGTCATTCGCATCGCAGCTGGCACAGCAATGTAAGAGGCGCTAGCACACAACACCGCGAACAAAAGCGAATCACCCTGAGGCATATGAATGAATTTAGCGATCGCCAACCCAATAACCGCATTAACTATCGGAATTAGTATTGCAAATGAAATCAGAAAAAATCCGGTTTTTTGCAAGTCTTTAATTCTCTTGGCAGCAACTAGTCCCATATCTAAGAGAAAGAAGCTGAGAACACCATAAAATATCCCCTGAGTAAAGGGTTCTAAAGTCTTCCCGCCACGTTCTCCTGTTAAGAAGCCTATTATCAGGCTACCAACTAAAAGAAAGACTGAACTATTAAGAAATGCTTCTTGCAAAACTTCTCCCCAGGCAAATTCTCGCTTTTCATCCACGGAGAATAGATTCACTAGGATCAGACCAACAATGATGGCTGGAGATTCCATCAAGGCTAGAGCTGCTACCATGTAGCCATCAAAAGTAATACCAAGCTCGTTGAGAAAGGCACTAGCGGTGATGAAGGTGACAGCACTGATAGAACCGTATGTTGCAGCGATCGCCGCAGCATCGTAAATATCTAGCTTTATCTTGAGGATAAAAAACGTATAAACGGGGACAACACAAGCCATCAACATGGCTGCTATGAGTGTCAGAACTACTTCCTGAGTGATTCCGCTTTTAATCAGTTCTACCCCTCCTTTAAAACCAATCGCCAATAGCAGATAAAGCGAAAGCAGTTTCGGTACTGGTGGAGGAATTTCTAGATCGGACTTGACAAAAACGGCAGTCATACCTAAAAAGAAAAACAGGATCGGCGGATTCAGGATGTTGGATACTATCAAGCTGACATCCATTTCCACCCCTCCTGATACTGATAAAGTTGGGAATTCGCGAAATTTCTCATCTGAAAAAATTTAATGGCTCGATCATGATGTATCGTGTCTTGCTACCCCATGTCAATTGAACATTAAAAAACTCCATCCTTTTGTAGGTGGAGTTTTTGGGTATGGGGCATGGGGCATGGGAAGAGGACAAGGGGAAAGGGAAAGGGGTAAGGGGAAAAGGGGAAAGATTAAATTTATTTCTTTTCCCTTTAACCTTTAACCTTTTCCCCTGCCCAATGCCCCTAGTCTATATTCCATTCCAAAAGCAAGGGGCAGTTATGCAATTGCCATTCCAGGGTTGAAACGTTCAAATCTTTGATTAATCCACTACTGATATTTAGTACCCAGCCATGAACCATAGGCGCTTTTGACGTATAAAGTACCTGACGCATGATTGAAGTTTGGTAAAGATTCTTTACTTGCGCCGCAACGTTCAATTCCGCCAAACGGTTCAGGCGTTCTTCTCTTGTTGGTAAGGCGTCAATTTCTGTTTTTTTCTGTAAATACAATTCCCGAATTGGATTTACCCAGTTATCAATAATTCCGATGGTTTTCCATTCTAAAGCTGCCTTAATTCCCCCGCAATCGTAGTGACCACAAACGATAATGTCTTTCACTTCCAGATGTAGAATTGCGTATTCTAAAACTGCTAAAAAGTTCATATCTGTCAGAGAAACCTGATTAGCAATATTACGATGTACAAATAATTCTCCTGGTTCTGTACGGGTAAAATTTGTTAACGGCAAACGACTATCAGAACAACCAATATACAGAAATGGTGGCGTTTGCCCGCTAGATAATTCTTCAAAGTAAGATGGGTTTAGAGCCAGTTTCTCAGCAACCCAAGCTTGATTATTTCTGAAGAGTTGATTAATGCTGTTATATTTCATTCTTTCATCAAATTTGAGAGAGAATTTTTTGCAGAACAGTTCAGAATTCAGGAGACATTCAGAAATTAATTCTACAGAATACACAACTCAATTTTGACTTATGGCTGATTTTTATATTTCGTTTTTTTATAAAATTTTTAGCTGCCTTCTATTTATTTCAGGACTTACGCAATATGTGACTGAAAACCTTATTCTTGCGTAGCGGTAATTCATGAATTACCGCTACTTCATGAATTACCGCTACTTTCGTTATCTTTTGCGTAAGTCCTGTATTTATCGAACGATATGCTTTTTATAAAGTTGAGGATTAAAATTTTTGTATAAATTTAAATTGCCTATTTTTAATCTTCAGTATAGCCAGCCATACTTAATTATTTGTGAAAATCACAGCAGATAGCAACTTGGTGAGGTACAGATAATCGTAGGCACAATATATTGTGCCCCTACCCGTGTAGTTCATTTACCCGAAATAGGCTGTATGTTTAATTAAGTTGACCTACTTGGAATAATTATTTGAGCTTATACACTCAATAAGATACCCGACTGATTACATAAGTCGGGTATCTTAATCTGACAATTTTCAGAAGTTAAATATGATTGCTATAGGATGTCTAGATATTTCCCAGGGCAGACAAAGTTAAGTAGTAAGCAAACCTAATAACGAGCAAAAATTTGAAGTTGAAACATTTAGTACTAATTGGAAAAATCATTTCAACTGATGGATTCACTAAACACAGATTCACCAAGGCTATTCCCAATTCAAAATATACAATTCAAAACAGTATCAGTTTCAATCAGGGACAACAACTTTGTTACCTTTATGATGGTTGATTGACCAACGGTGATCGACACCCAAAGAGGAAAACTGGCAATTTTCTTCTAGTCGTTTTTGTTGCACAGCAGCTTTCCGGAGAGTAATAATTAGCTGATTCACTTGATACCGTAAATCTGGATTATCATTTACAGCTGACATTGTTTGTCTTTCTAAAAGTTGAAGTATAAGTTCGTAGTGGATAGGTGAAGGTAGGGGAATTTGCTCCATGAAGTTAGAGTTTAATTTCAAATTTGGGATTTTTACGGGTCAGAGTTTGTCTTTGAAGTTCTGATGCTGGGAAGCCGATCGCTAGACTTTTCTCTTATTAATAAATTGTTACATAATAAATAACTAATTGTTTAGGCTTTGATTTGCCTAGCGATAAAGATTTAGCAAAGATATTGCTCGTATTAGGCAGCAAAATGCTGTATATCCACGTATAGTATGCCCAATTGTCAAACTATTATGTACAGTGACCCTGCAACGAGCAGGGTGTTTTTTTAGAAATTCGTGGGTAATAGAGGGGCGATCGCAGCACCAGGATCGGGTTGTTTCACTAAAGATTCTCCAATGAGTACAGCGGATGCACCTGCTTTAACTACTAAACTCAAGTCGTCTGGTTTATGTAGCCCTGACTCGCTGACAACAAGGATGTTTTTCTGTTGCAATTGACTACCTCTTGCAGCCAAAAGTTGGCAAGTAGTTTCGAGGTCAACAGAAAAATCTTCCAAATTGCGATTATTGATTCCTACTAAGGAGACTCCATCTAAGGCTAACACGCGGTCAAGTTCTGCCAAACTATGGACTTCAATCAAGGCTGCCATTTTCAGGTTGTTGGCAATTTTCAGGAAGTATTGCAAATCTCCATCGTTGAGGATAGCCGCAATCAACAAAATGGCATCTGCACCTCGAATTCGTGCCCAGTACATCTGGTAAGGATAGATGATAAAATCCTTGCACAGTAGGGGCAAATCTACCGCAGCGCGAACGTTGGCTAAGTTGTCAAAGCTGCCCTGAAAAAATTTGGCATCTGTCAACACAGAAAGGCAACTGGCACCACCTTGCTGATACGATTGGGCGATCGCTACTGCATCGAAATCTGCTCGTAAAACCCCTTTGCTGGGAGAAGCTTTTTTTACTTCTGCAATTACCGCTGGCTTTGTTTTTCCTTGACGCAAAGCCGCTACAAAATCACGGGTTGGTGGCGCGGAAAGTACCTGATGTTGCAATTCCCGTAAAGGTAACCTTTCGCGCATTTGGTCAACTTCTTGTTCTTTATGCCAGACAATTTCCTCCAAAATATTGTTTGGCTGTGAATTAGGCACGGCAGCCTGATAACGTAACGTGGATACAGCAATAGCTGGGTTAGGCGAACGGCGACGGATTTGCATAATTAGTCATTGGTCACTTGTACTGAGCGGAGCCGAAGTATTGGTCATTGGTCATTAGTCAGTGGTCAATGGTCATTTGTCCTTGTTTATTGACAAAGGACAAATGACAAAGGACTAATGACTAAATAGCGATCGCTCGTTTATAAGCTTCGTCCAGAACTTCTGAAAGTGTTGGATGGGCGTGAACTAGATGCGCTAGACTTTGGACGCTTTGACGGTTAGCGATGGCGGCTGATGCTTCGTGAATTAAGTCTGAGGCGTGGAGTCCGAAAATATGGACGCCTAAGACTTCTCCTGTATCTTTGCGATAGATCACTTTGGCAATACCGTCGGCTTCATTTTCTGCCAAGGCTTTGGAATTTCCTTTGTAGTAACTTCTACTGGTGGCGATTTCAAACCCTTCGGTTTGTCCTAATTCTTTAGCTGCTGTTTCTGTCAAGCCCACATAGCTAACTTCCGGGTGGGTAAACGCCGCTGCGGGGATGCTGCGATAGTCTACTTTCTTCTCTTTGCCAACTATGTTTTCCACCGCGACGATGCCTTGAGCAGAAGCGGCATGTGCTAACATCATTTTGCCATTGGCGTCACCAATTGCCCAGAGATGCGGCACTACTTCGCCTGCTGATAATACTGCCATGCGATCGTCAACTGGGATAAAGTTCCGGCGATCGAGTTCCACACCTACAGACTCTAAACCGAGATTTTGCGTCGCTGGGATGCGTCCTGTAGCCACTAAGCAAGCATCTACTTCGATGACATCGACATCTTCTTTGGTCTTGAAATCCGCTAACTCAATTACTACAGGCGAACCGGGGATGACTTTTTTGGCGTATATCCCCACTTTCGTTTCAATATCGCGGGGAGTAATCAGCACCCGTTCGGCAAGTTTGGCAATGTCGCGGTCAAATCCTGGCATTAACTGGTCTAGGGCTTCAATCAAGGTGATTTCACAACCCAAAGCCGAGTAAATATCAGAAAATTCCAAGCCGATATAACCACTGCCAATAATCGCTACCCAGTTTGGTAGTGATTCCAACTTCACCCCTTGGTCGCTGGTAAACACAGTTTTGCCGTCTACTTCAATTCCTGGAGGGACAAAAGGAATTGAACCAGGGGAAAGGATAATATCTTTGGCTGTGATGGTTTTTTCACCGCCGTCTGCGCTGATGGAGACTTTTTGTGTCCCGGCAATTTTTCCCCAGCCTTTGATAATATCGACTCCCAGACGTTTGAGACTGTTAGTTAAGTCCCCTTGAATCTTCGAGACGAGATTGGTAGCATGATTGGCGATCGCTTGGCGATCGAATTCCACGCTACCTACTTGAATTCCCAACGACTTGAGGTGGTGGGCATTACGTAACTCCCGCACACGTCCAGATGCTGCTAACAGTGCTTTAGAAGGAATACAACCGCGATTAACACAGGTTCCTCCCATATCAGCAGCTTCAATAATCGCTGTTTTTAAACCACAACTTACGGCGTGTAGGGCTGCGCCATGTCCGCCCACACCAGCGCCGATAATGACTAAATCGTAATCAAATTCTTGACTCACGTTAGTTTCCCCGTGTGCTCCGCCTATTTATTCTCAACTTGACTGACAATCAAAGCAACCCCTTTAACAGTTATCAGTTATCGGTTGTTAGTTTCGTCGCTGGGTTTAAGCCCCCACTATATAGTTACCAGTTATCAGCGATCGTTGAACACCAGGAACTGGTAAATGATTTAAATTCCACACCATACGCCTGATAACTGTCCGCTGAATTTAACGTTTGGGTGTTGCTAATTCACTTAAATTATGATTCACACCCGAATGGCTAAAAGATGGATGTTTTCAATAATTATAATCAAATTTACATACTTAATTTTTTTATACTGTCAAAGGGAGTAGGCATTGGGAGAGCCAGGGAGCAAAGGGTCGAATAATAACTCTTCAGTCATGAGTCAACAGTCAACACTCTCCATTACCTACGTACAAGCCATTGCTATTGGCAAATTAATTAAGAAAGAATTCAAAAGTCATGCCGTTTCAGGAAAATCTTTCAAATTGATTCTGATTCCTGTATTCTGACTTCCGAATTCTTATTTTTAATTTTGAGTTTGATACCGTTCCTCAAGCATGGCAGATGCTTGTCGTTTAGCGTGAATATTTTTCATGTGCTTTTTCACTGTGTTGATAGTGATGAAAAGCTTATTAGCAATTTCTTTGTAGCTGTGGTTGTTTCTATAGAGGAACCAAATTTCTGCTTCTCGCCGCGTCAGTTCAAATTTTTTAACTTCGCTGAGGGCTACGTGTTTGAGAGATTCATATTTATTTTGGATAGTTATCAATAAACAAGGTATCTCAAATCCATCCAAATTAATTAGTCTGGCTCGAATTCTAAAAATATTTGATTTGTCAAGTACAATCTCCTCTGAAAAAATAATCATTTTATCAGAAAGCAAAGACTGGCTGCTAAGCAATGATTCGCATAGATTCCAAATAGCTGGCGGTACAAAATTCTCGGTACAATTTTCTTGAGCGAATTGAGAAAGAATTCGATGAGCAGATGCGTTAGCATGAAGCACTTTTCCAGCCTTATTTAAAATTAAAATCCCATCTTCTAAGCTTTCTATTACTTCTTGCAAAAAATCAGCTCGCTTTGAATCATGGTTGATATTTTCTCGCCCCTGTGTTTCAACTAATGTCTTTGTGAGAGTCATCATATTGGGTATTTTAAGATACGAAATGCTACTGGACTACGGAATTCATGGAGTTTAGATATACACCATGAATTTTTTGGATGTTTTGCGTGAATAATTTGGTTGAAAATTACAGTTCAATTATGTTAATGGATTAAATTTAAGTTTTATTTTTTACTCTAAAGTTTAAAAAATACTTAAATTTAATAGATTGTGTAGTTTTTTGGAATTAACTTAGGCATCATTTATATACAACTCTGAAATTGCCTATTTCGGAAATTGTCTTTAATACATTTGCGATCGCCGCTGAAGTTTTGATATCTATATGGCTTGGCATTTTTCCCTACTCTTAACGCTTGCTAGGCACAGGTTTTCTATTATAAGAAGGGTAGCAATTAGCGTAGATTGTGGGATCTTTGCGCGATGGACAACGCAGTCAAATCCTCATTGAAGACGCTTGTACTAAATTAAAGATCGGCCAAACATAAAATAGTTATTTGAGTTGAAATAAAAATATACATACGTATATATTTACGTAGCTATTTGCTAGCAACGCTAGTGTATAAAGAATATCTTTGTGAGATATGTAGTTTAGCGGCAATGAAAAATTTTTATTAAAATGCAGATGTCTACTAGGCGGCGTGCTGTCTACCTCAATTTAGTAAATAATCCATGATTAATCAATTACAAGACTACAATCCCAGTGGCGTAGGTGAAATAAATGGCAACCTTTTGGGTTTACCATTCGATTACGAGTCTGCAAAGTTGATTGTCTTTGGCGTACCGTGGGAAGTCACTGTTTCCTATGGTGCAGGTACAGCTAACGGGCCACAGCGGATTCTAGACGCTTCGACTCAATTAGATTTATTTGATTTCGATCGCCCTGATGGCTGGAAGCAGGGAATTTTCATGGTGGAAATCCCTCAGGATATTTTAGAAAAGAACAAATATTATCGTACCTTGGCAGGAAAAATTATCGAAAGATTAGCTCAAGGTAAAGAACTCTCCGATACACCAGATTTAACACCTGTACTTATAGAAATAAATCATGCTTGTCAACAAGTGAATGAATGGTTGTTTGAGAGTTGTCAGCAAGCAATTAACGATGGTAAACGAGTTGCAGTCATTGGAGGAGATCACAGTTCACCTTTAGGTTTTTTCCAAGCATTAGCAGCTAAATACCCAAATTATGGGATTTTGCACATTGACGCGCACGCAGATTTACGCGACGCCTATGAGGGATTTGAGTTTTCTCACGCGTCGATCATGTTTAATGCAATGAAAATACCACAAATTTCCAAATTAGTGCAAGTTGGTTTACGTGATATTTCGCATGATGAAGTTCAGGCGATCGACAAATCTGACGATCGGATTATTGCTTATTACGATCCTGCTATCAAGCAAAAACTTTACTCTGGCGCAACTTGGATTGATTTATGTCGAGAAATTATCAACCATTTACCTGAGTATGTTTATGTTAGCTTTGACGCCGATGGTTTAGATCCAAAACTTTGTCCGAGTACGGGTACTCCAGTTCCAGGTGGTTTGGAATTAGAGCAAGCGTTTTGTCTATTTCGGGAATTGGTAAATAGTGGTAGAAAGATTATTGGCTTTGATATCTGCGAAGTCGGCGACGGAGAGTGGGATGGAAATGTTGGGGCGCGGGTAGTTTATAAGCTAGCGAATTTGATGGATTTATCTCTGGAGAATTCAGGAGTCAGAATTTAGGAGTCAGAATTCAGGAGTCAGAATTCAGAATGAATAGGAGGCTGCTAGATGAATAAGTGGGTTTAACCACTGAGCTAATATGCATATTAAGCGGTCAAAAATGCAGTGGGAGTTACAATAACTCACCTCCAAATATTCTGACTCCTGAATTCTGAATTCTTCAACTCATACTCATGATACTGAAGTTAAGGCGATGACAACAGCGATTCCTCCGTTTATTACGCTCGAAGAATTTCTTAAACTGCCAGAAACGCAGCCTGCTAGTGAATTTATCGACGGTCAAATTTATCAAAAACCTATGCCTGCTGGTAAACACTCTCGCTTGCAACTGAAGTTTTGTGATGCTGTAAATCAAGTTGCAGAAACACCACAAATTGCCCTTGCCTTTCCAGAACTACGCTGTACTTTTGGTGGACGTTCTATTGTTCCCGATGCTGCTGTCTTCATTTGGGAAAGAATTCCTTTTGAAGCTGATGGCGAAGTACCGAATGCTTTTGAAATTTATCCTGACTGGACTGTCGAAATTCTCTCACCTGAGCAGAGAGCTACTAAAGTTATAAGCAATATTTTGCACTGTCTTAAATATGGTACTCAATTAGGATGGTTAATCGACCCAGAGGAGCGATTAATTTTAGCATTTATTCCAGGACAGGAACCAGTTGAGTTAATAGGTAATAATCGCCTTCCCACACCAAAGTTTTTAGAACTAGATTTGACAGTTGAGCAGGTTTTTAGTTGGCTCAGACCAATTCATAATTCGTAATTAGAACACGATCTATCAAGGTTAGAACTCGAATTGTCGAGTTAGAAAGGCGTTGGCGCAGCCCACCGCAGTAACCGGTTGACTTTTAAGCCTCAAAGTTGCGCCTTTAACCCTCGAAGTTGCGGCTTTGAACCTCAAAGTTGCACCTTTGAATACAAAAATTGCACCTATAGTAGTTGTAAAAATATAAAAAGTACTTGGTCATTATCTTTAACTTGATATTCTGGTAGTCTTTTGTTTAGACTTTGATTTTTGTAAATTAACTTACATACTCCTATACAGCTATTTAATCAAGTAAATTCAAGAATATGTCTAATCCAGTTAAAGTATTTTTTTCCTACTCCCATAAAGATGAAGCGTTGCGCGACGAGTTGGCTACTCATCTGGTTATGATGAAACGTCAAGGAATTATCGAAGCTTGGCACGATCGCGAAATTAGTGCTGGTACTGAATGGGCAAATGCGATCGATGACAATCTTGAAGTTGCAGACATCATTCTGCTACTCGTCAGTGCTAACTTCCTGGCTTCAGATTACTGCTATGACAAAGAAATGACACGAGCAATGGAGCGACATGAAACACGACAAGCTCGTGTAATCCCCATTATTCTTAAGCCGTCAGACTGGAATGGTGCGCCTTTCGGAAAACTAGAAGCACTGCCTAAAAAGGCTCTACCAATCACAAAGTGGCAAGACCAAGATGAGGCTTTTGTAAATGTAGTTAAAGGAATTCGTAGAGTAGTTGAAGAAATCGCGAAATCAAAAACTTCTTCGTCAACCACTTCTCAAAATACTACACCTACAGCTTCCACTCCTTCTCAAACAAGTAGGAGATTAACAGATGGCCAGCGTCGAAGATTGGAACAAGAACGAGATTCAGTCCAAGAACAGTACGACCAGGTGAGCGAAATATTGGGACGGTTGCGCCAAGCATACGTCATTGAAACGGATGTCGCTACAAAATTCAAGCTAGAAGCGGAAATTCAGAAAAACCAAACAGAACAGAATAGGTTAGATCGACAGCTTGAGGAAATAGAGCAAAAGCTTTTGTAGTTTTCTTTTAAAACAGTCAGGTCTTGCAATATCACAATGAAATCTATTGAAGTTTTTATTTCTTACCATCAAAAAGATGAAGAACTGCGCGAAGAGTTAGATATTCATCTAGCGTCTTTGCGTCGAGAAAAGATTATTACAAGTTGGCACGATCGCAAAATTATTCCTGGGCAAGAAATCAAAGGCGAAATAGATGAGCATTTAAACCAAGCTGGGCTGATCTTATTGCTAATTAGCCCTGATTTCATAAATTCTGATTATCACTGGACAGTTGAACTGACACGAGCATTAGAGCAGAATGCAACCGGAAAAGCTCGTGTTATCCCAGTGTTGCTACGCTACGCGGATTGGGAAACTCCCCCCATTAATCAACTGTCCCCACTACCTAGTAATCGCAAACCGATAAAAAGCTGGAACGACCGAGATGAGGCATTCTTAGAAGTTATCAAGGGAATTAGGGAGGCAGTACAATTAGTTGCAAACTCCAATTCCTCACCCTCTAAGCAAACAACACAAGAACTGGAAAAACCTCAATATCAAGTCACAAGCCTGATTAACCAAGCCGATCGTTTGCGCGAAGATAAAAAGTTAGAGGAAGCAGCCCTAAAATATAAAGAAGCCCTAACCCTTGACCCAAACTCTGTATACGCTCACAATGCGCTGGGGAATGTGCTGTCGGCTCAAGGGAAATTAGAAGAAGCGATCGCCGCCTACCAAGAAGCTCTGCAAATCGACCCAAACTATGCAATCGCTCACTATAACCTGGGGTTACTACTGTCCAAGCAAGAAAAGTGGGAAGAAGCGATCGCCGCCTACCAAAAAGCCCTGGAAATCGACCCAAACGATGCATCCGCTCACAACGCGCTGGGGAATGCGCTGTCCGCTCAAGGGAAGTTAGAAGAAGCGATCGCCCCTTACCAACAAGCTCTGCAAATCGACCCAAACTATGTATACGCTCACTATAACCTGGGGTTAGTACTGTCCAAGCAAGAAAAGTGGGAACAAGCGATCGCCGCCTACCAAACAGGTTTACAAATCGACCCAAACTATCCATCCGCTCACTATGAACTAGGGTTAGCGCTGTCCGCTAAAGGGAAGTTAGAAGAAGCGATCGCCGCCTACCAAAAAGCTCTGAAAATCGACCCAAAGTTTGTATATGCTCACTATGAACTAGGGTTAGCGCTGTCCGCTCAAGAAAAGTGGGAAGAAGCGATCGCCGCATACCAACAAGCTCTGGAAATCGACCCAAACTATGCAGGCACTCACTACAACTTGGGGAATGCGCTGTCCGCTCAAGGAAAGTTGTCAGAAGCCATCGACGCATACCTAAAAGCTCTGGAAATCAACCCAAATCATGCAGGCACTTACTATAAGCTGGGGTTAGGACTGTCCAATAAAGGGAGGTTGTCAGAAGCGATCGCCGCCTACCAAGAAGCTCTGAAAATCGACCCAAACGATGCAGACACTCACAATGCGCTGGGGAATGCACTGAAAAATCAAGGGAGGTTGTCAGAAGCGATCGCCGCCTACCAACAAGCTCTGCAAATCGAGCCAAACTATGTATATGCTCACTATAACCTGGGGTTAGTACTGTCCAAGCAAGAAAAGTGGGAACAAGCGATTGCCGCCTACCAAACAGGTTTGCAAATCGCCCCAAACTATCCATCCGCTCACTATGAACTAGGGTTAGCACTGTACAATCAAGGGAAGTTAGAAGAAGTGATCGCAGAACTAGAAATAGCTGTTCGCCTCGATCCTAGTAACGCTCTGTTTCGTAACAACTTAGAGATTTATAAAAATGAGAAGAAAGGTTTTTGAGGGCGTTTATTTGGTGGATAAAATATTCTCAGTTTTATTCATCTCAAGGGTGTGCTATCCGCTCTTATTGACGATGCGATGCCTGAGTTGGGCTACGCCAACGCCACAAACGTAAGAGACGCGATTTATCGCGTCTTTTGATTTATTTAATTCTCACGTGAAAATCTTGAGGAATATTGTAATTATCAATATTTCATCAGCAATTATGAAACACCTTGAAGGTAAAGTGACATTAGTCACAGGTGCAACGCGGGGAATCGGCCGGGGAATTGCCATTGGCCTCGGTGAAGCAGGTGCAACTGTCTACGTTACTGGTCGCAGTTTAAACAGTTCCTATGCTAATGATGATATTTCCGGGACTCTGACAGAAACACAATTAGCCGTTGAACAAGCCGGCGGTGTATGCATTCCCCTGCAAGTAGACCACGGTGACGATGAACAGGTGCGTTTGCTCTTTGAACGCATCCAAGATGAGCAAAATGGACAACTCGATTTGCTGGTAAATAATGTTTACTCAGGAGTCAAGGCAATAAAAGACGCTCATGGGCGTCCTTTTTGGGATGGTGAACCCAGCCTTTGGGATGCTTGCAACAATGTTGGACTTCGTAGCCACTATGTAGCGAGTATTTTTGCCGCCCGGATGATGACTAAGCAAAAGTCTGGACTAATTTGCACCATTTCTTCCTGGGGCAGTATGTCCTATATCTTCAACGTAGCATACGGTGTAGGTAAAACAGCCTGCGATCGCCTCGCCGCTGATATGGCTGTTGAACTAAAACCCTATAACGTCGCTTCGGTTTCAATTTGGCCGGGTATTGTTGGTACTGAGCTTTTTTCTCGTTTTGCTTCTGAAGCGACCCAAACCAATGCTACTGACCAGAGAAACTCGTTTTTCAGTGACCGTTATAACTGGGAAACTCCGTTATTTACCGGACGAGCGATCGCTAAACTTGCTGCCGATCCGAATATCATGAATCGTACAGGACGCTTGCAAATTGTTGCCGAACTCGCTAGCCAATATGGAATTGTCGATGAAAATGGCGATCGCCCTGCGTCGTTACGCTCTCTACGTTTTGTATTGCCGGCTGCATTGCCCGTACTGAGAAAATATTCCTCGCTCATACCTGATGTTAAAGTGCCGTGGTCACTTTTACTACTCAATGCCCTGAGTTCACCTAAGGTTTAAAGGGTGTTGGGCATTGGGCATTGGGTGTTGGGCATTGGGCATTGGGCATTGGGCATGAGGTAGGAGTTAAAAAACTCGCTTCATCCACCTCTGAACTGGATTAACGAGTATTTGAAGTGGATTCATCCACCTCTGAACTGGATTAACGAGTATTTGAAGTGGATTCATCCACCTCTGAACTGGATTAACGAGTATTTGAGCTGGATTCATCCACCTCTGAACTGGATTAACGAGTATTTGAAGTGGATTCATCCACCTTTGAACTCCATTAACGAGTATTTGAAGTGGATTCATCCACCTTTGAACTCCATTAACGAGTATTTGAAGTGGATTCATCCACCTCTGAACTGGATTAATCCACCTTTTATACTCGTGAATTAAGAATCATTAGTTAGGTTTCGTTCCTCTACCCAATGCCCCATGCTCAATGCCCCATGTCCAAAATAAACTATCCTGAGATACATAAAACTTTGTATCCTGGGTTTAATAAGTCATAGATTTTTATATAAAAACTGGTGCAAGAAGATTTTAGATTAATTGTTGATTTAGTTTCAGTTTTGGCGGTTGCAGCCTGTGGCGGACTGCTAGCGGCACTTTTGCGCCAACCGGTGCTGCTGGGGTATCTCATTGGCGGGATGATCGTCGGCCCGGCCGGACTGGGAGTGATTAAAGAAGTTATTCAAGTTGAGACTCTGGCACAGTTCGGAGTGGCGTTTTTATTATTCGCTTTGGGTGTAGAATTTTCTTTTGCGGAACTCAAGAAAGTAAAAGCGATCGCTCTGGGTGGCGGTGGACTCCAGATAGCTTTGACGATTTTAGTCACCGTCACGGTATGCGGGTTAACTGGTGCCTGGGGAACGTTACCTGCTAAGGGCATGTTTTTGGGCTGTATTCTCTCGTTGTCTTCCACAGCAGTTGTCCTCAAGTCGTTGATGGAACGCAATGAAACGGAAACGCCCCACGGACAAGTAATGTTGGGTATTTTGGTTGTCCAGGATTTGGCGCTGGGATTGATGTTGGCAGTCTTACCAGCCCTCAACCAACCGGCAGAAACTATTGGCATCGCCGTACTCACAGCCCTGGGGTACATTGCTTTATTTGCCGCCGGCGCAATAGCAGCAGGGATTTGGGTGATACCGCCTTTGTTGCGACTCTTAGCGCGTACTGAAAGCAAAGAGCTATTTTTGTTAGGGGTTGTAGCTTTATGTTTGGGCATTGCCTTGCTCACAGAGCATTTGGGGCTGTCCATCGAAATGGGGGCGTTTGTTGCCGGGTTGATGATTTCTGAGGTGGAATACGCCGACCAAACCTTGACTTACGTGGAACCATTGCGAGATATCTTTGCCAGTTTGTTTTTCGCTGCCATTGGGATGTTAATCGACCCGGTGTTTTTGTGGAAGAACCTGGAATTGATTTTAGTGTTGGTGGCAATAGTTTTTGTTGGGAAGTTTCTGATTATCACGCCTTTAGTGAAACTGTTTCGCTATCCTTTGAAAACAGCCATAATTGCTGGTTTGGGACTGGCGCAAATTGGAGAATTTTCCTTTGTTCTCGCCAGTGAAGGGCAGTCTTTGGGGCTAGTGTCCCGAAGGGTATATTTACTGATTTTGGGAACCACAGCAGTCACCCTCGTGCTAACGCCATTTGTGCTGCGATTAGTGCCATTGTTATTCAACTTCGCCGAATCCATGCCCTGGTTAAAACCTTATTTAGCAGAAGACCAGCCACGGGATATGTCAGAAAATTTACCTTCAAAAGGTCATGTGGTGGTTTGCGGCTATGGGCGAGTGGGCAAAAATTTAGTGAAATTGTTGCAGCAACACGACCTACCTGTGGTAGTGATTGACCAATCAGAAAGTAGAATTCAGCAATTGCGCGAAGCCGGGGTATCTTATGTTTATGGCAATTGTGTGAGTTTACACGTTTTGGAAACTGCCGGAGTGAATCATGCCAAAGGAATGGCGATCGCACTTCCTGACCCCATGAGTACTCGTCTTTGCTTAAAACGTGCTTTGGAAGTGTCGCCAGAATTAGATTTAGTTGTCCGCGCTACCCACAATAGAGATATTGAAGTGCTGTATCAACTGGGAGCCAGAGAAGTGGTGCAACCAGAGTTTGAAGCCAGTTTAGAAATGGTAACTTATTTATTAACTGGCTTAGGCTTCTCCCAAACTGTTGTCCAACGGGAAATGCAGCAAATCCGCAACGATCATTATTTAGACTTGCGACCAGAACGTTCTGCTACTGAAGTTGCCCACGATTTGCGCCAAGCAACTCAGGATTTAAATCAGCGTTGGTATCCCCTACCATCTGGTTCGCCTTTAATTGGCATGAGTTTAGAAGAAGCCGATATGCGCTACTTAACAGGAGCAAGTTTGATGGCGATTCGTCGCGCTAACGGCGATGAAATCGATTATCCCAGTAATGAAACTCGTTTGGAAGAAGGCGATCGCTTGCTAGTAGTGGGAGCAGATGAAGAACTAGCAGCTTTAGCAGAATTCGCTAAGGGACAAGCAGCTGTCCCCGGAGAAAATAGTGCTTGTCAGTGGATGGCGGTAAACGCTGACTCTCCAACCTCGGCTAAAACTCTTGCAGATTTGGATATTACCAAACAATACGGCGTACAAGTGCAGGCAATCCGCCGCGATGGCAAATTTATCCGCTATCCTGATGGGAGTATGGATTTGCGAGTCGGCGACCAAGTATTGTTGTGCGGTAATTTGACAGGTCTGAGTCAACTACAAAAGTTATTTGGCATCCCAAGTTCAGTACCCGTTTCTCTACCCGTAGTGAAAGCTAGTGAAGCGGAAGCGCTCAAAGATTTTTTGCCTGCGGATAGTATCACGGAGTAGAGACGTTGCAGTTGTAGAGACGTTGCACTGCAACGTCTTTACAGGGCGCACAATCCATGAATGATATTTCGTTGATTTGGATAATTCACATCAGACGTGAATTCTGAATTCTGAATTCTGGATTCTGAATTCTCACATGAGCCTTAACTTTTTGGTTTAATATAAGCGATCGCTTGTTTCCAAACAGTGATTTGCTCGCTGTTTTCATCTACAATGCATACACAATGTGGGTCTTGCCATAAAACCCTCCCTGCGATCGCATCACCAGTCACCAACTTAAATTCTGCTGGCGTTGTTTGTTTAATCAGGATTTGAACTTGTCTAATACTAGGCAAAGAGGTGTCAAATTCAGTAATCATAGTCATTAGTCATTGGATATTGGATATTGGGCATTGGCCAAACAGGGCATTGGGCATTGGGCATTGGTGATTCACTAATGACTAATGACAAATGACAAAGGACAAATGGCCAATGACAAAACACAAATATAATTTATTGATTTTGCAAATGGCAATCGAATTTACTAAGTATCATGGTCTCGGCAACGACTTTATTCTGATTGACAATCGCTCGTCATCTTCGCCTCTAGTCACTCCAGAGCAAGCCATCGAGTTGTGCGATCGCCATTTCGGCATCGGTGCTGATGGTGTAATTTTTGCCTTACCTGGAGAAAACGGCACTGATTATACGATGCGGATTTTCAATTCTGATGGTTCAGAACCAGAAATGTGTGGTAATGGCATTCGCTGTTTAGCTGGCTTTTTGGCAGAGTTAGAGGGTGAATCCCGCGATCGAGATTCATATCGCATTCATACCCTGGCTGGTGTAATTACACCCCAAATCCTACCTAATGGTCAAGTGAAGGTGGACATGGGTTTACCCAGGTTACTCGCTGCTGAAATTCCCACTACCCTGACACCCGCGCAAGAAAAAGTAATTAGTCAGCCGTTAGAGGTGGCGGGGCAAACTTGGGAAGTCACCTGCGTAAGTATGGGAAATCCCCATTGCATTACTTTTGTGGAAGATGTCGCCGCAATTGAACTAGAAACCATAGGCCCCAAATTTGAGCATCACCCAGTTTTTCCCCAACGCACAAATACTGAATTTATTCAAGTAGTGCGCCGCGACTATCTGAAAATGCGCGTGTGGGAACGAGGCGCAGGGATTACCCTGGCTTGTGGTACTGGCGCTTGTGCTTCCTTGGTGGCTGGCGTGCTAACTGGAAAATGCGATCGCACTGCCACCGTAGAATTACCAGGCGGCTTGTTACAAATTGAATGGTCAGAAATCGACCAACGAGTTTACATGACAGGCCCAGCGCAACGGGTATTTACAGGTAAGCTTTCTCAAGCCTCAAAGTAGGAGGCAGGGGGCAGGAGGCCTGACTTTTCACGTTATGTGGAAAAGCCAAAGATTGACTTAACCCCCTAACCCCCTTCCCGACGCGGGCAGGGGGAAAATTCAAAGTCTCTCTCCTTTTAGGAGAGAGATTTAGAGAGAGGTTTTCCAGATACCGTGAAAAGTCAGGCAGGGGGCAGGGGTTAACCCAAGTCTTTCCAAGAGTTAGGAGTTATTCAATAACTGGCTTGATTTAGAAGGTTAATCGCGTCTCCATCGAGTTTCAAATTAGCAGCTTGGATGATATCTTTGAGTTGCTCAAGGTTTGTTGCACTAACAATAGGAGCGGTAATGGTTGGATTAGCAATCAGCCAAGCTAAAGAAACTTGGGTGGGACTAGAATTATATGACTTCGCCACGCGATCTATTGCTTCTAAAATTGCGAAACCACGAGGATTTAAATATTTTTTTATAGAATTACCACGGGCACTAATAGATAAATCTTTTTCTGAGCGGTATTTACCAGATAGAAAACCACTAGCTATGGAAGAATAGCTAATTACACCAATTTCATGTTCTTGGGAAATTTGTTGTAAATCCTGTTCAAAACTATCTCGGTCATACAAGTTATAACGGGGTTGAAGGCTTTCGTAGCGAGGATAACTATGTTTGCGGCTAATTTCTAATGCCTGTAGCAAACGAGAACCGCTATAGTTGGAAGCACCAATCGCACGTACTTTTCCCTGACGAATCAATTCACTGTAGGTTTCAAGAGTCTCTTCAAGGGGAGTACTTTCATCGTCAATATGCGATTGATAGAGATCGATATAATCAGTTTGTAATCTTTGCAATGAGTCTTCGACAGCTTGTTGGATGTGTTTGCGAGAAAGTCCTTTGCCTTTAACGCCCATATCACTACCAACCTTAGTTGCAATCACCACTCGATCGCGATGACCGCGCTGTTTGAGCCATTTTCCTAAAATTGTTTCTGACTCTCCACCTTGATTTCCTGGCGCCCATTTAGAATAAACATCGGCTGTGTCAATAAAATTACCTCCAGCTGCTACAAAGTTATCTAATATTTCAAATGAAGTATTTTCATCAATTGTCCAGCCAAAAACGTTGCCACCAAAAGATATTGGTGAAACTTCTAGTTCTGAACGTCCAAGTTTACGTCTTTGTGTAATGGTCATAAGTTTTCTCTCAAAATAGTTTTAGAAACCTGTCAAGTATCCTTCTATCAAATCAAAAATACAATATTTTATATTAACTACAGTAACCCTATCGACAAGCAGTATTTTGTAAGGCAAAAGCAGGTTATCACAGAAGACTATCCAAAATCAAGTCTTCTTCTGGCGTCAGTATTATTTTTGTGGGGTTATGCTTCTGGCAGTGATTTATAGTTTATGTGGTTGTGGCTTTAGAACTCGCTTTAGTTGCGAAAGTATTATTTAACTGGTTTAACACCCATTCAGAATTAAAGATAGTGCGATAGATAGGGTTTTTAATTTTTAGATAGCCGTTGTGCTTTTCGACTAATCCCGATAGTAAAAGCTCTGTTTGTTCTGGGCTATCGTCAATAGGCGTTGGGTATAGCGCAATGCAAGAGGTAGGGGAGCAGAGGGGGAAAGATTGACTGTAATTTCTTTTGTGTTCCTGTGCTTCTGCTTGCAATATCTGGTGATAAAGACTGAGTAACCGTCCTGCTTGCTGTTGGTTGAAGAAAAGCAAGCGATCGCGAATGGTGCGGAGGTGTTGCGGTTCATCTTGTGATTCCCAGTCTTGGATAATGCGCGATCGCACTAATTTTTCTACCCAATATGCTTCGGTTTTTGGAGATAATTCAATCTTACCAGTTGATGTCTTTAAGGCAGCTTCCATCACTAAATGACACAGCTTCTGAGTTAAAAAAGGTTGTCCACCACTCCAATAAATAATTTCTTGCAATACAATTTCCGGCTGGCTGATTACTGTTTTTAATCCTTCTAGCAATGGTTGAGCTTCATCTAATTGAAAGTCGAATAATTCGATGGTTGTAGCAATATTAAAAGGTGTCTGATGTTTGTCTGCAATTAAACCCGACGGACTGGCTACTCCAAATAATGCAAATCCCAAACATTGTAAATTTGGGCTGTGTGCCTGTTGTTCGTAGCAATAACGAATCCAGGCAAAAAAGTCGTTAACAGAAAAATTTAAATTCAGCAAACTATCAATTTCATCAATGAAGATGAAAACGCCTTCAGCTTTACCCTCTGTTTGGCAATTGTTTTTGACGTTTGGTAATAACACTTCTTCAACAAACTGGTATAGTCTTTGTACAGGAGAAAGACCCGCTTGCATCTTCCACCATTGCTTAAATTGAACCTGTTCTGCCAAATTTAAGCCGTATAACAAGCTGATAATGATGCTCTTGTACCATTGTGATAGTGTAATACCCTCACTCACTAATTGCGTCAAATCTAAGTAAACACATTTATAGCCTTCTTCTTTAAGGCGATGACTAGTTCGCTGTAATAAGGATGATTTACCCATCTGGCGAGAATTAAATATGTAGCAAAGATTACCAGCTTTTAAATTAGTATAAAGTTTTTTATCTGCCTGACGCACGATGTATGTGCGATCGTTGATGTGGAGGCTACCGCCAACTTGATATCTCATGTGAGGAGAATCTATAAGAAACAACTTAACAATACTGGGTATTAAGAGTATTGAGTGATGACCTTCATCTTTATATATCGTCATCTCCCTGAGCGCCTATTCGCTTATTTAATATTTTAGCTTTGAGCCAAAATTATTAAATAATTATTAATTTTTTGGGTAATGATTTTAGTAATATCTGTTACTTTTTCTTAGCCAATTTTGTAGGGTGCGTTAGCGACAGCGTAACGCACCGCCAGGTATTTGGGTGCGTTAGTGTATATTTTATTTTTTGTAAGTCCCTTAGTAATATCTGTTGCTTTTTCTTAGAAAATATACTATTTACTAACGAAAGTTCCTTCAGAAAATCTTTCTTTGCGATGCGAATTGAGCAAAAATATCTATCTATTTTATCTTGACATGTAAGCAAATTGGTAATTAAGCGATCGCCAATTTATGCCTTAACTGTCCTAACTGTCTTAACTGTCTTAACTGTCTTTTTGACTATTTTTTTTAACTGTCTCAACTGGCATTGCGTTTTATTGGCAATGATGAGAAGATACAAAATTAGTAACACAAAAGATATTTATCGGCATCCTAATTACAGGAATCCGATTTGATTTCGGGACAAATTATATAGGTATTAAAAGGTAATACACAAGAGGTAGTTAATGTTTACTTACCTGTTGTGAAGATACCTCTTGCCTATTAATTACCTTTAAACTAAGTCCCCAAATCCAATGAGAGCGGTATATCTCAACTGAATTTATTTTCTGAGGAGTAAAAATCATGACTTCATTAAACCATAGACGAATTCAAACATTAACGCAAGGTAAAGGCATTGAACTGTCTGGAAATCAGGTGAAAACAGAAAAATTTTTGATTCAAAAAACCCTCAGGGATGGGGGTAGAATTCGATTCAAAGTTCGTTATTCTGGCGAACTAAAAGATTTCTGTCTGCTGGAAATTATTTTGATGAACGCGGAGACTGAAACACAGGTTGCTAGCATGACTATTCCCAACGGTGGTTCTACAGTTAAGGTTCAGGAACAGGAACAAGAATTTAGTATTTGGGAGTCGGGAGATTATTACTTATCTTTTAAAATGTCTTCTAAGAGTGGAAAATTGTTAATTGAAGAATATGAGCTTTATTGGTTAATTAGTTAATAATACCGCGGAACAAGGAACAGGCAATAATGTTTAAAGTGTCTGTTTGTCTAGCTTTTTTCTTCAGGTTATGTCCTAAATTATGGTTTTATTACTATATTCAGTATTGAGTTAGTCTCACACAACTGAATATGAGTGCGATCGCTCTAACTTTTCACGGTATCTGGAAAACCTCTCTCTAAATCTCTCTCCTGCGAGGAGAGAGACTTTGAATTCCTGGTTTGGAAGTTAGATTTTCCGTGAACTTTTCCACATGACGTGAAAAGTCAGTGCGATCGCTTTGCTAAAAAAGCAAATCTGGGATTGCTTATTGCGCCGAAAAAGATGATTTTATAATCAAATAACTGCAATTAGCAATCAGCGATCGCTCTTAAATCGGATAATTTTAGATTTCAGATTTGGGATTGATTAGATGTGCTTTTTCTGGTTGTTCCAATTAAAGCTTTTGTTAAGAGTTTTTCTAGTTTAACTACTTTGAGTAGATATTCCCAATCTTCAGTCAGCTGTGAATTATCTAAATTTGCCAAACGGAGTTCGGCTATGGTTGTCAAAGCATCGTACCAAATTCCATTTTTGGCGTAAAGTGCTGCTTGCTGACGTGGCGAAGATTTCTTAATTTGTTCCTGTAATGATACATCTAAATTTACCCGCTGCACCCAGCCTTCCACATAAGATGTTGCTGGTTGAGAGTCACAAGCAACTTTAACATTAAAAAACCAATGATAAGGTTTGTTAGCTTGGAGAAGACTCTTTTGATTTTGCAATTGCACTCGCACAATTCCAGGTACTGGAGGTGCTGTGATATTTTGGCGATAAATTATTGTATCGTTATCAGTTTTTAAAACAAACTCAATGGTTTGAATAGAAGATTTTTCATAAGGAATATAGAACCAAAAGCTAGGCTGTTCTCTACTAGTTAATCCCCACACTTCCGTAATGGTAAGTGTTTGATTTGTGCCTTGTTTCAATTGCTGTTCGTAGCTAGGTACAAGAGCAGTTAAAGGTACACTAGATTGAGTACACTGTCCCCGCGAAGCTCCTTCTCCTCGATTTCCAGGTGCGCCGCGATCGGCTGGTGGTGGAGGTGGATTAAAATTAATAGGGTTGGATTTTTCTGCTAATGCTAGGGAAGTATTCAGGTAACTCATCAAAATGATGAATGTAGTAATTGAAGTTAGCCGACGAAGAAATTGTTTCATCTGTCATTTTCCTAAAGTTTATTCATCTCTATTTTTCGTAATCACAACAACGCGTGCAGATTTCGACAAATTTAGATAATTCTTCATAAAATAAGTAGTAACAATAATAGCGATCGTGAAGCTAATAATCGGAGGAATCAGCGGTATCCAAATACTCCATTTAATTAAAAATATTAGGCTTATTCCGTAGAGGCTGGCAATTGCAATTCCAGTTACAATACTTAAATAAAATAGCCGTTCGATGTAGTAAACTAGTAAGCTGGCTATTAATGACCATGCTAAAATCCAGATAATTTCTTGCCAAATATACCAAGTTGATAAAAGCGATCGCTCATCGAGAACCGCACTCAACAATTGACTAATCATTTGTGCTTGCAACAAAACACCGGGTATTTTTTCAATAGCACCTTCGCTTGTAATGTAAGGTGTGGATGAATAATCTTGAAAGCTTTGGGCTGTTGTACCAATCAAAACAATTCTGTTTTTGATTGTGCCAGCGTTAACTTTTCCTGTTAGTACCTCTGTTAGCGTTACCTGCGGTACAAATGTTTTTAGCGAACGGTGAGAACGGTAATTTAATAAAATTTGATGTCCCGAAGCATCAATTCCTTGATATCCTCCTGTGTGTGCTGTTAGTGGTTTAAAAGTAGTTTCCCCCAGTTTCCAAGCACCATCTTTCGTAAATTGAAGAGAGATATTATCAGCAGCCAAGTAATGCAATGCTAAGTGAACGCTGAAACTATACGTGGCTTTGCAAGGTGAAGAAGGGGGTGGGGTTAATGCTAGTAAATGGCGGCGGACAATGTTATCAGGATCGAGTACCAAATCGCTAAAACCCAAGCGTTCTTGCGATATTTCTGGAGGAGGTTTAATTCCAGGATGCTCGGATAGAGGATCGCTAACTCGGCAGACGGAAATTAAATTTTTGTTATTATACAGAGCTTTTTGGAGTTCTGGTAAGTCTGATTTAACAGGGCGATCGCGGTAAATATCTAATCCAATTGCTCGCGCTTGATACGCTTCTAATTTTTTCAATAACTTCAATAAAGATTCATCTGAAAGAGAACCTTGAGGTTTTTCTTGAGACTGTGATTGTACATCTTCTTCAGTAATTGTCACAACTAATAACCGAGACTCAGGCTCTTCATCTGGGCGTAGTTCCTGCAATCGATCGAATGCTTGTAACTCCAATTTTTGCAGCATTCCCAGATATCGCCCGCTCGCAACTAAACCACCAATTATTAAACTCATAAAAATGAGCCAAAGAAGATGAAATTTTGAGCGTTTGGCTTTGTTTGTTGAATTTTCAACAAAACTAGGAACTGAGGGAGATGGGGAGATGGGGAGATGGGGAGATGGGGAGATGGGGAGATGGGGAGATGGGGAGATGGGGAGATGGGGAGATGG
>NZ_AP018222.1:6225808-6452482 GCF_002368035.1 Nostoc linckia NIES-25 | reverse complement strand
AAAAGGAATAAATTTAATCTTTCCCCTTACTCTTTTCCCTTTACCCCTTACCCTTTGCCCCTTACCCCTTTACCTTTCCCTTTCCGTTTCCCTTTCCCAATGCCCCAATTTTAAAGAAAGCGAATCAGGTTGTCTAATCCTTCTTCTAGACTTGGCGGAGCATCCCGGAGTTGACGGTGCATTCGCAAGATAATTTCTTCTGGAACTTGGCGCGATCGCTTTTTATTGCGTGCCAAACACAGCCAAACTGGCATATTTACCCAAATTCCCGTAATGTGGGTAAAGCCAAAGTCACGGGCTAAGGTAATCACCTCACGGCGATGGCGTCGTTGGGCGTTGGTGGCGTCGAAAATTGCCGCCCTACCAGTGGAAATAGCTTGTTGAAATTGCCGTTCCACTTCCTGCCAAATTAATAGCCACGATCCTTGAATAGCTTCGGAACCAAATAGTTGCCCCCGAATGGCATCTGTAGAAATCAGCTGCATCTGGGGGCATTCTGCCACTAATTGTTTTGCCACAGTTGACTTACCACTACCTGGAAGACCAATTAGCAACAATAGTTTAGTCATTCGTTCTTTGTCCTTTGTCATTTGTCCTCTCTTACAAAGTTCTGAGCGGAGGAAACCTCCGCTCAGACTTTGCGCTTTGTCCTCTGCCATTTGTCCTTTGTTGGTTCTAATCAATGACTAATGACCAATGACTAATGACTAATGACTAATGACTAATGACTAAATGATGGTTCCATCAGGAATTACAGCATTTTTTAGCACAACTACAATTCCACTGCGGATGTAGAAACCTTGATTTTCGCGATCGGCTTCTTGGACGTTATCTTTGTTTATAATTTTCACATCATGACCGATGCGGGCATTTTTATCGATGATGGCACCCCTAATGATTGTGTCAGTACCGATGCCTACGGGAATGTCACCATTAACTAAGCTACATTGGCGTTCCACAGAAGCTTGGTAAAAGTCTGCACCCATAAGCAAAGATTCTTCGATGATGCAGCCAGATTCAATACGTGATCGCACTCCTAAAACTGAATGTTGAATGCGACAATTTTTCAAAATGCAACCTTCGCCAATAATCGATTCTGTGATTTGGCAATCTAATAGTTTGCTCGGAGGTAAATATCGAGCGCGGGTATAAATTGGTGCTTCTTCATCGTAGAAACTAAAAGGTGGCTGGGGTTGCCGAGTCAATGTTAAGTTTGCGTGATAAAATGCCTCGATTGTTCCAATATCTTCCCAGTAGTCATCAAATAGATAAGCTTGAACGTTGTAATCCTTAGAGGCATCAGGAATAATTTCTTTGCCGAAATCAGTCCTTTCTGTAGCCTCTCTTAACAACTTGAACAAAACATCTTTTTTAAAGACATAAATCCCCATCGAGGCGATGTAAGGCTGTTGCTGTGCTTGTTCTTTTGTTAATCCCAGTATGCTTGTATCAACTTGCATTTGGGTTAACGCTTCGCCTTTCGGTTTTTCGCTAAAATCTATGACTCTACCAGAATCGTCAATTTTCATCAAACCAAAATCTGAGGCGCGGCGCTCGTCAATGGGGATGACTGAGAGAGTAATATCAGCCCCGGTTTCTCTATGGCGCTGGATAAACTGGCGATAATCCATACGGTAGAGATGATCGCCTGAGAGGATCAAATATTCGTCTACATCCCATTCTTCCATTAACCACAGATACTGACGCACCGCATCGGCTGTACCTTGGAACCAGTTGGGGTTTTCTGGTGTTTGTTGTGCGGCTAGCACTTCCACAAACCCTTCGTTGAAACCAGTAAAGTTGTAGGTACGGGCAATGTGACGATTCAGGGAAGCTGAGTTAAATTGTGTCAGAACGTAAATTTTGAATATTTGGGAATTTATGCAGTTACTGACAGGGATATCGATTAAGCGGTATTTCCCCGCCACTGGTACTGCTGGTTTGGCGCGAAGTTTGGTTAGCGGATAAAGCCGAGTCCCCGCGCCACCACCAAGTATGATTGATAAAACTTTTTTCACAAAATTTCTCCCAGCTGCCTTTCAACTCTCATCTTCAGTTTAGGACTGTATGTAGCCGCTGATAAGGGGGGAGCGCAGAATCTCAAGGATGAATTTTATAAAATTTTGCTGACAAGTGATGATATAATTAACTACTAAAAACTGAAAAACGAGTATGAATTAATACTAATAAATATCTCGTCTTAGCTACGTTAATATCAAAAATACGAATTTATTAGCTTTTTTGACAATTCATTAATAAGTAACTTTTGAAACATAGTAATACTTCTATAATGAAAGTTTATTAGATAACTAAGGGTTATTTATGCTTTTTAGCCTGGTGCTTAGATTTCTCCTGGTGAAGTTTCCGTTTTTGCTGTTCTTAGTTGGGAGTATGCTTGTTGAATAGCTGTGGCGATCGCACTATCTGGTATTAGATTAGCGATTTCCTGTCCTTGTTGTAGAAGAAACTGTTTAAAAAATGGGTCGTTTTTAGCTTCATTGAGAATCAGCTGCTGAATTAGTTCAGCTTGTTGGTTGATAGAAATAGCAACATTTTGACTTTGAAGTTGCTCTAACAAGCTTTGAGCTAAAGTCGTCGCTTCAGCTAAATTGCTACCATTAGCTACAAAAGTGCGAATCTGACTAGCAGCTTCGTCATAATTAATTTCACCGGAGCCTGCAAGGTTTGTAATTGTGCTACCAACAATAAAAAAACTATTACCAAAAGGTCTTTTATTTAAAGCTTGTGCTTGATGTTCTGCAATACCAAGAAGCCTATTAATTTGCTGTTCTTTGACAGCCATCAAAGTTTTAAGATCGTCATAAATTAGATTGACTCGTTGTTCAACCTCTCGCCGAGGAATTCCTTCTCTGTATGTTACTTTAACAACCCAAAGGTCACCACGTTGTTCGACTCCTTTCAATTCTAATCCTAAACCGTCATCATCTAATTGTAATTTGCGAAAAGCAAAGCTGAGAGCTTGCCAGTTAATACCTTCTTTAAAAACTAACTCAACAACTTCTTCTACTTTTTGAAAAAGAGCTTCAAACTCTCCTTTTTCAAAGTTGCGACCAACAGGATATTTATCTGTAAACTCTCCTTTATCATCTAATTTACGATAGATATATTCACATTCAACCCCAGCAAAACAAGTTTGTGAATTAATACTCCAATCTTCGATACAAATTCCTGTTAAATTAGCACCAGTAAAATTCGCTCCTGTAACTTGAGCGCGTAGCAAAATACTTCGACGTAAATCAGCACCTTGTAAATCTGCGCCATTTAAATTAGTTTCTATTAAAGTAAAATCTCTCATATCTACATCTCGTAAATATGCACCTTGCAAACTAATTCTGCTAAAGTTAGTAGTTTCAGAAGCTTCGTTAGCGATCGTCAGCAATTTTTGTACTTTAAAATTAGTTAAATCTAAATATCTATCATCGAGTCTGGCTCTATCCAAACCCGTAACTCCCTTGAAACAAGTCCGGTACAATTCACGCGCTCTTAAGTCACTATTTGCTAACTGAGAACCAGTAAAATCAACATTACTCAAATCTAAGTTATAGAACGATGTACCGCCCCAACAAGCAACTGCGATCGCCCAATCTCGCAAAAAGTCTAAATGGTTGCGATGTTTATCATTAAAATTTGTTGCAATTAGGCTAACAATTATCCCACCAAAGCCTAAAGCTATACCACCACTTATAGAAATACTTCTGACTAAAAAAGTATCTTCTTCTGGTTTATTTTCTAACCATTGAAAGTGATATGCTGCCACAGCAATAATTAGTGCTGAAAATAATACAGCGAAAATTCCCCACACTCGAAGTAAATATTTATTTTGAGAAGAGAAAGTTGAAGTTAAAGCAAAAGCAAAGCTACCTGACAACAAACTAGTCGTTGCAGACAACATTCCAAATGTAATGGCAGCTAAGTTTTGAATACTGCGATCGATAACTGGTGGAATACCTGATGTTGTAGTCGGCAATAAATGAAAATTTACTAACAATGCTGTTATAAACAAAGCTATCAGAAAACTTATAAACGCTATTTTTAAACCTTCAGCAATACCTCTGCGTATAGTAGTAATTATCCAAAGGGTCACTACTACAATCATCCAAATTAGTTCTATCCAACCATCGGCTTGTATACTTATGTTAAAAAAAACATCTGCACCAAAAAATCCAGATACAATACCTGATGTTAAATAGAGAATATTTATAAATAAAAGTAGCCAAGCTTTGACTAATAGTGGTTGACCAGCAATTACACCACCTAATTCCGATTGCAAAGATTCTTGAGAGAAACGCCAACCTCGGATATTTTGTCCGGGTTGGATAGGGCGGGATAAACGATGAGACTGCATTCCAATTCCACCAAGTAATTTTCGGATTTTACAAAACGTTTATGAGCATTAATATAACTCCCTCTCGGAGCAAAATTTTATATA
Organism: Nostoc linckia NIES-25; assembly: GCF_002368035.1. Lineage (GTDB taxonomy): Bacteria > Cyanobacteriota > Cyanobacteriia > Cyanobacteriales > Nostocaceae > Nostoc > Nostoc linckia_B. The sequence continues at coordinate 6,448,032 of NZ_AP018222.1, read as the reverse complement.
ATTGGTTTCTGCCTACCAGACTTTTTAAGAAGAGACTCAAGGTAAGTTCGATACCGATTAACAATGAGCAAAAACAATTACTTGAGTCTATAGATCCTGGAGATTTAGTAGATATTATCAACTCGCGTTTTGATGTTAACCCAACATCCCGAATTAATGCAGTTTTTGGAAATCCAGATTTTTTACCATTTTCTTTTTTAGAACTAGGAGTTAGACGAGGCGCTGCTGTATGCCGGATAGTGCGGAATTTTTCTGATTCATCCAGGCAAGAAATAGTCGATATAGTTAGTGAGTTTGAACAGGAACTTAAAAAGGATAATCGAGATATTTTAACTAGGCAAGAAATAGAAGAAATCTTTTCCATGTCAGAAAAAGAAGAAGATTTTGGCGACGATTTTTTTCCTAATCTTGCTGAAGCATCTCCTTCAAATGTGCTTCAAGACCCAGAACGTTTTAAGAAACTGTTACCAATTCCAGTTGGAACTGGATTTTTAGTTGGAAATAGTTACTTACTTACCAATCATCATGTAATTCCCGATCGGGAAATATGTCATGAGATTATAGCTGAATTTGGATACGATCAAGATGGTCTTGGACGAAAAATTCCGCCGATAGCATATACACTTGACGCCAATCCAAAAACAGGTTTTTTTGAAACTAATGAAAATTTAGATTACACCTTGGTTAAGTTGCAAGATAAACCTGTAGATCTAGACTTTTCTATTTTAGGCCGAGCAGGCGATCGCTTTGGCTGGATTACTTTAGACGAAAACCCAACAAGGATTGCACCGCCTGTAGATGAGACAAAAATCCAAAATCTTCAATCCGACGGTTTTGAGATCGGAGTTCCTCAAGGGAAATCTATGGAAGGAGAACCTGTAAATATTATTCAGCATCCTAAAGGAAAGCGGAAGCAAGTTATTCTTTCTAGTAATCGAGTTACTGAAATTTACAAGCAATTTATTCGATACAAAGCTGATGCTGATTTTAGTTCATCGGGTAGTCCAGTTTTTAATCAGCAATGGCAATTAGTGGCGTTACATCATGCAGCAGTAGCAGAAAATGACACTAATACAATGTTTGAAATAACAGCAGAAGAAGGTGTGAGAACTTGTGAAATAGTCAAAGATTTAAAAGCAAAAATAGAACAATATGATGCAGAGGCTAATTCAGGTACTCAACAAAAATCAAATCCTCAATCGCAAAAAATTCAGACTTTTCTCACAAACTTTGTTGACACAGTAGAGAAAAAAGCTGAAAATAATTCTACATATCAGGCAGCAACTTCTTAAAGAAGAATTCTGAATATCAGTTTAATCTCGCGCCTAATTGGAAACTTGTTGTTTCAACTGATATCAAATTTGTTTCAAACTCAACATCCTAAATTATTAATTTCTTGTTCATAACTGGCAATTTGTTGGCGCAATCGTTCCTGTTCATTTTTGGCACTTCTACGTAATTTTGGGTCGCTTGTCAGTCTTTCTTGTTGTTCATATTCTTCTAGTAATTCCAGTGATTCGCTGAGATGATTGCGGAGGCTTTGACACCGCTGCTGATTACTTAATTGGTTAAGCGATGGAGATGGCAAACTAGAAGAATTAACGGTTATACTGCGAATTTGGTTAGGAGCTTCTTTGTAGTTAATCGAGTCACTACCAGCAAGGTTTCCAATAGAATTACCATACATGTTAAAAGAGTTATTAATTACTGGTTGGTCTGATTGGGGTGTAGAATTTGGAGCATGACTGGTTGCAGGATAGCTAACTAAAGTAATCGAACGTCCCCAACCCATGCGAATGGGTTCTTGTACAGAACCTCTAAGTTCATCGCTGATAAAATCAAATAAGCGATCGCTGCTAATTCTTCTACTATTACCTGCATTCTCAGGCGCTAGTCCCTTGAGAACTGCACCTGTGAAAATGCTATATTCTTCACTCTTAATTACTGCCGCACGTTCAAAGCCGCGACAAGCTGTAATTAAGTAATAATCTCTTTGGGAACTGAAAGCGGTAAGAGTTTGTTCTACCAACTGCCTTTCCAAAAAATAGCCGCTATGACAACAATCGAGTAGCACTACCAAACTACTCAATTGCGAATCTCGAATTAATTGATTGAGACTATCAAGGGAAATACTAGATTTTTGTTCCACAATTTGGTTTTCTGCAACTTCAATCTGAGAATCAGAAGTTGCCAAATATCCCTTTTTTTGTCCCAAGCGATCGCAAGTTATAAAACCGTGTCCGCTAAAATAAATTAGCGCTTCATTATTAGCAGCTTTCTCTAGTAAAAAAGTTCTCAAATCTTCCCCAAGTTGAGCGCCAGTAACTTTTTGCGCTCCTATTTCAAAGCCGTTTTTATCCTTATTCCAACGCTGGGGTAGCCTTTGTACAGACTGGAAATCACCATATTGCTCTAGAAGTTGCGCTATAGCTTCGGCATCATTTGTAGCTTTCGACAAACGCGGTAATAATGGGCTGACATAATCGGCGATGCCAATAACAAGGGCGTATCGTGCCATTTAACACACCTTGGGTTAGTAAATACGGGATAATCTTGACAGACACAAATGATAGCTGTGTTACTAGAAACAACACGATATGTTATTTTTTCGCAAACAGCCTGAAATATTTCAGACACGATACAAAAATTTAATTGAGGTAGCCCATGTCAGAAGTACAGCAACTATTTTTCCAAGCAGACGGGGAAATTAAAGAAATTCAAATTAACGTCACAGCCACCGAAATAACTCAGGAAATTGAGGAGGATGATGGCATAGAATACAAGGATATCCGAACAGATGCGATCGCTCGAATGCAACAAGCTCGCCAAATGATTCGCTCTTATACTATCTATGCTCTTAGTGCTTTTAAAGACTTCAATACTGCTGAGATTGAAGAGGTAAGACTTAAATTTGGCATTAAATTGGGTGGCAAAGCGGGCATTCCTTACATTACCGAAGGTTCAGCTGAAAGTAATCTGGAAATCGAGGTGAAGTGTAAGTTTCCAGAAAAACAAAAACCTGATTCACAGTAACAGTAAAAAATTATCCGCGTGGTGTAGCGTTAGACAATGCCTATTGAACGCCCAACTTAGCTGTATTCATTCTCCTATTAACCAAACTTAATTGCTGCGATCGCTTCAAATACTTCACCCAAGGTTGCTCTGATAATTGAGAGATGGCATTGGGTGACAGTGTTGCCGTAAAAATATCTTTACCACTGTTAACACCACTAACGCCGAAATTTTCTAAAACAGCAGTTGCATTAGAGTCTAAAACTGGTTCGGTATGGATAAAAACCCCCAAGCTCGGTTTTTCTGAATCTTGAACATCATTTAACGCTGTAGCAAGGGCGGCGTCTAGCTTTTGATAATTCATAAATAATTCCTTGTTAAAGAGGGTAGGTAAAAATTGCCTACCCTAACTTATCAAATTTATAGTTTTTTATCGCCTATCCTTGTACAGAAATAATATCCACCTCGCTCAATCTAATTATAGATTTAAAGCATTAATCACTCCATAACCCCATTTCTCATCGAATGTGCCTGCGGGTTTTCCGGGAATGGCGCTATTTTTACGGAGCAAATCTTTCAAAGTAGCGGGATCTAGTTGGGGGTCGCGTTGCAGGAGTAATGCAACTAAGCCAGTGACGAAAGGTGTTGCCATACTCGTACCAGCCATTGCGACAAACTTAGAATTAATCATTGACGAACGGGCAGAATTAGCATCGGCGGAAAGTGTGGAAACAATCATTGCTCCCGGTGCTGCTATATCGGGCTTTTGGGCATCATTGCGTAAAGGGCCTTCACTGCTGAATTCGGAAATCGTATCCAAATCTAAGCCCATTTCTCGTACTTGGTTATCAATATCTGTGTACTCGGCTTTGGTAGTATAAGCTGCAACTGTGACGGCACTACTAGCGGCTCCTGGAGAACCAATTTTTACTGCATCCTTGATGCTTTTACCTGTAAAAAATACTGATGACATATCATCTAACGTCCACACATCCACACGTGTCTCAGTTCCAGAAGTATTGCGTAGACGTAGTTGCCAAACACCTCCCATTACTTGGGAAGGGCCGATACCGCGTATTTGGACAAAGAAGTTGCGATCGCCGTTAGCTTGGTCTGGGCCTGGGGTCACAATTTCCACCCGTGCATCGGGTAACTGATATTCCTGCGTAGGATTACCGTCAGTAATGATTTTTTGGAACGGAGTGACAAAATCGTTGGGACTCCGCACTGACACTTCCAATTCACTGTCTTTGGAATACCAACCATTTAGCCAAACTATGCCTACTTGATTCAAAGGAACATTAAAGCGCATACCACGGGTGCGATCGCTTGGTATGGTTGCTTGGCCATGAATATTGATGCTGCCTTCGTTACCCGCAGCACAGCAAACAATTCTGCCAGGCCCGGTTTCGGCGTCAATTACCTTTGATAGAGAATCGCTACCATCATGGGCATCGGCGTGTCCACCCAAGCTGAGATTGACAACAGCTGGGCGTCCCAACTGTCTGGCAACTCGAAAAATGTAGCGAACGCCATCGGCAATGTGGGCATCCTGTAAATCTGACCTGACTACAACTAATTCCGCCTCTGGGGCTACACCGCTATAGGTAGCATCCGCACCAGCAGCGATTCCGGCAACGTGGGTGCCATGTCCGTCGGTATCCTGAGAAATTGTCAGCTGCGCCCCTGTAAATTCAGCCCCGTAGCCCCCTTCTACTACTCCTGGGCCTGGAAGTGTTTGATCCCAAATGTATAAAATTCTTCCAGCAAAAGCTGGGTGTTTCGGGTCAATACCACTATCTATAATGCCGACAATTACACCCTTGCCAGTCAGTCCACTTTGGTTTTTAAACTCCGGCAGTTTGACTTTTCCGGGTGCAACGTCCATCCGGAGGTGAAGTTTGCGTGATGGTTTGATACGTTGGATTGTATCTTCTTCAGATAAGACATCTAAAGCATTTATTGGTAAGAAAGCTGTGCGGACGCTGCCAGAATTTTGATTGACTTCAATATTATATTGTGATAGATAACTCAAGTCTGCATCAGGGTCGCAGTAGAGAAAAACGACGCTTTTAGTTGGCTTGACTGTGGTTTTATGGGCAATAATTCCAAGCGATCGCTTATGTGTAACTAAAGCTTGTTCTCCTTCGTTTTGATAATCCTGAAAGGCCAAAAGTAATCCGGGAGAAAGTTTGTCGTGTCTCATTTTTGCCTCAAATTAAATTTATTAGAAGCTAGGAACCATAACAATTGATATTTTGAATCCTAACTTCCTTTTCTACTACTAGGACTGAATACACCTTGACATAATTCATAATCTATAAAAATAATCCAGTACTTGCTTAAGTAATTACGGATAAAGTTAATTCAATAAATATTAATAAATATTAATTTTTTTGAAAAAATTAACAAGTTTCCTAGTATTTTTTCTCTTACCCGATAATATTTGCCTAAAAAACTAAATTCAGTGTTGAGTGTTGAGTGATAGAACGAATTTTTCCCCATGCCCCATGCCCCATACTTCTCTACGAGAGGCTGCGCCAACGGCTGCGCTCAGTACAAGTGCCTCATGCCCAATTTTCTATCATAAGTGGGAGCCACAAAGAAGCTAATATCTGCAAGGATCGCTTCTGAAGCCACTGTGAGTAATTCATGCAAATTCAAACACCAGACTGGGTGAAGCACGCTGTTTTCTACCAAATCTTTCCAGACCGCTTTGCTAGAAGCAAAAAGCCACGTAAACGCCTGTTGCATGAAGCCCGTTGGGAAGATTGGGATGCAATGCCAACACTCCAAGGTTATAAAGGCGGGGATTTATGGGGCATCATGGAAGGTTTAGACTATATCAAGGATCTGGGCATTAACGCCATTTACTTTACACCTATTTTTCAATCTGCCAGCAATCACCGCTATCATACCCACGATTATTATCAAGTTGACCCGATGCTGGGGGGCAACGAAGCTTTTAAAGAATTACTAGATGCCGCCCACGAACGAGATATCAAAGTTGTTCTGGATGGAGTTTTTAACCATTCCAGCCGGGGATTTTTCTTTTTCCATGACGTTTTAGAGAACGGGCCACATTCCCCGTGGGTAAATTGGTTCAAAATCGAAGGTTGGCCCCTTTCAGCTTACAATGGCGACTTTCCTGCTAACTACGTGGGTTGGGCTGGAAATCGTGCCTTACCAGAATTTAACCACGACAATCCAGAAGTCCGGGAATACATTATGGAAATTGCCGAATATTGGATTAAATTCGGCATTGATGGTTGGCGATTGGATGTACCATTTGAAATTAAAACCCCTGGTTTTTGGCAAGAGTTCCGCGATCGCGTCAAAGCCATCAATCCTGAAGCTTACATCGTCGGCGAAGTCTGGGGAGATTCCCGTGAGTGGCTAGATGGAACGCAATTTGACGGAGTGATGAATTATCTGTTCGCCGGGCCGACAATTGCCTTTGCGGCTGGCGATCGCGTAGTCTTAGATCAAGTGCAAAGCCGCGACTATAAACCTTATCCACCCTTATTTGCTGCCGAGTACGCCACCAAAATCCAAGAATTACTCGAACTTTATCCTTGGGAAATTCAGCTGACTCAACTCAATTTGCTAGCAAGTCACGATACAGCCCGATTGATGACCATTGCCGGTGGTGACATACCCAGCATAGAATTATCAACTCTACTGCTACTCACATTTCCCGGCGCTTCCAGTATCTACTATGGCGATGAAGTTGGCTTACCCGGCGCCATAGACCCAGACTCACGCCGTGGTTTTCCTTTAGAGAGTAACTGGAACCGAGAAATTTTCAATACTCACCGCCAATTAATTGCCCTCCGCCACACTTACCCAGCATTGCGTACAGGTGATTACCAAGTTCTTTACGCTCAAGGAGCACTTTACATCTTTGCGCGAACTTTGGAGAAAGAAGAATTGATAATTGCCGTCAACGCTGGGACAAGTCCGGTAACAGCAACTGTAGATATCGCCAGTTTGCAAACTCAACCCAACAAACTCTTATATGGTAGTGCTGAAGTTGAGTGGAATAGTGAAGGAGAAACTCACCAGTTGTCATTAACTATCCCTGAACGTAGCGGTTGTATTTTGGGCTAGGGACTGGGGCAGGGGAAGCAGGGGAAAAGGTTAAAGGGAAAAGGGAAAAGGAATAAATTTAATCTTTCCCCTTTTCCCTTTACCCCTTACCCCTTTCCGTTTTTACTTCCCTGCTACCATTGCAGGCATCAACACTGCATCAATAATATGGATGACGCCATTGTCTGCCAAAATGTCTGTTTTGATGACATTGGCGCCATTCACCTGAATTTTGCCGTTGACAGATTCAATAGCTACAATTGACCCTTCAAGGGTTTCTGCTTCATTAATTTGTACCAAGTCATCAGACCTGACATCCCCGCTAGCGACATGATACGCCACAATTTTCTTGAGCTTGGGAATGTCTTGTAGTAAAGAATCTAAAGTTCCCTCTGGCAAATTGGCAAAAGCTTCGTCAGTGGGTGCAAAGAGTGTCAGAGAACCAGGACTTTTGAGACTTTCTATCAAATCTACAGCTTTAACAGCCTTTATGAGTGTATTGAAATTTCCTGCTGCGATCGCAGTTTCCACAAGATCGGACATGAGAGTGCGTCAGTTAATACTACAAGTTACTTATAAAGTGACTAAAATACTCTTAGCCTCTATCAACAGAAAGGTTGCTGGCGGTTAAACAGACAGTAGCAGACTGATTTAGTGCTGTTACACTGGAGAATGTCCCCAAGAACCACTAATTATGCTAAAGCGTTCTAAGTTCGAGACAACACAGTCTCAAATTATGCACCGTGCTGAGGATTTGATCGGTGCAGCCTCAAATCGTTACCGCATTACGGTTCAGGTGGCGAATCGTGCCAAGCGTCGGCGTTATGAAGACTTTGAAAGTAATGAAGATGCAATGATGAAGCCAGTGCTAAGGGCAATTATCGAAATGTCCGATGAATTGACTCAGCCAGAAATTATTGGCGAATTATAAAAATAGTGCTGAGTGCCCAGTAGAGACGCGATTAATCGCGTCTCTACAAGAATTCTGAATTCTGAATTCTGACTCAGCAACGCCCAAAATCTTATTTTATGAAAAAGAGAAAATTTCTTTTGAAATCAGTTCTTTCAAAACTTAAAACTCAGTACTCACCAATATTATTTGCGTTAATGGTGGGTTTAATTATTTTGGGTTCGACTTTATTTACTAACCAACCTGGGATAGCACAGACAATCACTCCCACTGATGTTTGGCAGATAGTCTACCAGAAATTGCCAGATTTTCCACGGGAAAATAAGTATATCAACAAAGAAAATGGCAAAGTTGCCGAAAACAATACCTTAGCAACTAGGTTGATTAGGTATCATGTCTACACCAAAGGGCGTCCCCCAGTTTATCGATTGGATTGGAAACTAACTTTGGCTGATTACCTGGGTGCTAATGAAGTTATGTATGATAGTAGCTATCCAGGAAATGATACACTGCGGCAAAATCCGATAGAAGGCGATAAAGCTGCGATCGCTCGTCTCACTCGCAGCCAACGAAATGCTTTAGTGCAAGTTTTAGTCAATATATTTAATCCTAATTCCCAAAACACATCAGTCCCTCGCCCCAACTCCCCAGCCAACCCTACCACATCAACAACTCCACAACCACCCCAAGGTGGAGGCGCCGAATTACTCAAGTAAATTAATAACTCCTAACTCTTGTACAGACGCGATTAATCGCGTCTCGAATTATGGAACGCGTTGTCAAAAGTGGATCTGGTTGGCGTATTGGCTGGAATCCCGATGCACCTGAATTTAAAGGTTTAATAGGTACTGACGACTGGGCAATTGAGTTAACCGAAGCCGAGTTGAATGATTTTTGCCGTCTACTAGCACAGCTAGCAGACACCATGAAGCAACTCGCAACAGAATTAATGGAAGAAGAGAAAATCGCCTGTGAAGCTGAAAGCGATTTATTATGGATGGAGGTAGAAGGCTATCCCCACGCCTACAGCTTGCGTTTCATCTTGAATACAGGGCGATGTGTAGAAGGTAAATGGAATGCTTGCGCTGTTCCAGATTTACTGCAAGCCACTGGAATGCTCAAAGTTTTTTAAATCTAATATCTAGATTTTTGTTTATCTTCATGCTATACTGACAAAAGTGAATAAATAAATTTTAGATTTATAATTAGAAAAATTCAAAATCTAAAATCCAAAATTTATCTTACGGGGCGTAGCGCAGCTTGGTAGCGCGCCACTTTGGGGTAGTGGAGGTCGTGGGTTCGAATCCCGCCGCTCCGATTGATAATTATAGAATGCCTGCTAGTTTTTTAAAAAATTGGCAGGTTCTTCAATTAGGATATTTCTTGATAGCCTTACGAAAGCCTTTATCGTTGCTTATAAGTTGGTTGCAATTAACAGACAAGGATGTAGCTGCATGAATAGCATCGGGTGTTTTCAGATTGGTAGTAGCCCGTATATTTGCAGCTTGTCGCAGTATAGATTGGTTGATAGGAACTAGTTGCACTCCTGATGAAATTAGCAGATTTTCGTAAGCTTGAATTAGAGAAATATTTGCATTTTTCAATGGTAAAACTAGAGCTTCCATTAGTATTAATTCACTACTGATGATTTCAAGTTCACCCAATTGAAACTTTAACCATAAAGGTTGCAGTAATGAATAATATTCTGGATTGGCTTCGATAGTATAAATCACCACTGATGTGTCTATATAGATAGCGCCAGAAGAAGGGAGTATTAGCTGTCCCATGAATCCCGTTCCTGTTGCACTTGTCTATCTATATCCTCGGTAGTTCTGAAAGCGTGTTTACTACGGGCTTGTTCTATTAACTCTAAGACAGAAGCACGTTTTGATGCAGGTTTTTCTGGCAAAATAACAAATATATCAACGCTGTCACCAATCTCGGCTTCTGGAAGTTCTATTTCTATTTTGTTTCCTGGTAAAACTTTAGTTGTGATGCGTAAAGCTGGCTGCATGGTTTTTTAACCTTATATAGTTAGAACATTATCTTTACCATTGTTAGGGTTAACCCTATTGAGTTTAATTCTAAATCGTTTCCTTTGGCTAAAGGGAGAAGTTTGCATAAGGGGTTATCGAGGATAATTTTTAAACCCGATACCCAAAAAAGCTAATAATAAAATTGCGTTCAATCGGTGAATACCCTATAAAAATTTGGTATGGTTACTCATGCTCAGACGCTTAGATAGCCGTGAAATCTCCTCAGTGGCTATGCTGGCGCTTGTTATATGCTTTACTCTAGTAAGCGTGCATTCATGTAGGCAAACAGATATGATATCAGCACCTTATCTGCTGACCGATCCATTTTTGCAGCTGCCAACTGAGAATTCAGTGCGAGTAGTTTGGTTTACCGAGTTTGCTGGTACTCAGCACATAGTGTCCTACGGTGAAAATCTCAAACAAACTGCTAAGGCAAATACTATCAAACTCAGTCGCACGCGTGAAGACCAAAAATCAAGGGTTGCAAACCAAACCCAAGACAAGCAAGTTTATCAACAACCTGTTGGACGTGACATTTGGCGACATGAAGCTGAGGTAAGTGGGTTAACTTCTGGTGTGCGGGTAAACTATCGCGTTACAAGTGTGCGCGAAGATGGCGAAACTGTTAGCAGTGACGTTTTTACTCTTGCAGCTACTCCAAAACCCGGTACGCCATTAAAAATTCTACTTACATCAGACCATCAATTAAAGCCGATGACATCTGCAAATCTGCAAAAGGTAGTAGAAACAGTTGGACGAGTTGATGGAGTATGGTTTGCTGGTGATTTGGTCAATGTTCCCGATCGCGCCTCGGAATGGTTTGATGATAATAGCGGTGGTGCGCTGTTTCCCGGTTTACAAGGTCGTGCTAAATACGAAATGACCCACGACGGTGTTAAGACAACCTACACTGGTGGGCAAATAATTCAACATGCACCCATGTTTACTTGCATTGGTAATCATGAAGTGATGGGGCGATTTGCTAGAACTGGCAGTTTAAATGATGAGTTTGATGATACCATTCCTCAGGCGATCGCCCAAAAATTGTATCCTGGCAAATCTGCGATCGATAATTCTTTTAATACTGTTACCTACGAAGAAATTTTAACTCTACCGACAAGTCAAGAGGGTGGAAAAAAATATTACGCAGTTACCTTTGGAGATGTACGTCTCGTAGTATTATACATTACGAATATGTGGCGTCCTCCCAGTTTAGATGGAAAGCGTAAGGGTAGATATCAAGAAGCAGAAAAAGATTTCAATAATTCAGAAAATTGGGGTTATGGACAGGTAATTTATGAGCCAATTGCTAAAGGTTCTAAGCAGTATAATTGGCTAGAAGCAGAACTCAACAGCCCTGAGTTTAAACAAGCAAAATACAAAGTTGTGATGTTTCATCATCCACCTCATACTCTGGGTGATAATATAGTTCCTGCCTATACAGATCCAGTACAAATAATTGAGCGAGATAATGACAAGATTAAGGCAGTGCGTTACGAGTATCCCAAAGATGCAGATTATATCATCCGAGATGTTGTCCCTTTGCTAGAAAAAGCTAATGTGCAATTAGTATTTTATGGACATTCACATTTGTGGAATCGCTTTGTTAGTCCTAGTGGAATGCACTTTTTAGAAACATCTAATGTTGGCAATACTTATGGTGCGGCTTGGGGTGAAAGAAAGCGAGAAGTGCCAATTGGCTATCAAGAAGAGTATGTTAAACTTGGCGATCCCAATGGTTTACAACCGATAGTACCAACAATTGCTCCTTTGTTAGGTGAAGATGCTAAACCGATGCCTTATATTACTAGTAATGAGCTTACAGTTTTTAGTATATTGGACACAGCCACGGGTACGATCGCTAGTTATCGTTTTGATACTCGCAAGCCTGATTCAGAGGTAGTAAAATTTGATGAATTAGTCATTAGTCATTAGTCATTAGTCATAAAAAATTAATGACTAATGACAATTAAATAAAGCAAGTATATCCAAATGTACTAACGTCGTTTAAGTGCTAAAGTAAGTCCATCTGCGATGGGGACAAGAGAAAGAATTACGCGTTCGTCATGGTGTAACTTTTCGTTCAGCGCCCTGATTGCTTGGGTACTTTCATCTTGAAATTGTGGGTCAGCAACGCGTCCTGACCACAAAACATTATCTATAGCAATTAATCCCCCTGGACGTATTAATTGTAGCGATCGCTCGTAATATCCTTCATAATTTTCTTTATCAGCATCGATAAAGGCAAAATCAAATGTCTCGGCTTGGCCAGTTGCTAACAATCTATCTAAAGTTTCCAAGCCTGGTGCTAAGTGCAAATCGATTTTATCGGCAACCCCAGCTTCTTGCCAATACCGTCTGGCGATCGCAGTAAATTCTTCACTCACATCAGCTGCGATAATCTTACCATCATCTGGTAGCGCCAAAGCTACAGAAAGTGAGCTATAACCCGTAAACACTCCAACTTCGAGGGTTTTCTTCGCTCCAATCAGCTGCACTAAAAACCTCATAAATTGCCCTTGTTCTGGCGAAATCTGCATTGTGCCACTGGGGTGGTTCGCGGTTTCTTGACGCAGCTTCCAAAGAATTTCTGGTTCTCGCAGCGAAACGGATAAAAGATAATTGTATAGTTGGTTATCAAGACCTATAGACTGTTTTGGCATGGTAGATGAGAAAATTTAGGGAATCTACAGTTATACTATCGCTGATTAGGGGTTTATTAGGATTAATATGGTGCGGCTTTTAACAGTAATATTGTTAGTTTTATTGACGGCTTGTGGCAGTATTGGATTGGTACCGACTAGCGAATTAGTGCAAAAAGCGATCGCATTTGAGCTAGAACAAGCTCAACAAAAGCTTAGCCAGCAGTTGGATCTAGATTTTCAAGGATTTGAAATCAAGCGGCTATCAATTACCCAAGAACAACCCCTAACTATTGAAAATTTACCAGCTTTCCGCGTCCAAGGAACCTATGATTTAATTGTTAAGTTACCAAAACGACGCTTAACACAACCAAAAAAACCCTTTAATCTTTACTTGCAAATTCAGCAAGAAGGTAAAACTTGGCGATTGCTGCTTCCAGATAAAGATAGTAAAAATACTCAACCAATTTGGCGTAGTTATCTCATCCAATAACAAAGCACGTCGCATCTTTGCCCAAGCTTAATAAGCCTTGTTGATGAGAGAAAATTAACTTGGGCAAAATGTTTTTATATCTTAGAAACAAAAGAATAAATCTGTGCAAATAATCAAAAAATCCCAAGATATTATCTAGTCTCTCAGAATGAAGATTAATGGACTTAGATTCTGGTTCCCCCCCTTTTTAAGGGGGGTTAGGGGGGATCGATAAAGTGCCTAAAATCACAACAAACTACTTTTCAAACAACCTGTTAAGATAAACTCGGCTGGTCAGTTTTTTTACCTCGACGTACTAAGTTATAAAGTAAAGCCAAGCGAGTAACAGCAGTCACAGTCATAGCTGCTCTCAAAAATATTTTTCCAAACAATCCTTTATTCTTGATACCCCAACCAATGGGATAGTAGAAAAATGTAGCCCAACAGAAGGCAATTGTAAGTCTTTTGATTAAAATAGATGTTGAAAAGCAAGCAATTGGAACAATCCACAAAAAGAATTGTGGAGAATAAAAGACTGAAAATGTCATAAAGCCCACAAGTGCTATTAGAAAAGCATTAATTAAAGATTCAAATGTTTTTGGCTTTTTCAATACTGGGAGCAGAGATGACGAAATTTCTAAAAGTGTGGGTAATTTAGGAAAAAGAGCAACAAGCCAATTTAAGTAAAATACATCGTATGTGCTTTCACCATTCAATTGCCGCGCTGCATGAAAAGAATAGGGAACCAAAAGGCCTTTTAAACCTGCATAAAGAAATACTATCAGGTTACCTAAAACAAAGGGAAACAAAGAGACTATAGTAGCCTTTATAACGCCTTTAATACCTTGTTTGTAAAAGATAAAAATAAGGTAAGAAGGCAGTAAAAATAGAGCATATCCTTTCAGGGCGATTGTTATTCCCAGCCAAAACGATCCTTTTGTATATTTTTCATCGCGAATTGCCAGTAGAGCAAGCAGTGTTGTCAAGGATGTGTAGATGTCAAACCTAAATATGGCAAAGTAAACTGCGGCTGGAGTTAACCAAAGCCAAATAGAGTTTTTTGATACGTGAGTTAATGTTAGATATATAGCAACCAGATAGATTAACCAGCTAATAGATGCCCAAATAAATGAAAAACTTTCTAAATCGGATGAAAAAGGATGAGTCGCTTCAGCTACGAATCGACTAAACCCAAAAATCAAGTTTGCTAGTAAAGTATATTGAGAAAAAATATTTTTATATAGTATTCCTTCTCCAACAACCCATCGACTCGAACGAAAGTAAACATCAATATCGTAAAGATCTAATAATTTAAGTCCAAAGAGTTTGTTGTGGAACAAAAAATCCCACAATAAGTACATTACAGCTATACTGATGATACCAAAGGCGAAAAGTATATACGCTAGCTTTTTTTTAGAAGTATTATTTTGCAATAGCCTCATTTTAGTTAGTATGCCTATTAAGTTAATCTTTATCTAACAAAAAAGCTAAATAGCTTCTTGAATCTAAACTTTCAATAATTTAATAAATTTCAGGTTTTAGCCGTTTAAAACCCAAAACGCTATGCAGCCATAACTGATAAATCTTTATCTTAAGTATCTAATTTCAGATTACAAACATAAAAATTTTTGAAGTTTGAATTTTCTACAGTGGTATATGTGCTACTAGAAAAACTATCACAAGCATTCGGTATAAAAGCTACAGCATAGGGACGATGGAGATAATAGTTTCATCGGACACAATGCAAAATGTATATTAACTTTTTTATCAGTTCTATTACTAGCATTGCGGTTGTAGTGCTAGCCACTTTTGGGTTACTCCAATGGTTGCACATACCTACTGGTAACTTTCTTGACTGGGTGATTGGTGGTACAAGTTTTTGGTGGCTGTTGGTAATTGTTACGGTACCGTGGAATGTGCATTTTCAAGCTAAAGAAGTTTTAGCAGAAGCAGCACAATCTAGTGAAAAAGGAATTCCAGTCGATGAAAAACAAGTAAAGTATATCACGGTTTTGGCACAGCGATCGCTCTGGGTTGCCATTGCTTTGCACTTACTCTCAGCTGTTGGTCTTTATACTCTTGCTGTCACTGGTATTAGTACAGTCGGATATGTCAGTTCTGGTGCAGCTTTATTGTTAACAATTCTGCGTCCAGCGATTCGGGCTTACGAGTATTTATATGCGCGGTTAGCGATGATTCGCCAAGAATTGAAGTATCCGCGTGAAGATATTTTTGAACTGCGCGATCGCTTTGCTAATTTAGAACAAAAAGTGCAATCTTTAGAGGAGCAGCTTAACCCAGAACAACCCTATTCATTACCAGCAACTCAACAACGTTTTGCTGAAGAAACTCGCAGAGATTTAGCGCGGATTGCAGCTAATTTAGAAGAATTACGCGCCATAAATCATACAGAACACGAGCGTTTGGGAAGAGAAGCGAGAAATGCGATCGCGCAACTTTCAACTGATGGACAATTTCTCGATCATGTCCGCGAAATTATCCGATTTTTTAAATCTGCTTAAATTCTAAATATAGAGCAATATGCTTGGTGTTAGCACCAAAAATTCTTTAATAGTAGGGTGCGTTGTTGCACAAGGTAACGCGCCATCTTAACGTGGCAAGCTTAAAATAGTGCATAAAATTTAGCTCTTGTTGGGTGGGGATCTTGCCATTGGTGTCAAGTTAAGAAAATTAGAGTCTTGTCAAGTGGGTGAAACTCAATGGTTAAACTGAACACAATGGTGTTGATTTTAGTCATGAGTAAGCTACGCAAAAAACAAGGAAATCCAGACTTTCGACATCGGGTAACTTCCCCTGCTCCAACAAGTGAGGAGATAGAATCACGGTTGATAGAGCTATTAACTCCGGGAACATTTGCCAATTTAAAAGATGTAAAAGACAAAGAGCGTAGCTTGCGCGATGCCTACGGCGGGCTACGCCTACGTATAGTAACTGTACCTATGATGGAATTTGTACGTAAATTTACGTATGTTGTCGGTATGGTTAAAAAGCTTACATAACCTTAAATTGCTGTAAAAATTAAATGACCTTTCTCTTTGCAGTAGTAAGGTTTTGTATATCTTCATCGGACAAAAAATACATCTATATGCATAGGCGAGCGCCCTTATCTTTGTTTTTAGGAGTATTAACGAGTTCTAGCTGTTTGATTTTCAGTGCAGTAGCTCAAGCCCCATCTACTTCACAGCAGTCCTCGGCTCAAAGAGAAGCTCAAGCTGCTAGTTGGTTTGAAGCCCATCGCGCTCAACCAGGGGCTTTACGAGCATTTGTACAGCGAATGCCGAAGGGCGGAGATATCCACACTCATCTAAGCGGGGCTGTGTACGCAGAAGACTATTTGGAGTGGGCTGCCACCGATGGGTATTGTGTGAATCCAAAGGCGGGAACTTTAGTTGAACCATTAGCTTGCGGGCAAGACAATAATTATTTTCCAGCCTCAGAATTGTTGAACCGAACATCTGTTTATGATTCCCTGATAAATCGTTGGTCTACTCGCAACCTCGAATTTGCTGGAAAATCCGGACACGACCAATTTTTTGAAGCTTTTAGTGGTTTTGTGGCAATTTCAGACTCTGCGAGTCGTCGGGATGATATGGTCGCAAAAGTAGCGAATCGGGCAGCTTCGCAGCATATTAATTATCTAGAGCTAATGCTTACCGTTCAGGGCAGTGAAGTTCGACAGCTAGGGCGTGAAGTTGGTTGGAATAAAGATTTCCAACAGATGCACCATCAATTGCTCGAAGGAGGATTAACCAAACTAGTGACACTTGGCAGCCAGCAATTAGTACAGTTGGAGCGCGAAGTCTCAAAAACACTAGGTTGCGGCACTCCATCGGCACAGCCCGGATGTGCAGTGACGGTACGCTATTTACAGCAAACGACAAGAACAAAGTCGCCCGTCGAAGTGTTTGCTCAGTTAGCTTATGCTTTTGAATTAGCTTCATCACAAGAGCGTGTCGTTGGCATCAATCTCGTCGCCCCGGAAGATAACCCGATTGCACTGCGCGACTACACCCTGCAAATGGAAATGCTGCAATTTTTCAAACGCCAATTTCCCAATGTCAAGGTCGCGCTTCATGCTGGAGAGTTAACCCTGGGGTTGGTTCCAACTGAGAATTTACGTTTCCATATTCGGCAAGCTGTAGAAGTGGCACAAGCATCTCGGATTGGACATGGTGTGGATATTCTTTTTGAGGAGCGTCCCTTCGATTTGATGGAGCAAATGAAGCGACGCAACGTGTTAGTCGAAATCTGCCTGACCAGTAATGAGGTCATTTTGAATGTCCAGGGAGATCGACATCCTTTTGGGGAGTATTGGAAGGCTGGGGTACCAATGACCCTGGCTTCCGATGATGAAGGCATTTCCCGCATTGATTTGAGTCATGAGTATCTGTTAGCCGCAACGAGATATGGGCTGGGATATAAAGACCTCAAGCAACTGGCTCGCAATAGCTTAGAATACAGTTTTGCTCCGGGAAATAGTCTCTGGAAGTCGCCTGAGTTTAAGGAAATGGTTCCAGCTTGTGCAAGCGATACTCCCGGTGAAACCTCTGTTTCTAAGGGATGCAGTACTTTTTTGCACAAGAACGAGCACGCGCGGATTCAATGGCAACTAGAGTCAGAATTTGCTCGGTTTGAGTCATTGCAGAACTCGCTTTGATTGAGTTTTAAGAAAAATAGACCTCTTGCTTTCATTGGTTTTTGCACTCTTGGGGGAAAAGGGTAAAGGTTAAAGGGGAAGGGGATAATACAGAACCTTTTCCCGACTTATGCAAGAAGTCTATTTACCTGAAGTATGCTGTAAGTATTTTAGGACTTACGCACTGAAGCCTGAAAGCCCGATCCCCCCTAACCCCTTCAAAAGGGGGGAAAGCCGTAAAGCCACGCCACTTGCTCCAAGTCGGGAAACCCGCCCACCGCAGTGGCTCTTCTTTTGAAGGGGTTTTGGGGATCTGAGTGCGTAAGTTCTGTATTTGTCTCCCCCAGCATCCCGAATCTTAACACCTACTGGGAGTGCAAAATCCTTCTCCTGAAAGGGTTGCAGCCCGAATTGTCTCTAGGGGAAATTTGGGTGTGCGATCGCTGTACAACAAACCATTAGCTTCTTGGAAAGTATCAGTAAATTGTGTGTAACAAAATCCACTGAAGAGTTCAATATTATTGACGGTTTCGAGGAGGGCGCTGTATTTCATTTCTAACTCAGAGACACTCCAGCAGCGTTCATATCCCCAAGCTTGAGCTGCATTTGGCTTCTCATCAGGGGCATAAGCGATACCACCAAATTCTGTGAGCATTACTGGTTGCCCTTGATGTGGATAATTGTCCAGCGTGAGGATACGTCCTCCGGGGCGCTTATGATTAAGCATATCCGACAGCTTCACTTCTGGCCCGTAACGACGAACTAATTGCTGTGGTTTGGTGTCATAGTCATGAATTGCGAGAATGTCTGTATCTGTACTTTCCCAGCCATCATTACCAATTACTGGACGAGTTGGATCGAGGGTTTTGGTTAAGTGATACATTGCTAAAACATAGTTGCGGTGAGCTGCTGTTTCCACTAAATTCGGCACTCCCCAAGATTCATTAAAAGGCACCCAAGCAACAATACATGGATGGCTAGAGTCTCGCTTGATGACTTCATTCCACTCCCGCGTCATGCGTTCTACTGCTTTGCGAGTAAAGCGATAGGCGCTAGGCATTTCTTCCCATACCAATAAGCCTAAAACATCTGCCCAATATAAAAAGCGAGGGTCTTCAATTTTTTGATGTTTGCGTACTCCGTTGAAACCCATTGCTTTGATCAGTTCTACATCACGTCGCAAAGCTTCATCGCTGGGTGGAGTCATCAGCGTATCAGGCCAGTAGCCTTGATCGAGAACCAAGCGTAAATAGTAAGGGCGACCATTGAGCATAAAGCGATCGCGCTGTACGCTGACTGTTCGCATTGCGGTGTAAGATTTTACTTCGTCCAGTAGGCGATCGTTGCTCCACAGTTGAATTTCCGCGTCAATTAGCGTTGGCTTTTCTGGACTCCACAATAATTCATTACGGAAGTCGTCAATCCCCGGATCGCCCAGGGCGATGCGGCGATTAATTTCCCCATTTAACACTTCGTAGGTATCATTCGCCAACACTTTATCGCCAATGCTCAATTTCATCTTGATTTTTACGCCATAAGCAGGTACATCACCCGCTAGCCCGGCTTCAAAACCAACCTCCCATCGCTCAAAGTCAGAATTCCAGCACAGGTGACCAAGATAAGTCTTACCCACTCGCTCAATCCAGACTGTCTGCCAAATACCACTCGTGCGAGGATACCAAATACTGTGCGGCTGCAATTGCCAGTCTTGCTTACCGCGAGGTTTAGCGAGGTCTTGCGGATCGTCTTGTGCCCACACTGTGACTTTTGCGATCCCACTGTCATTTAAGACGTGGGTAATATCGAGGGAAAAATTGGTATGTCCGCCTTCATGTTCGGCTATGTATCGATCGTTAACCCAGACACGAGCGTGGTAGTCCACTGCACCGAAGTGTAATAGCAATCTACCATCTCCTTCTGGTATGGCAAATTCCCGCTCGTACCAACAGTTCGGGTGAAAATTCGTATCGCCTATCCCACTTTTAGTTGATTCAGGAGCAAATGGAACTTCTATCTGATGAGTCCATTGCTTCAGGTCACTGGGTTGAACGCATTTTCCTTCGTCATCAAATGCAAACTTCCACAAACCATTGAGGCTTTGCCAAGGCGATCGCTGCAACTGTGGACGTGGATGTGTTATTTTTTTCCAATCGGGAGCATTCTTGCCATTGCTATTAACTGATAACGCAACTCCATTATTATTAATATCTAATAACTCCATAAAAACCTCTTTTTATTTGCATGAAATTAACCTATTTTAAGAAAAACGATATTGATTAAAAGTATTATTAAATTTAGTAGTTTTTGTTATAGCGAATCCTAAATCATTTGTAAAAATTACATATCTCTTTCTTCTTTCTTCCCTTTGCTTACTTTGTCTCGAAAAGTGACGCTCCTCTCTTACAAAGTTCAGATGGTCGGAAACTCCGCTCTGACTTTGCGCTGCGTCGAAGATCGCTGCACTAACCGATGTCTGACGACAAGCCCCCCTTAAGGTGTCTACGCCAAAAGCCAGCGCACCCTGCGAAAAGCAAGCTACAGACTTTTCGCTGCGTAGTTTGCGGTAGCCTGCGGCAAGCCGCAGGCGCGTCTAAGTTTCCTTCTCTATATTTTTCACAAATCAGATAGGACTGCTATATATGCAAATTTTAATTATTTTATTTTAATTATTTTAAATTAAAAAGCTGCTTTGATTATCTAGTGTTTTAAGTTGACTAGCCAGCCATTTAGACCTTTGTACTATCAATTATAGCACTCCATAGATATAACCCCGCTTACTATACAAAATTAATCTTGCATATCTCGTTTCTAACTGCTGCTTATATATTTGCCAGATTCGGTTAATATTTAAGTTATTACATTAATTTAAGATTCCATAAATTTTTGGCAACACACAAAGCAAAGATTTGTGTGTTACCAAAAACTTAGATTAGTTAATATTATAAAAATATTTTGATTAGTTTGGCTTCTACCAAAAGGATAGAACTATACTAAATGCCGCTATAAGTAAACGTGAGTTCGACGGCTCTAAAAACCCGACTTCCATTCCTCTCCCCCACAGGGAGAGAGGCTTTGAAACCCTAATTTTTTCGTTGGAAACTAAAAATATTTCTGCTCCTCTCCGCCTCGGAGAGGGGTTGGGGAGAGGTTCATCGATCGCATCTCTAATAGACCTCTTGCAAAAGTGCTTTTTGCACTCTTGGGGAAAAGGGTAAAGGCTAAAGGGGAAAGGGACAATACAGAACCTTTTCCCCTTCCCCTTTCCCCTTTTCCCGACTTATGCAAGAAGTCTAATGTCGGGTGAGTTATCGCAAAGTGAAACGCGCCGCAATCTCAACAACTTGTAAATCAAGTTTGCGACTCGTAAACTTTGCTTTCACGATCAAAGCCCAGCAAGAATTCCGAAAGCAATTGCAAACTGCTTAATCCATAAGCATTTCCGCTTTTCTTAGTGCCATTATAATGGTCTGCCAACCTAAAAATGCGCTTGTGAGGGCTGGGGAAAGGGTAAGAGGATTTAAAACCTTTTCCCTTTCCCCTTTCCCCCGCCAAGTTCACTTGGCGAACTACTAGTTTATGTTAAAGATTTTGTAAAAAGGCGACCATCCAAAACCAAGCTAAGTTGTCCATTGGCAAGAACGCTAGTGCCTTGGATATAAGGAGCAACTGGGATTGTTTCTCCTAGAGGATGGATTGTAGAGGATTGCTTGCCGATGATGCAATCTACTTCTACAGCACATCGTTTGTCTAAGTAACGAAATACTAATAACGGCTTATCCTGCTTGAAAGCATTTAGTGTATCTTTACTGTAACTGGTGACTGGGCTGGGAAGGTAGTTAGGAGAAACCAGCACATCAGTCAGTAAATGGATAGGGACGAGCATTTCTGTTGTTGGATTCTCGTAATCGTCACTCCTAAAGCCGCTGGTGTCAGAAGCCTGCAAAAATAACATGCGTCCCGCTTGAGTTTGGAGAATTTGTTCGGACTGGGATAAACAAATCTGCTCTACAGAATCGGCAACAAACGCATAGACTCTGGAGTCAGCTTGGCAGACAATAAGTTGAGCAATTTTTTGCTCCAGGGGAATTTGCAGCGAGAAGGCTGTACCATGTCCAGCTTTAGACTTCAATACTATTCTTCCTTGAATAGCTGTTAATTGCTTGCAAACTTCAGTTAATTCTGCTCCTAACTCTAAGGCAGCCCGATCGCACAAAACAGATGAAACCTCTGGTTCAAGTATTAGTTCAGTCACTGGTAAGATATCCCCTGGTTTTGTCAGGGCGAATCCTTGGGCTAAAGCTTGTTGATAGATTTGCGATAAGTTAAGTCCTGCGCCATCATCACAGCCATCAATAATTAGTTGATTTCCCTGTTGATAAATTTGAATTTCGATAATACCGTTGCTATTTTTACCTAGCTGTTGGCGTGTTTGGGAAGACTCAATACTTTGCTCTAATAAATAGCAACTGATATGCAACAGGAGGATACGGAGGCGATCGCTAAACGTGCGATCGACTTGGATATCGCTAATTTGTAAATGTAGTCTAGCAGACTTATCTTGTAAAGCTTGTAACTGCGACCAAAGCCTATGCAATGGTTCTAAGGCTGCTTTTAAAGGAATAGTTGTAACTTTTTTGACTAAATCGGCAGAATGGTTAAGTAAATTTTCCTGCTGTATGAATTCTTGTTTGAGTTGGTGGCGATCGTTATTCAAGGAATGAACAGTTGATGCCACCTGAGACGCTTCAGCCAAAACGGATTGCAGAGTACTATACAATTGCTGAGAGCGAGAAGCAGCTAGAGGAGAAAGGGTATCTGAAATTGCTGCTAAACGTCCCGACCATTCCTGTAGATTGTCCAACACGCGTTGTAATCGTTTAACTTGTCGGAGCAACTGCCCGATGGTATGTTGCTGTCGTTCTTCGTGACAAGCTTGCCGATCGTAGTTAGTTAGTAATGTTGCAATCAGCGCGTTTAGTTGTTCGAGATGTTGAATATCGATCGGTGTAGCGGTTGGAATACTTGTTGCAACAATGGAGGGAATGAATTCTTGCAAAGAGAGTGGATGGCGATCGCTCGAAGATTTAACTAAGGATGCTTCTGATGTTTCAGCAGACAGGAAAAAATCTCCCAACCAAGCCTGAAAATCTCCGTCCTCCAGGTTTGCTAGTTCCCCTACCTTAACGGGAAGCTGCTCGGTATCCACATGATAAAGGCTGCCAGAGTGGGGGCTAGTTTCATCTATTAGTTCCTTGTCTTTAGCCATAACTTGCTCTGGTAGAGATGCAAAAGATTCTACCTCGGCCAAGGAATCGCCAAACTGGATAACTGATTGACGTTCCTGCGATCGCTCTACCGATGTCTCAAGGTTTGTTTCCTGGGAATCGCCAAACTCTGCTTGCAGACGAGCAACAATGGCAGACATCCGCTCCAGAATTTCTACTTCCTCAATTTTCGAGGCTGTTAAAAATCCCATCAACAGCATTTGTAAGCAATCTAATCCTTCCGACAACAAAGAGGCGATTGGAGCGTCAATAGTTGCTCGATACTGATACAAAAGCTGAAAAATCTCTTCTAGTGCAGCCGCAACTATGGCAATCGTATCTAGTTCGGCTGCTATAGCAATCAAATGCAGAGAGCCAGCAGCTTCCATGAGAGCCAAAGCTGTACCAGGGTTACTGTTTTTTGTATAGTTAGGCAACTCCTGTTCCAAGAACAGTAACAAATCGACCGCTTCTTCTAGAAAGCGATCGTCGTTCTGCGGTTGGGGGACAAAATCGGTACTCATCGAAACTCCTGGTTTGTGACAATTCTATGGACTTCTTGCAGAAGTCGGGAAAAGGGGAAGGGGTAAAGGGGAAAAGCGGCTCATAAAAACCCTTTTCCCTTTAACCCTTTCGGGGTGACGCTCCTGCGTCGCTATCGCTTCGCTAACGCCAGTCGCTCATGGGGGAAACCCCCAAGACCGCGCTGGCTCACCTTTTCCCTTTCCCCCTCTTGCAAAAGTTACTTTTGCAAGAGGTCTATTGATTTGAGGGTAGAAGCAGCGATGTCGGCGATCGCTTTAAATTGCTCCTGGATTTGGGCGATTGACTCCAGCCCCGCACTGATTTGGCGATCGCACGGTTCGATAGCAGAAGCAACGTCTGTTGTTGCTACCTGGAGTTCTTGGAACCATTCCTCTATATTTACGGTGCTTTCGCGGGCTTGACGGGCGAGAATTTCTACCTGTTCGGCAGCAGCTAACAAACTTAATTCCTGGTCGTTAGCTTTCGTTGCTTCAATAGCTGTATTTAAAGACAAAATCTGAATTTTACTACTCAAGCCTTCCACAAGACCGACAAAGCCAGAAGCTTGCTGGCAAAATTCACCAAGGTATTGCAGCTGTTTATTTGTAAAAGCAACAGTATCTTGAATAGACATTAAATACTCGCGCTCTTGCTCGGCAATTCTTACTCCTTCTTGTACGGCTTGACTCACCTGCTGCAATGGCACCAATAACTGTGAGCGATCGCAGGATTCAGCCTTTTGGGGAGGCGGTGACAGCTGTTGAACTGGTGGAGCTACTATTTCAGCCGAGTGTAAGTTAATTGTCAACATCATTCCTACTTGTTGCAGCAAACTGCGCTCTGCTTCCTGCCATTGTCGGGGTGCAAGGCAATGCTGAATAACTAACAAACCCCAAGGCTGTTGTTTGACAATCAAGGGTAAGCACAGACTCGCTTGCACCTGAAAGCGTTGCCAAAATTGCTGTTGGCGCGGGGTTAGTTCTAATACTTCAGTTGGGTTACTAACATCGGGTTGAGTAACAAATAAATTTATCGGTAGGGATTGGTTGAGCAAGGATGTCCAACCCGGTTGTATAGCTTCCGCTATCGCACGAGAGCGATTATCTTCTTCAAAGCGATAAATCAGGACGCGATCGACGTTGAGAACATCTTGCAGGGCGGTGACGGTAGCTTCCAAAAGTGCGGTTTGATTTTTTGCTTGCTGCATTTGCCGAGTAATTGCCGCCAGTTGTTCTCGCTGGAACTGAAAAGCTCTTTGCACATTGTCATCATTGTCACTGGGCGAATCCTTAGCCAAACCTTGGATAAAAGCTTCGATTTGACTTACCTTGTGCTGCAATTGAGCAACCTTTGGCCCCTTAGCAGATTGAAAGACTGCTTTGAGTACAGCCACATTAGCCAAAATTTCTTCTATCTGGATTTGATTGTCAGGCTGGGTTTCAAAATTAGGGTCTAAAGTTGCGATCGTCACAGAAAACTCCTTGGCAGCATCAAGTCAAATAAAAAAGCAGGGGAGCAGGGAGCAAGGGAGCAGGGGGAAAAATCACGCCACTTGTGGGTGTTAGCGGAGCGGAACGAAGTTCGGTTTGTACCTTTAACTTCCCCCTGCCCCCCTCCCCCTGCCCCCTGCCTCTTATCAGTGGGTTTGCCATTGCAATGTCTGGGCGATCGCTTTGGTGTCTAAAATCCAGCGATCGCCTGGCAGAATACCTCGAACAAAATTTAGTAGTTTGTTGGGGGAAAAGTCGGTTGGTGCCGATTGTGTTTGCTGTAAATCCTGCCACTCTACATCTAAGACATGAGCGACTAAAAACCCGACTACCTGATTTTGAAGCTCAACAACCAGAACTATTGGCTTTTCTGGTCGTGACTGTCGCTTAAAAAGCGGTGCATAACCAAGCAAATGTTCTAAGTCAACCAGCCGCAACATCTGTCCTTGCCAATTATAGAAACCTAAAATCCAACTTGGTAAGGCCGGGGCTGGAGAAATTTCTTGGCTAGCGATATGAATCGTGTCCAGTACTGATTGGAATGGCACCAATCCACTTCCTCGATCGCCCAAGGAAAAACGCAGAAATCTTTGCCGTTGTTCGCAGGATGTCAGTCCAGAAGCCAAGGTTGAGGTTGTTCCAGGCAAGCCCAACTTATCAGCCAATATCTGGTTCATGCCTAGAAGCAGGACTTTGAGTGGTTCTTCATTTGGTGCTACAGACAAGACAGCCATGTGGCTCACAAAGTTTAACTCCGCCACTTGCCGATAAGACCACGGCACCGGACGCACAGTTTCCAAAGGAATATCAATTAAAGCAGGGGGCTTATCCACAGGAATGCCACAAAGTTCTCCAGTCCGCGTTTGAGTCAGAAGTAAAAAGCGTCCTGAAGTGTCAACCGCAGAAACTTGGTGTGTCTGTTGGGTTTGTAGTTGCGGAATTAACTTTTGGCGCAAGTCCACAATCGTAATAGTTTGCGCTCCCAAATCGACCATCCCGATACCGCTTTCAACCGTACTGCTAATAGGAGGACAAGCAATCACCTTGAGAACTGCACCAACTGGCAGGGCAAATAAATAGTCTGCGATCGCAAAAACAACGACTCGTAATGAGTCGGTTTCGCTCACAGCGCCAGATAATCGCTTAAAAGGAAAGGGAGTGTTGAGCATAAATATTCATGAAGAAGGGGAAAGGGGAAGGGGTAAAGGGGAAAGGGTAAAGGGGAAAGGGGAAGGGGTGAAGGGGAAGGGGTAAAGGGGAAAAATTTTATTATTTTAATGACTGATTTATAGATTGAATTTGATTAGATAGCATACGGCTCAACTCCATAGCTTGATTAGAAAGTTGTGTATAAGTTGGTTGGTCTATATAGCCGACTTCTAACGCTACTCTTAAAAGACTGCGAACTTCACCAGCAGACCCTTTAGCAATATTTAGAAAGTTTAAGTATTCTTTGCGAGAATATCGTTCAAATCCTTCTGCAATATTTGTAGGTATTGATACGGATGCGCGTCTTAACTGATCTCTTAAACCAAAGTCTTTACTCAGTTCACCTTCCTTAGTCCTTAAATATATTTGTTTAACTAAGTCAATACCTTTTTGCCATACTTTTAAATCCTCAAAAGTTTCTATTTTTTTCCTTTCCATTCCTTCCCTTTCCCCTTTCCCCTTTACCCTTTCCCCCTTCCCCTATCGCTAAGGGCTATTAACTAGGTCGGCGATCGTAGCTAGGAAGTTCTGCTCTGAATAGGGTTTGGTCAGGTAAGCTTTCGCGCCTAGAGCTAAAGCTAATTGGCGGTGTTTCTGTCCGCTACGAGTAGTCAGCATCACCACGGGAATCCCGGACAAACGCTCGTCTTGGCGATGGTGTTCTAAAAACTCAAATCCATTCATCCGTGGCATTTCAATGTCACAAATCACTAGATTGACATTACCGTGTTGAAGCATTTGTGCGATTCCCTCTCGACCATCGCCTGCTTGCAACACTTGATAATCGGCTTTCTGGAGCGTCTGCACCAAACTTTGCCTTTGGACAACCGAATCTTCCACCACTAACACTGTCAGTCGGTTGAGTTGAGCAACGGCTGTATTAACTTCTATTGGCTGTTGTTGTGGTTGTATTATCGTTAGCTCGGATTGCTGCCCCTCTAGGGTAAGAACAGGCTCAGGCGCGGGCAAGAGTTTAGTTGTAAGACTTGATGCCGGGGAAGTCGGCATTATATCTGTCTCCCAGGTTTGACGAACTAACTCTAACGGGTCAATGGTTAGGGTGAGACTACCATTTCCTAAAACACTGTAGCCTTGGATGTAACTAGGTAAAGTCACGACTCTGCCGAGGGATTTAATTACTAATTCCTGCTCGACTAAAATCTGATCGACTTGCAAACACAGGTATTGCTGCTCTGTTTGCAACAGCAGCAGAGGTTCGACGGTGTTGCGTTGTTTGACTGGAAAAGGACTGAGGGTTAAATTGTGGTCTTGGGTGAATAAAGGATATTTGTAATCTAGTAAATTGGCAAGTGGGCGGATGGGAACTAGTTGCTGATTTTGCCCTTCTCCCCACTGCCAGAATTTTTGCATACCTTGTCCGTGTAAAGATTGCTGGACTTGAATCTGCTCTGGCTGGGGTAATAAAACTTGGCTAATTCCTTCAGATAGCAAGGCATAAGTAATACCTTGAGATTGACAAACGAGCAGGCGTGCCGTTGTCAAGCTCAGGGGCAATTGTAGGGTGAAGGTGGTTCCTTGGCCTGAAAGCGATCGCACCACAATCGAACCTTGTAAAGCTTGCAATTGAGTGCGAACGACATCTAAGCCGATACCGCGACCAGATAACTCACCAACCTGGTTAGCGGTAGAAAAGCCCGGTTCAAATAATAACTCTGCCAGTTGGTCTTCGGAGGCGTAGGCGGCTTGTTCGGAAGTCAGCAGGTGTTTTTCTATACCTTTTTTACGAATCGATTCCCAGTTAAAACCTCGACCATCATCCCGTACCTCAATAGTAGTGCGGTTGCCTTGATGATAAGCTTGAATTGTAATTGTTCCGGTTTCTGGTTTACGCTGCTGTCTACGGGTTTCTACTGGTTCAATGCCGTGATCGAAGGCATTGCGAATCATGTGCAGCAAGGGATCGTACAGCTGCTCGGAAATGGCTTTATCCACCAGTACCTTCGTACCGCCAAGCTTGAGTTCCACAGGCTTATGATAAGTTGCTACCATCTGTTGCAAGAGGCGGGGTAAGCGATTCAACACTGTTCCTAAGGGAACCATTCTCGCTTGCAGCAAATCTTCCTGCGCTCCTGAGAGCAGTTGCTTGCGCTTGCCGAGGCTGAAGCGAGATTGCTGAACTAAGGTATTAAAAGCCTCAATTCGTTCTCCTAATTGCACCATGTCTTCTGTGAGATTTTGCAGGAGAATGTGCAACTCGCTATAGCTATCCATTTCTAAGGCATCAAAATGGGATTGTGCCTGGGCAGTTGGGGAAGCACGGACAATTGAGCAGCGTGGGTATCGCTGCTTTGCGCGTTCGGGAAGCAGTTGTCGATCCGACCAAGTAGAAATTTTACTCAGTTGTTGTTGACAGTGCAAAAACTGTAGTAAAGTCTCTTGAGCAGCTTTGTGGATGTGGTTAGATTGCAGGTTTTGTTGGTTTTCGTTGATTAGCAATTCCCCAATCGTGTGACTGAGGCGATCGAGTTGTTCGATCGCTACTCGGATACTGGGAAGTGATGCCGATGACTGAGCCTGGAGGCTTGCTGCTGGTGGTGGAGAGGCTGGCCGTTCTGAGTCTGTGTACCGGCAGGATGTCTGTGGATCTCCTATCCAGATTGACTGTAAAATCCGATCTATGGCAGAGGGGGCTACTACCGCATCCTGAGAAATTGGTTCGAGTACCTCCGGCGATTTCGCTACGGAATTATCAGTCCGCTTGGGGAAAAACGACCAAATTGATTCTGCTTCGCTGGCACTGAGAAGGGGGGATGGCTGATTTTCAGTTGTAGTCGTTTGTGTGCGTGGGGCAGCTATGGAAACTGGCTGCTTTTGCGGTTCTGGAATAGGAGTATTTAGCCCTGCCCATTCTCGCAATTGTGGAGATATTTCTCCCCCTTGAGTGCGATCGCCTGCGAGTACTGCTGCTTGAGCCGCTTTAAAATTGTCTAAAGCCACCTGAGCGATTTGCAGTACTTTGTCTGGATGCTGATTGAGCGCCTTTAGGGTCGCTTGGGCAATTTCTTCCAATCCAGATAAGCTATAAGATGCTGCTAGTTCGGCAAAAAATTCTGCTTGAGAGTTGAGTGTTGTTTGAATTTGTTGCGGATCTTGGCTTTGGATGTCAGCTTCGAGCTGTTGCAAATCCTGGGTTACACTCCCCGAAAAGATTGACTCTACCACATCAAAGCCAAGTTCTTCCGAACTGGGAAGCGGAGCCTCACGACCAAAAAAGTCGCCTAGTTTCTGTTGGAGTTGAGCGAAGATTGAGGCAGTTTTATCGAGTATTTCTGCCTCATTGTAGGATAAGCCCATCAAGGTTGCGCTCAATGGAGTTCGCAGGCATTCATAAGCATCTAGAAGCAAAGCACCTAATTCTGGATCGATTTCCAACTCTTGAGGGTATAACGCCTGGAATACATCTTCCAAATGATGGGCAATTGTCTTAATCGTTTCGTGTCCAACACTGGCAGCACTCCCTTTGAGAGTATGGGCGCTTCGCATCAAGGCGTGAACTTTTTCTGTGGTTTTTTCATCAAGTAAACCGATGAGACTCTGTTCGATGGTTTGCAACAACTCTGCCGCTTCAGCCAGAAAAGCCTGCTCTAACTGCTGTTGATTACTGTAATCGGTGTTCATAACAGTTTTGCGAAATTAGTAGTCTGCCAACCCAAAATTGTTAGGTGAGGGCTGGGAAAAGGGGAAAGGTTAAGGGTTAAAGGAGTAAACATCAGACTTCTTGCAGAACTAGGGAAAAGGGTAAGGGGGAAAGGGAAAAGGAATAAAAAACCTTTCCCCTTTAACCTTTCCCCTTTTCCCACCTCTTGCAAAAGTTACTTTTGCAAGAGGTCTATCTTTTCCCTTTCCCCCTTGCCCTTTTCCCCGCCAAGTTTCCTTGGCGAACTATTAGTCAACTTTGAACTGGCTAACGCTGGTTTCCAGTTGTTGTGAAGTCATCCTTAGTTCCTCAAAAGACTCGGAAATGTGGATGGCACTTTGCGAAGTCTTGCGGGCGATCGCCGATACATCCATCATTGCTTCTGTCAATATCTGAGATTGCTGACTTTGAGTGGAAACTGCTTGAGTAATTCCTTGTACCAGTCCACCAATTTCGTTGGTAGCTGCCACGATCGCAATTAGGGAATGACGAGTCTCATCAATCAAGTTCGAGCCTTGGACAACTTGGGTAATCCCTACTTCCATTGCTTCGGTAACTTCGTTGGTTCCACTTTGAATTTCTTGCACGAGTCGCTCAATTTCTGTGGTGGCACTCGCTGACTGATAAGCCAGGGAACGAACTTCATCTGCAACCACCGCAAAGCCTTTACCGTACTCTCCGGCGCGGGTAGCTTCAATCGCCGCATTCAGAGCCAGCAGATTAGTTTGAGTAGCAAAGTTTTCAATCAAACTCACTACTTTTGAGATTTTCTGAGAAGCTTCACCGAGGCGTTTAATCTTCTTCGCTGTTTCCGAGACGGTTTCCCGAATCTCCAAAATGCCATCTACGGTTCTTTCCATCAGAGAATCGCCAGCTTGGACGGTTCTATTAGCTTCTTGAACCGCCTGTCCTACTCTTTGGGCATCAACAGCAACTACCTGGGTGGAAGTTACCATCATTTGTAATTGTTCCAAAGCGCGTTCGAGCCGTTCTGCTTGCTGTTGAGCTTGGTTAGATAGCTGTACTACTGAGGTCGTGTTATTGGTGGAATTTTCACTCACCTTGCTGGCAGCAATCTGCACTTGTCGCACCAAATCTCGCAAACTTTGGATTGTAGTATTGTAACCATCAGCGATCGTCCCAATTTCATCTTCAGATAAGGGAGCGCGAACGGTGAGGTCGCCTCTGAAGGATGGTTCCAAAGCCATGAGAACGCGTACTGCTCCTTGTTGCAGTTTTTCCCGTGCAGTGCGTTCGCGCTCTGCTGCTTCTGCTAGTTGCTGCTCTTGAGTACGCACCTGTTTTAAGTATTCTGCAAGATTCAGGGCAATACCAATCTGGACGCTGGCTTGGTTGAGAACATCCTCCTCTGATTGCTCCCATTGGCGCACTGCGGTATTTTGATAAACTCCCATCAGCCCCCAGAGCCGATCTTCTTGAAAAATCGGCGCAATCATGTAGGCTTTAGTTCCCCAGGTTTCTAACAATTGAATGTGACATTCGTCATGACCGACACTATATATATTGTCAACCCGCAAGCTTTCTTTGCGGGCATAACGCCCGCCTTTGTTGTACTGAAGAAAGGTATCTCTAACTCTGGCAAGACTTGTTCCTACAAGCTTCGGCCAATCCCCGGTCACAGACTCAACTACAAATTCTCCAGACCAATCAGGCTCAAAACGGTAAACTCCAACTCGGTCTACTTTTAGTAGCTGACGAAGTTCGTGGGTGGCAAACTGAACAAATTCTAGAACATCACCATGAGTTTGGGCCATCTCTGTTAAGCGACTTGGCAAGCGATAGGAAAATCGCGCGTTTGCTACTTCCCGTTCTGCCAGTTTTATCAGTTCCTCATTCTTGTTTAAGGTTTGTTGTAAGTATTGCGATTGCTGGACGGCTACCCCAAACTGCGTACCGATTTTCGCTACCAAGTTGATTTCATTATCTTGCCATTGCCGCGGCCCGTCATTCTGATATGCTCCTAACAAACCCCAAAGCTTGTTTCCAGCAATAATCGGAGTGATGATATAAGCTCTCATCTGGAATTGTTCGAGAATTTTTATGTGGCACTGGGCATGACCAGAAGTGTAAATGTCATTGATTACAAACGTCTCGTTGTGGCGATAGCGTCCACCTTGGGTTTGTTGGAGGTGTTCGTCTTCCCAGACAGTCCTGATATCGGGGCCAACTAAAGCCACCCATTCACGACTTACAGATTCGGCAATAAACTCCCCACCCCAATCTGGATTGAAGCGATACACTGCCAGCCGATCGCATTCCAAGTGCGATCGCAATTCTGGTAAAGCATTGCGGAAAATCGTATCTAGCTCTTGAACTTGGCGGATTTTTTCTGCCAGCCGTGTCAAGGCTCGTTCCCCTTCTGCGGTTCTGGCTAACTCTGCATTCTTCTTCTTGAGCTGTTCGATATACTCAACCTGTTGCAAGCCTATACCCATTTGCACAGCTACTTTTTTCAACAGTTGCACATCCTTGGGCTTCCAGTGTCGGGGGCCAGTATTTTGGTATGCTCCTAAAAAGCCCCAAAGTTTGTTTCCAGTGAAGATAGGAGCGATCGTGTAAGCTTTGGCCTGGATTTTTTCTAATATCTCTAGGTAGCACTGAACGTGACCGACAGTGTAAATATCATCGACAACAAAGGTTTCATGATTGCGATAGCGTCCGCCTTGAGTTTCTTGCAAGTGATCGTCCATCCAAATCGTTTTGATTTCAGAACCAGCTAAAGATAACCATTGATCTTTTACGGATTCGGCAACAAACTCCACACTCCAGTCGGGATGAAAACGAAATACTGCTAGGCGATCGCACTGTAGTTGTTTGCGTAAACTTGGCAGCAAATTCCGGAAAATTGTGTCTGTATCTTGTGCCTGACGGATTTTTTCTACCATCCCTGTCAGCACTTGTTCTTCTTCTGCTGTTCTGGCCAACTCTGCATTCTTGGTTTTCAGTTGTTCGATATACTCGGCTTGCTGCACGCTTAAACCCAACTGAATGCCCAATTTGCTCAGTAATCGCACCTCGTCAGAATTCCACTGTCGCGGCCCGCTATTCTGATAGGCTCCTAACCAACCCCAAAGTTTGTTTCCAGTAAAAATGGGAGCGATGGTGTAGGCTTTAACCTGAAACTGCTCCAGTAGGTCAATGTAGCACTGGGTATGACCAGAAGTGTAAATGTCATTGACGGCAAGGGTTTCATTGTTGCGATAGCGCCCGCCTTGGGTTTGCTGTAGGTATTCATCTTGCCAGACGGTCTTGGTATCAGAACCAACCAGAGGTATCCAGTCACTTCCTACAGATTCGGCAATAAATTCACCACTCCAGTCAGAGTTGAAGCGATAGATTGCCAGGCGATCGCATTTGAACAACTGCCGTAATTCTGCCAAGGTAGTGCGGTAGAGGATTTCTAGCTGTTGGGACTGGCGCATTCTCTCCGCCATACGCGCAATGGCGTTTTCCACTTCAGCTACTTGGGTCATTTCTAGATTTTTTAACCGTAGCTGTTCGATATATTCAGCTTGCTGAAGAGCAATGCTCAACGGTTCGCTAATCTGCAACAAAGCACCAGTCTCTTCTTCAGTCCATTTGCGG
The DNA here is from genome assembly GCF_002368035.1 of Nostoc linckia NIES-25. GTDB lineage: Bacteria > Cyanobacteriota > Cyanobacteriia > Cyanobacteriales > Nostocaceae > Nostoc > Nostoc linckia_B. The sequence goes on along the minus strand of NZ_AP018222.1, from coordinate 6,414,462 downwards.
ACATCAGAATTTTGATAGGCTGCTAACAAACCCCAAAGCTTACCAGTGCGAAAAATGGGAACAATGATGTATGCTTTGGCTTGGAATTTTTCTAATGCTTCTATATAGCAAGGTGAAAAACCAGCAGCATAAATATCATTGACTTTGCGGAAGCGTCTTTCTTTGGCGTAAATTCCACCCTGCGTTTCCTTGAGATATGTATCGGGATCGAGTTTCGCAGGGGAGCCATAATCTTTAACACTGCAACGCTCTGAAGATACCATGCCTGTTTTTAAAATGCTTTCTTGTTCCTGAATATCCAACAGGGACGACCAACCAGCAGCCACAGATTCAGCAATAACTTCTCCACTCCAGTCTGGATAAAATTGATAAACGACTACGCGATCGCATTTTAAAAATCGCCGCAACTCTTGGGTGGTAGTGCGGAAAAGGGTGCGAAGCTCAGTTGCTTGCCCAATCTTTTCAATGATGCCGAAAACAGTACGTTCTCTTTCAACAAGTTTGGCTGACTCTTCAGAACGTTGATAAAGTTGTTGCTGATATTGCAACTGTTGAATAGCAATACTAGATAGAGATGCCACCTGCACCATCAGTCGCACTTCACTATCTCTCCACTGACGAGGCTGCGAATTTTGATAAGCAGCAAGCAAGCCCCACAACTGCTCGCCCTGAAAGATGGCAACGATAATGTATGCTTTGGCTTGATAGCTTTCTAAAATTTTGATATAGCAGTCAGAAAAACCAGCACTGTAAATATCATTAGTGACTCGATAAATCTGTCCGCGATGGAAGGTTTTGCCTTGGGTGTGCTGAATGTAGCTATCGTGCGATCGCCCTGTTGTCCCAACTAATCCCCCTTCGTCGGCAAAGTTCCTCACACTGCAATAGTTAACGTTCTTGACAATTGCAGGGTTGTTTCGCTGTTCTTGTAACAAAGAAACCCACTCAGATCCCACAGATTCAGCCACAAATTCTCCACTCCAATCTGGCTGGAAACGATAGATTGCCACGCGATCGCATTTTAGTGACTGTCGCACTTCTTGGGTGGCAATGCGAAAGATGGTATCCACATCTTTGGACTGGAGAATTTTACTCGCTACATCGGTAAGGATTTGGTCTTTTTCTACTTCTTGTTGCAATGTAGCCTGAATCGCGGCAACTTGCAGTTGCGCTTCTAATTCCTGCGCGAGTAATTTTAGTGATTTAATTTCCGCATTTTGCCACTGACGAGGTGCATTGCATTGCTGCACTACCAACAAACCCCAAACCCCATCTTTTGTTAAGATTGGCAAGCTCAAACAAGCTCTGACCTGAAACCGATCCACAAGCTGCTTTTGGTAAGGAGACAAGCTTGCAGTATGAGTATCCGCGATCGCTACTAATTTGTCTTGTTGATAAAGTTTGGCAGAACTTAACCCAAAAGTGACGGCAGGCAGTTTTTCCTTCAGCATTGGGGTAAAGCCATCCCTCATCGCCTCCGCAGCAACTATCCCCAGCGTCAGATTCGTAAACTCATACACCACCACGCGATCGGCTTGCAGGGCGTTTTGTACCTCTATAACAGCCGTGGCAAGCAAAGTATCTAGATCGGAAAATTGGCGGATTTTACTGGCGATCGCCTGTACTTGGTCTACCTCTAATCCATCTCCTTTGTCTTGATATGGCAACACACTTACCAATTCTTTTAACTTGCGGATTCTGTCTCGCAATGGCCCTGTTTCCACCCAATCAGCTTGATCTAGTTCAGTTCGCAATTCTTCTAGAGTAGAAATAACTTGCTGTTGTGTAGGTACAACGGTATGCCCGTTACTGATGTCTTGATGACCGTTGCTTGAAGTTGAGTGTGGTTGGTTAGGTCTAAGATTGGGTTGCGTTACCATAATCTTTCTTGCTATTAAAGTTGTCGGAGTTAATAAGTAGAATGCAGAGTAGACTTCTTGCAGAAGTCGGGAAAAGGGATAAGAAAGAGGGGAAAAGGTTAAAGGGAAAAGGGAAAAGGAATGAACAAGTAGCCCACGTTAGCGTAGCGGCACGAAGTACGGGGCGAGGTTTTTACCTTTACCCTTTCCCCTTTCCCCCTTGCCCTTTAACCTTTACCCTTTCCCCCAAGAGTGCAAAACTATTTTTGCAAGAGGTCTAGTGTTAAAGAGAATGAAGGGCTTGAATCACAGTATGGGTGTCAACTAACATCAAAGGGCTACCTTGAGCATCCATAAAGTAACCCTGTAAGAAAGATTTGAGTCGGGCAGGTAACATCGATGCCGAAATCGCTAACCGTTCTTGGGAATCGTAAACTTCAATGGTATTGACTTGCTCTACCAACAGCCCGACAGTTTGATTCTGGACTTGAACAAGCATCGCCATGCCAGAGTTGCGTACATTTTCTCGCCGACACCAGTGTGTTGCTCCCAGTAAACCTGCTAAATCGAGAATCCAGATAGCTTCTCCCCGCCAATTCATGATGCCTAACAAGAATTCTGCGGTCTGCGGCACTGGTAAAATCTCTGTGAGTGCAACTTGAATTACTCCCCGCAAATCGGCTAGTGGGAGTAAGCCATTGACCTTTCCATTCAATGGAAATCTTAAAAACCTCTGGTTGTTTCCTTGGGGAGAGTTTTCCAGAATGGGTAGCGCTCTAAAGCTATCATTGCCCTGTACCATTGCCTCAGCTTCCTTTAGCGAATAAATTTACTAACAGTCTGGAGCAAGGTATTTTCATCTACAGGTTTGACTAAATAGGCATCGGCACCACTCATATTGCCCCAAGTTCTATCAACATCTGTGTTTTTAGTTGAGCAAATCACTACCGGGATTGCTTTTGTTATCGGATCGGCTTTCAACTTGCGGCAGAATTCAAATCCACTTTGACCTGGCAAAATCAAATCCAGTAAGATCAAGTCAGGTTTTTGTTGTTTCAACCGCAGTTGAGCTTCTTCACCACTGCGAACTTCATAAACTGAATATCCCCCTTGTTCGAGATAACGTGTCATCTTTTCGGATTCTGTGAGGCTATCTTCAACTAATAGAACTTTTTTCATTTTTATTCCTAACTATTTAATTGAGAATTTGAAAATAAGGCAGAAGGCAAGAGACTTTTTTTGTCTCACGCCCAGACGCTCCAGGCACAGAGAAAGAGATTGAAATTCGGATTTTAACCTAAACGCTTAAATACTTGTGCAGCATATTAAGTACTTTTTCTGCCTCTACGGGTTTACCCAAAAAGTCAGTTGCCCCTACTAATTTTGCTCGCATCCGATCTACTATTCCATCTTTCCCCGTTAAGATGACAACTGGCACATCTTTGAGACTTGGAGTTTTACGAATTTGAGAACAAATTTCATAGCCATTCACTTTTGGCATCAAAAGATCCAAAAAAATGAAGTCTGGCTTGCTTTTAATTAGCTTTAAAACTGCCGTCAAAGAGTCTTGAATGCCAATAAAGCGGTAATTTTGATGGGTGAGAATTTCCTCTAAACTGCGGCAGATTGTCGGACTATCATCCACACAGGCTACTAAAGGTCTGGAGACATCAATAATTGCTTTGCTAGCTGCTGGAGGTGCAACTTGTATAACAGTGTTCTCTTCACTCTTGGGTGAAGAATTGGGATTATTAACTGTACTAGACGGACTGACAATTTGTTTGTTAGTCGCTGGGGTTGCAACTTGTATAACAGTGTTCTCTTCTGTATTCCGTGAAGAATTGGGATTATTAACTGTACTAGACGGACTGACAATTTGTTTGTTAGCCGCTGGGGGTGCAACTTGTATAACAGTGTTTTCTTCACTCTTGGGTAAAGAATTGGGATTATTAACTGCACTGGACGGGTTGCCAGTTTCTTGAATTCCAAACTTTCTAGGGCTTGGGGTGGGTGAAAAAGCGATCGCTCCTGCTTTTATTAATGGCATCAAGAACCGGGTCAAAGCTAAAACATCCCGATTGGTTTTTTGCCCTAGACCTCGTAAAGTTTTTGTGCCATCAACTAGAGCAATAATCTGTTTAGCGGATGCTTGTCCTTGGAGTAGTTCAAGTTTGTCAATGACAGGATATAAATTAGGCGAGTAACTTGCCAATCCTGCATCTCGCCATTCTTGCCAGGCTTGTGTAGCCTGTTTCAAGACTTCCTCAGTTGGTATTACAGCCAGGAGAAACCCAGGAACTGCACCAACAACGGTAGTAGGTGACAACTGCGCTGCTGGATTGTTGCCATTTCTTTTGGCTTCAACGTACTGGATTATATCAAACAGGACTTCAGCTATTAAGCTTGTAATCAGGCTAACAAGTTGTTGTTGTTCGATTAATTTTTGTTCTCGCAATTTACTCAGAATGCAATACTCGCGATAACTTTCCTGGGGAGATACAAGCCCCTCCAACTTTGCCACATCCAGATTAGGACAGTATTGCGACAAGTACCGTCGCCATCGCTCATCGGCATTAGAACCGCCACCCTGCCAAATTAATCGTCCTAAACGAAAATATAGCGTCCAAGTCGGCCCGTCCCTTGCTTCAAGATTCAGCCTGCCTGTGAATAATTTAGTTTGAAGTTGCTCGATCAATTGATGCACAATGGATCGCACCTCCTTATATATCTTGAGTTTTGCATTTAGATTAGAATTTCTCAAACAATCAAGCTTACTAACCTCATCGTGCGATCGCCAATAGTACAGTTCAAAACTTCTATTGAGCTATCCCAGCTTGTTATATCCCTTTCCAATCCGAACATTTTTAAAGTTCAAAGCCGGAAGCTCGAACAAAGATTTAAGCTCTTTTTTAATTAGAAAAAAGTTATCTATATTACTTTTGCAATGTTACATATACTGAGACAATTGCTTGTCAATACAGACCTTAAAAAGATGGAAATGTTGAATATTACAAAGCATAGACCAGCTTTAATGCTTATCGATTGCGTACTATGCCGGCTTAAGGCAAAAGCCACAAGCGATCGCAAGAGCCGCTAGTCTGCAATTACAAAAAATGAGCTTGAATCGAGTTTGTCAAGAAATTGCTTGTTGCCGAATAAAGTATTGGCGATCGCGTTGTTCTAGTATCCCTTGCTTGATTAAGGAGCGTAGGATATCTATTGTTTGCACCCTGGTTAAGCCAATCGCCTCTTCAATTTCTGTTAGAGTTGCTCCTTGGGCTTGCTGAATATATTGTTGCACTTTAGATTTAGTATCTGCATTCGACGCAGGCACTTTTCTAGTCATGGTATTGACGGAAGGACGAAAACCAGTACCTTTAATTCCAGAACGAGAGATTGACCATTTTGGAACCGTTGCCACTAATTTCTCTGTTTTAGCAAGAGGTGGGGAAACTGCTCGTTCGTGAGTCCGCTCGCCCCAAACATTTTTATGTAAAATTGCCCGGAAATTTTGCAAATCTTGGAATAATGCCTGAGCCTTTGCTGCCCGCTGTTGGCGGTACTGTTGTTGGCGTTGGCAGACATCTGTTTTTATTTGCAATATTTCTAATTGGCGCTCTACAATCTCTTGCTGAAATTGCTGGTGTTGTAACTTTCTGTTGTTGTGCAGGCTGGTAACAAAACTGCTCAATTCATGATGAAGCAAATCTGCTTGCAGTTGCAATTCTTGTTGAGTTAGCTGTTTCCACTGGTTAACTTGTTGACGGCGTTCAGCAGTTATTTGCAATCGTTCTTGTCGCTCTTGTTCCCATAAATTTTTGAGAGCCATTAGCTGAAATCTCCTATTTTGTTAACTAGAAAAATTAAATGGGAGCCATAAATTAAGACTCCCTTTTTCTAATGTGATATTAAGCAGCAGATGGAACAGCAGCCTGAGATGTTAAACCAACTGCTTCCGCATATCTTAAGTAAGTTTCAACTGAAGCAATTACAATGCGAGCTTCGACTGCTAGTAATTCAATACCAACTAAAGAAACACGTACCCAAGCATCAACTACAATTCCTTTGTCCAAAATGCGGTCGATAACTTCAGCTAGACTTGAAGATGAGTTAACTTTTTCAACAGCCATTTTATTTTCCTCTCACAACTCTAATTATTGATTTAAACTTGCTCTCATTGAGCAGTAGGTAAAACTTACACAATGTGTTTTATTCTTCCTGGGTTTAGTGTTCCCAAAAACATAAGATAAATAAAAGAAAAGAAAAAAATACTAAAAAGTTAACAATTGTTTTTACACAAAAAAATAGCAAGAAAAATCATCTAGTCTTGATTTTTTCTTGACAAGCTTTAAATATTATTTTTTATGAATTTATATGAGAGTATTTTTGAGAAAATGGTAGGGTGGCAAAGGTTCGCTCAGCGCCAATTGCCAGTGCGAGCATTGTACTTGCCAAAGGGGAAATTGCTCCGTACTAACCGTTGAATTGTTGCGCTGTGCTAAAAAGTGGATTTGTCGCACATCTGACTGTCGAGTCTCACAGTTAACGGTTGCATAGGTTTTGAGAATTAACTGGTTCAAGAGTTCCCACTGTTCGCATTGTTGTACTTGAAATGCTTGCTGTGTTTGGTAGCGTTGTTTTTTAGCTAATAAATAGGCTTTTCCCCTAGCATCAATAGTGTCAGACTCATCAGGCAAATTACAGGGTGTAGCTTTTAAAGTGTACTCAACTTTGTCTGCTAGGTGAGTTAGGGTTTGTAGATATTGCTGTTGGTGCTTTTCTAGATGATTCAGCAGTGTTTCTTGAGAGTTAAAACCGCTCCCAAACCGTAGGGGAAGAAGGGGAGTTTGTTGAAAGAGTTCTCGAATTACGCGATCGTGGGTTAACACAGATTGAAGTAAACGCTCATCTGTTGCTTGTAATGCTTCCAGTGAGATTTCCGGCTCTATGATCGCGGCTAAACCAGAAGAGTAAACGAGTTCGGTATTCCTTTCCATCCCTACAGGTAGAACAAGCGGTGAGGCGATCGGTATTAGAAGCGCATAGGCGTATATTGACATAAATTTTTGATAGTTTGGGGGTGTTCAGATCCCCGACTTCTTAAAGAAGTCGGGGATCTAGATGAATCACTATTCAGATTGATGCTGATTTGCAAGCATTTGATATGTAACTTGAAAATCATCATTTGTAATCTGAATCAAGCTGGAGTCGCTCAATCCCTGGGCGCGGTATCGACGAATTGCGCTTAAAGCCGCTTGATTGCTCAATAAAGCCAAGTCTGCGCCATTCCAACCTTCGGTAACTGTCGCCCAGGTTTCTAAATCGACATCAACCAAAGGACGATCTAGATTGTGAACTTGTAAAATTGCTAATCGGCTGGCTCTATCTGGTAGATCGATTTTGATTTGTAAGTCCAATCTTCCGGCTCTGAGTAAGGCAGGATCGAGGGTTTCTGGACGATTGGTTGCTCCTACTAACAGTACTTTCGGGCATTCATGCAATCCATCCAATTCGGTGAGCAGTTGACCGACAACGCGATCGCTAACTCCAGAATCACCACTAAATCTTCCTCGTGCTGGTGCTAGAGTATCTATTTCATCTACAAACACAACGCAAGGAGATGCTTGTCGAGCTTTGCTAAAGAGTTCTCTGACTGCTTGTTCTGCGGCTCCTACCCATCGGCTGAGTAATTCCGGGCCATTGACAGCAATAAAGTTGGCTCTAGCTTGAGAAGCGATCGCTTTTGCCAGTAAGGTTTTTCCCGTTCCCGGCGGCCCCCACAACAGAATCCCACGGGGAGGCTTGGCTTTGGTTTGCTCGTATAGTTCGGGATATAGAAGTGCGCCCTCTACAGATTCTTGAAGTTTTTGTTTCACATCATCCAAACCACCAATGTCATCCCAACTTACATTTGGTGCTTCAACTGCTACAGACCTGAGAACTGAGGGTTTTATCTCCTTAATTGCTTCGAGAAAATCCTGCTGCATGATAGTCATGTTTTCAGGAATGGGACTGTTGAGTGAGGGGACTTGACGACGCAGGGCAATGTAGGCTGCTTTTTGACAAAGAGCTTTGATATCGGCACCGACAAAACCGACAGCTAAATCGGCGATCGCTCCTAAATCAACCGCAGTTTCCAAGGGCATGGCACTTGTTAAAATCGTGAGGATTTCCAATCGTCCATTGCGATCGGGAACTCGAAAATGAACTTCGCGATCGAAGCGTCCCGGACGACGCAGCGCCGGATCGAGATAATCGGGACGATTTGTTGCTGCTAGTACGAGTACGCCTTCGGTTTTGGCAAACCCATCCATTAAGCCAAGCAACTGCGCCACTAGTCTTTTTTCAACTTCACCTTCTACTTGGCTGCGATCTGGGGCGAGACTGTCAATTTCATCAATAAATATTAGGCAGGGAGCAGAACGAGTTGCTTTCTCAAAAATGCTTCGTAAACGAGCTTCCGCTTCCCCGTAATACTTGCTCATCACCTCTGGGCCATTGATGGCAATGTAGTTTAACTCTAACTCTTCTGCCAAAACACGGGCTGTTAAAGTTTTTCCCGTACCAGGCGGCCCAACTAGCAAAACGCCACGCGGAGGTTCTAAGCCTAATTTCGCCAATAAATCTGGACGTTTTAGGGGAATTTCGACTAACTCTCTGATTTCTTTGAGAATATCACCCAAGCCGCCGACATCTTGCCAAGAAGTTTTTGAGTTCGTCTTAGCTGATGGGGGGGTGACATCAGCATCATCCATTGGTGTAGCTGCATCGGTGGAATTGGATCTGGCTCGGCTGGAATTACTTGTTCTTGGAATATTACCTTGTCGGGGAATACTACTAAGATTATGAGAGCGAATTTGAATAGAAGTTTTTAACTCGCCTTTTTCTGCTTTTTCTTCTAAAGCTTTGGCAATTTCTAATAGCTGTTCAAATCCTTTAAATATGTCGTCCATTGATTTTATTTAAATAAAAGATAGAGAAAGATTTAATTTCAATAGGCTTCTTGCACGAATGTTGAAAACAAGAATTTTTTATCTCACGCAGAGGCGCAGAGGCGCAGAGAGTTAGAGAGAAATCAACTGTTTGGTAGTCATAATGTGATTGATGCAAGAGGTCTAATAATTTTTTAGTTGGAACTGAATAATCGCAGACGAGCAAAGTTAAATGGAGCAGTGAAGTTGTTGTATCGAATTCGCAAACGTTCTTCAAATTGGCGATCGAGTGCTTCAACCTGTTCGCTAAATTGTGATTCTGCTTCCCAAGGGATTAGGTAGGCTGCGTTGTAAATCATTGTGTCCATTTGAGGAGAATTTTCCACCACATCGATCGCAATGGAATTGAGCGTGCCTTGAAATAAATTTATGATGCCTTGTTTGCGATCGCTCATTCCCTGTTCGATGGCTTGTCCTATTTGGATTACCTGTTCAATATTCAGAGGTTGACCCGCTAGCTTATCCCTTTCGGTTTTGATATCTGGATTTTCTGCTAACAATCCCTGAATTTCTGCCTCAGTATTCCAAAAAACTTTGACGCTAACTTCTCGGCGACCTGATAACTTGGCAAGCAACTGTGTCAATTCTTCTTGATGAGGACGAATTAATTGTTGTGAAAATGTTTCCCAGCTTGCAACCAAAAGTCCAAATTGCACGGGTAGTAAATTGCGTTGGTGTAGCCCGTCGTAGACATCACCTGCTTGCATGATTTCCTCAAGGACTTTTTCATGATTTAGCAGGTTACGACGGCTTGCTAAATAACGCTCTTGCTGTGCTTCGGAGTAGATTACTGCAAAATCATCCAAAATTTTAATTTGTACGGGCTGCCGATCTAACCCTTCTAAATTTAAATCTTGCGGAGCAGGCAAGGTCAAAATTCCATAAATGTAAAAGCCATAACTCATAAGAATGTATTACCAATAAGAATGTAGATAAAAAAGTTACAGGGGTTTAGAAGTGAGTACTAATCTTAACTTGGCATGAACTAAGTTCAACTGAGCCAGTCCTAAGTCTAAGTCCCCTTCAACCACCACACCGGTATTTAATAGGCGATCGAGGAGTTCTAGAATAGAGGGTTGACTAGAGGTTTCACCGGGGTAGTATCCTCCAGATTGGGGAAGTAAAGTTCCCATTTCACCCAAGTTAATATTTAGATCGGCTGGGTCAATTTCAAATATCTCGCAAAGCTTAATAACCTGTTGTTCAAGCTGTTGCAGGCTTTCGGCAGCTCGATCTAACTCAGAGTCGCTGAGGTTGCCAGCATCCATGCGCCGAATCACCTGAGCTTCCATGAGTTGGCGTATCAGTTCGACAACCGTCAGTAACAACGGTGCTAAACCTGAATCGGAACCTTTTGATTTGCTAATCGCCTGCATTCTGATGATTAAGAGGATTGAGTGCTTTGAGCGATCGCAGTTCTGTTTCTAGACTGGCAACACGCTCTTGAAGTTGTTGATTAGTTGTTAATAAGGAACGAGCTTGACTATTCAGATAGGGGTCGCTCTCCCACCAGTTAATTCCAATCTCTTTAGCTTTATCAACAGAAGAAATCAACAAACGAATTCGGATGTTGAGCAGTTCTGTGGAGCCGACGGAAACAGAAATATCTCCTGCAATCACAATGCCTTTATCTAGAACCCGTTCGAGAATATCTGCCAAGGTAGAACCTTGAGTTGCTGTGATAACTCCCCGATTAGTATTAGTACTCATTTATTTATTAAATGGCCAGAATCAAAAGCCACTGTCTGTGATATGTTCGGCAGTTCAGTGCCTTGCATTTGCAATAATACTCCCTGCTCTCTGAGAGACTTGAGTGCAGCTACAATTTGACTGCGATCAATCCCTAATTCTGCTGCCAAATCAGAGAAACGCCTTCCTGGAGACTTGCACAGGTAGTTGTAGACTTCATGCTCGTAAGGTACTCGTTGTGCCAATACAATCTGATTTTGGCTGTCTGGTATTATCTCTTCTGCCGGCTGAGATTGAGTATTTGTACTATGATACAATTCACGCAAAACCTCTTCCAGTAGCCGAGTTGCTTCCATACGAGGTTGATTCGTGCGAGAAAGCAGGATATCAGCACAAATATCTTGGAAGTTAGGCTCTTCAAAGTTTACGGAAATTTCATGCTCGTGGCAGATTCTAGCAATCATCAGACAGGAACGTAATCCACCGCCTTGTCCAGAGGCAGAGCGACTCCAAAACATTCGCACCAAGCGCACGATTTTGTCTGCTTTCTCAGAATCTATGCCTGTTTTATGAACTACAATCTCCTGCTGAGTGAGTTCATCAGGTGGAGGCATATCGATGGTAATCACACGATCCATCAAAGCATCCTGAGTTGCATGGACTCCACAATACTCTTGAGGATTTGATGTTAAGATTGCCCGAAACTGGGGATGAACCCGGATATACTCGGCTCGATGTTGGTTTGTTGGCAAGACTAACAACCTCTCCTCAAGTACGGAGAGTAAAACGTTATTTACCTCCGGGTGCGATCGATTAAATTCGTCGTAAACCAGCGTAAATCCTTCTTTACAAGCTAGGGTTAATCGGGCATCAACCCAATGTTGTCGCAGTTCATCCTCAACTTTAACAACGCTGTGGATGAAGTTATCAACAACCTTTTTACGGGTATAACCTAATTGATTACCAATCAAGTCTGAGGTTTTAAACTCATCATCTCCAAATAAGAGGATGATAGGCTGGTTGAGCAAATCAGCTAGATGCATTGCCAGAGTAGTTTTTCCGACTCCGGCAGAACCTCGTAAATGTACTGAAAAACCTGACTGTAGATAGCGCAAAGCACGTTGAGCGATGCGTTGAATAGCAGGGGTATTGACAAATCGCTGGGGAGATGCATTTAATACTGTTGTCAAGCTCTAAGTACCTCCTAAGTAGGAATTTTTATAAAAGTAATTTTTTGCACATCGGATATATAAAATACGGATGTCAATAAGCCTTAACTGGACTCAAATCCCATGCATTTTGGTATCAACATAAGACTAGTAATGTTTTATATTTATGTCATCAGCATGATTACGGTCTTGCGAGGACAGTTTTAATAAATCCACACGAGGGTAAACTGATATGGTTCTGCGCTTCTTACTATTACCGATTACCGGCCCATTAATGGGGGTAACGTGGCTTGGGGAAAAAATTTTAGAACAAGCGAGTACTGAAATTGATGATAAAGAAAATCTCAGTAAGCAGCTTCTTGCACTTCAACTTGCTTTTGATATGGGAGAAATTCCTGAACAAGAGTTTGAAATTCAGGAAGAAGCCCTTTTATTAGCGATTCTGGAAGCAGAAAAGCAGGAACGCGATCGCACACAAGAGTAGTGAAATTCTTTTTTAGCTTGTGTGATTTATTGCTTTAACTAACGTGCGCCTCCGTTAGAGACTCACGTTAATTTGAAAAATGTTGTTAGCTATTACACTTAAATAAATTATGCTTCTACTATACAAATATTAATTTAATGGAAGCTTTACCCGATAATTGGGCAGATATTCAACCTGATACTGTATATCTTTCAATCAGTGGTCTGCTAGTTTCATTTGGCGGCGAACAAATAAAGCTGGGATTAAAATACGATCAAAAGGGAAAACATTTAAAAGCCATTGAGAAAGGAATTGTACCTCCTCGCGGTAATGTTGGGTTGGTGGCTTCCCAAGAATCGGGCTACGATTTGAAATCTAAAGTCTTAGGTAAAGGTGGAGACCGCCGATTTCATGCAAAATTCATTGATGATATATTGCACTTCCCTGGTTTGGTAACAGAACATTAAACTCACATAATTATGACAAGGCTCGAATTAAAAAATCATCAAGTTTGGCAAGATTTAACTGAAATATTACAAAGTTTAGATACTAATCTTTTTGTTCAAGAACATCTTGACCAGTGTGATTATCAAGTGTGTGGCTATTGGGATGAACAAGATGAATATTATGAGCAAATTACGTTACCTCGTACCCTAAAAGCCGAATTAGTTAGCAGTTCAATAGGTGTTACTCACAAGAAACGTTTTTTACAACTAAAGTTTTTGCTCATAGCTGATGCTGTTGATAATATGAAAACTGCAAGTAGCAATGCTCAAAAACTTGGTGAATTAGTTATTGTTTATGATGAAAATCTAGAATTTATTGATGAGAATTGGCTTTTAGATGTCGATTCTCCATTCCTTGTAAAGCGATCTGGCTAATTTTAGGCAATTAGTTTTAACCGGACGATAGGCTTCCACTCACTGGCGATAAATGGTTGTTCTATCTGCTTGCTTCGACAGCGCAATCAAGGTATGCGGTTGCTCCTCATAGAAGTAATTAGCCATCATGGTTTAACAGTGACTAATCATTAGATTTTCTTACTTTTTACTTACGAATTAAAGGCATATTTTGAACGCGGATTTTAAGTCTGTAGCTGTATATAAAAAATGATTTTTAGACTGTTTATATCTTATTTGACGCTCATTAAAAGCTCTTGCCATCTTGCCAAAATCATATCTGTATAGTTTTTTCTATCAATTTTGTATGCTCCAATTGCAAAACCATCATTCATTTCTACCAGAGCAGTTTCTCCAGAATCTAAAACTCCGAAATCAATTGCATATCCAGCAATTGATTCTCCTGCATTGTCTAAAGCTTGAATAGCACAGAGAACTTTTTCAATATCTAGTACAATATTGGGATTACCATCATAATGATCAATGCTTCTAATTTGTGAATGAACCACATAAATTCGGTACTCGCTTACCCAAGATACAACTTCTGAACACAGCAACGGCTCTTGGCGTGAGACTCCGTAGACTTGGCACAAATCATATTCCGATTCAAAAACATAACCTGTAAAGCGTTTACGGCGTGTAGCAGGTTTAGCAAATGTTGGCGCATATCTACCTTTGCTTAATTCTATTTCTAACTGTTCTAAGGTAGATGTCCATGTCCGGCGGTGCATGAAGTTCTTCAGTGAAGCAGGATAATCATTAGGCTCCGGTTCTGGAATACCAAGCTGTTTGATTGCTCCTAAAATACATGGCATATCACCAACAACTAAAGACTCATTATCAAGTGCCAGTTGTCGCCTGTGAATACGTTTTTGCGTATAAAAAGTAATTGGTATGCCTCTGGCTCTGAGTTCTTCACTAACAAGTTGCTCCTCATGTCCGAGCCGTCCATTACCTTGTTCTTGGATAAAAGCCTTAGAAATCAATGCAGTTGTCAGAATTTCAAATGCTATTTACATTGTTGTCCAAAAATGAGACAAGAGGTATAAAAATTCTAGTATTCCAATGTTATGGTGTTGAATTTTGGTGTATTGTCCTCCAAGTCAGTATTTGCTTGCTGATGGGTGATGTCTTCTTCAGCAATGATTTGACTATTTAAAATAGCAAGACGCTGCTGAATCTGATGTCGGCGTGCTTCGAGTTTCTGTAGTTCCTGCTCTAAACGCTCCTTCTCCAACATCATTTTGTAAGCGTTTAAGTAAACTCTTGCTTGCGAACGTTGGGGAGGCATTGAGCTAAGTTTGGCTTGAATTTGTCCGCGATTTGGAGTGCGATGCATAATAAATTTCTCTTTGGGTATGAAAGTATTTAGTCTAATTAGCAGTTAAAATAAACAGGCTGCGGCTGCTTGGATGCGTTCTAAAGGCTGAACTGAGCGAGGAAGCACTGGTAAGCGAACCATTGTCAAACCTGGAAAATCCCAATTAACGATCGCTGTAGAAGTAAAGCGGTTTAGAACAAGGTAATTCTGGCTTACACCTATTTCTTGCAGAGATTTGAACAGGCGTTGTTGTTCGGCAAGTACGCTAGTCTGGTTAAGTGTAACCCCAATAAACTCTGCTTGCTGTGGGTCTTTTAGCACTTTTTGGGCTTTGACTACGCGCTGTCGTAAAGTTCGCAAACGCCCCATAAACTCTGTACGACCAAGGACATCCTGATACTTAATCCAGAGTTTGAAAATCCATGCTAACCAGTCTGCTAGTGCAGTTGGCATTTCTAGAAAACGCAGAAGATGTCCTGTAGGAGCAGTGTCTAAAATAATCAAGTCTTCTTCTTGTTGCTCTAACAATTCCATTACTGTTAACAGGGAAAGCATTTCATCAATCCCTGGTAAAGCTTGCTCGACAATTTTGCGCCAAGCAACAGGAGCATAGGCCATTTCAATAGCTTCGCTTGTTTGGGTTTCACCACTCATCATTTCGGCCAGTTCCCACAGGTAATCGGCTCTGAATTGCTCCAGAAGGCGATCGCTATCTATTTCCTGACCTCGAAGATTGGCAGTTATTTGATACGGCTCGTGTCCCAAACTCAGACCAAAGGCATCACCCAAGGAGTGGGCTGGATCGATGGAAACCATGCGAATTTTGCGATCGCGATGTTGTTGAGCCATCGCCCAACCAATGGCAGCTGCTACTGTAGTCTTGCCTACTCCACCTTTACCGCCAATTAGTAACAGGCGACGACCTTGGGTGAGAAAATCTCCAAAGCTAGGAGGAATTGTTTCAGGCCATTGAACTGGGAGTAGATCGATAGGAAATAGCGGTTCAAGCTGAGGAATATGGATTTGGTCGATGAGATGGCTGAGGGCTACAATTCCTAAAGGCTCCCGATCTTGCTGTGGCACGATAAAAATCGGCTTTCCGTTAGCAAGATCCGTATACTGACCGATCAGCGGTTGTTGTTCTTGGTAACGATCTGGGTCTGTCGCACTGGCAAGGACTTGGTTGACAAACAACCCTCCGCAAGGCATGTGCATGGTTTGTAAGGCTTCTAGGAAGCGTTTTGACTCCAACCAACTCATTGGTTCGGCGATCGCAACTAACAAACAAGCTGTATGCTTAGGATCTTGAAGCAGACGACGACCTTGGGACAGTTCAGCTTTCAGGGTTTGCAAAAATTCGTCGGCGCGATCGGGTGTGTAACTCCCAGCAAAGGTCTTGCTAATATACCGATGCTTTTCTTGAAACAGTTCCAGAGAGTGCAGGAAAGTGTCTAAAAAATCCATCAAGCCAAACAAGTTGAGAGTATGACCGCTAGGAGCCATATCCACTACTACTCGATCTACCTGCTGTTCGTTGAGAAGGCGTTGGATCTCTAACAAACCCATCAATTCGTCCAGTCCAGGCCAATTTAAATCCCAAACTGGAAGCAAGTCCTCCCCTTCAACAAAACTACCGCGCTCTACTAAAAGTTCTAACACCTGACCGTAACGTTCTTTAAACTTTTGTAGTAAAAGCTTTGCATCCAACGCCCTGACTCGTAGATTGGGTAGTTCCGCTATGGGACGAGGAATGTCATCAACGCTAACTTGTAAGACATCTCCAAGAGAGTGAGCCGGATCGGTTGAGATTAAAAGAATTTGCTCGTTGACAAATTTCTGCGCCCAACGATATGCAAAGGTGCAGGAGATTGTCGTTTTTCCGACTCCACCTTTGCCGCTAAACATAGCAAGGTGTAGGTTATCAAAAATTTCCATCTCGTTTGTCATTTCCGGCGTTTTAGGATAAAGTTACTACATATTTTTGGAATTTCCTTAAGTAATTTCTCTGAATAAAGGTATTTAAAACCTTAATTTTTCCCAGATGGGATTCAGAAAACTTCTATATACGGCAGGAACAGGGAAAGCTTCATAAGACAATCTTTAAGATTAGACCCTTTTGGCAGAGAGCAAGAATTGTATTTTCTTCCTCCTGCCTTTCTTCGGTAATTATTTTTGTTGAGATACTTACAACGATTAGCCGAGGGACTATAACTAAGGAAAAGATTTAGCCAGTGGTGTGCAAAGGTAAGGAGATATAGATGGTTAACAGTTATAAAGGCAATATAAATATTGGGTATGATGTCCAAAGTATTTCTGAATATAACTTTTTTTCTGATAGTAAGTCTGAGGAAATTCATCTTTTTACACTCAAAACAGACTCTCCTTACATAGGAATAAAAACTTTTGGAATCAAAGATAAAGACAAATTTTTTGGTCGAGAGAAGTGGATTGCTAATCTGAGCGATCGCCTAAAAAAAGATAATGCAATCTTGCTTTTAGGAGCATCAGGCAGTGGCAAATCATCATTGATTCGTGCAGGTTTAATCCCTTATTTAGAAGATAATCAAATTTTCTTAACTAATCTAACTTTTCAGCCAGATGAAAATCCTTTTAAATCTCTGTATAAGAGTCTGGTTTTTACCTATGGAAAACAATTAGAGATAGCGGATATTGCTCGAAAAGTCAGAAAAAATTCTTTAATCGAAATTGTCACATTACTCAAACATTATTCTCAGTGCGTTCTCATTTTCATTGACCAATTTGAAGAACTGTTTACGAAAACTCAAAAGCCAGAACGCGATCGATTCCTTGCTAGTCTCTTTCAACTGCTCCAGCAACAGGATAGCTCTGTCAAAATTGTTTTAACAATGCAATCTAATTTTGTAGATAGATTTAGTGAATATCCCCAACTTGCGAGTATCTATAATCAATATAGTTGTATACTCTCTAGCATGAGTGATGAAGAATTAAATTTAGCGATCGCTGAACCTGCTGCGAGAAATGGCGTTACCTTTGAACAAGGACTCGTTGAGCAAATTATTCATGATTTTCACCAACAAGATGATTCTTTACCACTTCTGCAATACACCCTAAATGTACTGTGGGAGAGGGAAAATATTGCCAGTCGGGTTCTGAAGATAAAGACTTATAAAGAACTAAAAGAGCAAACGTTTGGTTATTTAAACGAACAACCTAATCAATTTATTAATACTAGTGTTGAATGGCACGATTCCCATTTGGAAGAAAAGGAACAAGAGATTGAAAAGTTAAACCTTGCACTGACTGAATTAAAACTGCGCGAGCAATCCGCCAGGGTTTTGAATTTACTTCATGTCCAACCGCTAGAGGGTTTGGTGCTGGCAATTCAAACAATGGGTGAGAATCTAGAAAAATACCCAAACCAGCTTCTAGCTCCTGTTTTGGGAAGCTTAAAGGAAGCAATGAACACACCCACAGAGGCAAATAGCTTGCGCGGACACGAGCAAGAGGTGAATTGTGTAGCCTTTAGTCCTGATGGCAATTTTATTGCCAGTGGCAGTAATGATTCTACGGTGTGCTTGTGGAATATCATAGGCAATCCGACTGCTCAATTTTTGTGCGGACACGAGCAAGAGGTAAATTGCCTAGCTTTTAGTCCCGATCGCAAGTTTATTGTTAGTGGCAGTATTGACGGAATTTTGTGTTTATGGGATCTACAAGGTAATCTCATTACTCAACCGTGGCAGGGACATGAGGAAGGAGTTATTTCCGTTGCCTTTAGCTCAAATAGCGATTGCATTATCAGCGTTGGTTTTGACGGAACGGTGTGTTTGTGGGATCTAGAAGGTAACGCCATTACTCAACCCTGGCGTGGACACAAGGAAGGAGTTATTTCCGTCACCTTTAGCCCAAATGGCGATGGCTGCGCCAACCCCTCCGGGGTACGCATTATCAGTGTTGGTTTTGACGGGACGGTGTGTTTGTGGGATTTAGAAGGTAATCTCATCACTCAACTGTGGCACGAACATGAGGCAAAAATTATTTGCGTCGCCTTTAGCCCCGATCGCAAGTTTATTGTCAGTGGCAGTAGTGATTCTACAGTGCGGTTGTGGGACATACAAGGTAATCCCATCGGTCAACCCTGGCGCGGGCATGAAGGACATGTAAATTCTGTAGCATTTAGCCCTGATGGCAAGTTTATTGTTAGCGGTAGCTGCGATCGGACAATACGCTTGTGGGATATTAATGGCAACCCCATCACTCAACCTTGGCGAGGACATCAAGGACAAGTTAATTCCCTAACCTTTAGCCCCGATGGCAAGCTAATTGTCAGTGGTGGCGATAAAACTGTGCGTTTGTGGGAGCTACATCAAATATTACAAGATCGGGTCATCGGGCGATCGCAGCGCAAATATGAGAATTGGGTTAATTCTGTCGCCTTTAGTCCCGATGGCAAGTTTATTATCACTGCCAGCAATGATTCTACAGTGCGCTTGTGGGATATTCAAGGCAACCCCATCGGTCAACCTTGGCGCGGGCATGAAAAAGAAGTTAATTCTGTGGCTTTTAGTCCTGATGGCAAGTTTATTATCACTGCCAGCAACGATTCTACAGTGCGCTTGTGGGATATTCAAGGCAACCCCATCGGTCAACCTTGGCACGGGCATGAAAAAGAAGTTAATTCTGTCGCCTTTAGTCCTGATGGCAAGTTTATTATCACTGCCAGCAACGATTCTACAGTGCGCTTGTGGGATATTCACGGCAACCCCATCGGTCAACCTTGGCAGGGGCATGAAAAAGAAGTTAATTCTGTCGCCTTTAGTCCTGATGGCAAGTTTATTATCACTGCCAGCAATGATTCTACAGTGCGCTTGTGGGATATTCACGGCAACCCCATCGGTCAACCTTGGCAGGGGCATGAAAAAGAAGTTAATTCTGTCGCCTTTAGTCCTGATGGCAAGTTTATTATCAGTGCCAGCAATGATTCTACAGTGCGCTTGTGGGATATTCAAGGCAACCCCATCGGTCAACCTTGGCGCGGGCATGAAAAAGAAGTTAATTCTGTTGGCCTTTAGTCCTGATGGCAAGTTTATTATCACTGCCAGCAATGATTCTACAGTGCGCTTGTGGGATATACAAGGTAATCCCATCGGTCAACCTTGGCGCGGGCATAAGTATTGGGTAAAATCCGCAGCTTTTAGCCCTGATGGTAAACTGATTGCCAGTGGTAGTTTTGATGGAACAGTGCGCTTGTGGTGCTGTGGGTGGGAAGAGTGGTTGCAAGTTTGCTGCAACAGCTTACGTTATCATCCCGTTTTTCAAAATCCTGAAAATGGTAGCGATTTAGAAATTGCCCGCCAAACTTGTCAAAAATATGTATGGAATCTATAGAACCCATTTGAGATCTATAGAGGAGGGCAATCGAATTTGGCTGAACTACGAGCTAAGTTACAAATTTTATAGATCGATCGTCAGGATTTTTTTCTTGCTTTTTTTGTCGCTCAACACGACTGTATTGTAGGGTAATGTATCCGTTCCCAGCGGAATTGGCAGCCTAAAACTGGGGCTTTTGCGATCGAGTTCGCCTAAATCAATGCTTTTCTTTATATCGCCATCTGTTGCAAGATTTGCGGTAAGTTCGCCTTTATAATCTTCAATTAAAAAGTCTCTAAAGAAAACGACTTCCCCACCCTCAGGATCGATACCAAGGATGACCGTACCGCTGAAAGTTGCGCCTTTTCGTTCTTCATCAACCCTTGCCATTGTGATTTCCGAGGGGTCTTGACCGGACATATCTGCCATAAACTTTTTCCTGGGCGAATTCTCAACAATTGAAAATGATTTTACAAGAGCGCTATGGGCGATCGCAAAACTCTCAGGATGTATTTCTGCATCGGTCTTGCTGTATAGCCAAGTTACTTCTGGTTATACGCTAATTGGAAGATTGAGTAGGGATGAGTAGGGGATCAAAGCGATCGCGAAGCGTTGCTGCGAAGCAGATCGCATCGCAGGCTTACAAATAAATGAGGTATACAACTGGACAATTAAATATACAATTGTTCCTTTCCCCTTTACCCTTTCCCCCTTTCCCTTTCTTCATTCTGTACCTCATGCAAATGAAAACTGCTGTAACTATATAATTATTACTACTAGCGATCGCTACATTGATAATGTTGTATCAAAAGCCAATAAACAAGCTACAAAAATTCATCCAAAAAACTCGGTTTTTGGATATAGGGATTTTTCTGACAACTCTGTTGGCGATCGTATTGTTCAGTTGGGTAGCACTCTCGCAGCAACCAGTTACCCTCAATATGTTAATTACTGCCCCTGATGCCCAACCTTGGAAGCAGGGTTTGATTAGAGACTTTGAGGCTGAGAACCCAGGCATTCGGCTTAACTTAGTTGAGGGGCCGAATGCCACAAATTTACTCGAAGACCTCTACACCTCATCATTTATCTTAGGTGAATCCCCTTATGACTTGGTGAATATGGATGTCATCTGGACACCCAAATTTGCTGCTGCTGGATGGTTGCTACCCCTAGACGATCGCATTTCCAAGCAGGAGTTGGCAGCATTTTCACCCAAGGATGTAGAAGGCGGGCGTTACCAGAACAAGCTATATCGCATTCCCATGCGTTCCGACGTGGGAATGCTTTACTACCGGGAAGATTTAATCAAAGAAGCAGGATTGAAACCGCCAGAAACCTTTGATGATTTGCTCCAAATTTCCCAAGCCTTGCAGAAAAAAGACAAGGTGAATTGGGGCTATGTTTGGCAGGGACGCCAGTATGAAGGACTCGTGGCAATGTTTGTAGAAGTCCTTAATGGCTTTGGTGGCTTCTGGGTTAATCCGGAAACGTTGGAAGTTGGGCTGGATAGACCAGAAACATTACAGGCTATTGAATTTTTGCGTAATACCGTCAGCCGGGGCGTTTCTCCTCCTGGAGTCACAACCTACCAAGAAGAAGACACCCGACGCTTATTCCAAAGCGGTCAAGTAGCGTTTTTACGTAGCTGGCCCTATGCATGGGCTTTAGCCCAAGAAAAGAATTCGCCAATCCAAGGCAAAATTGCAATTAAACCGATGGTTCATGCTCCCGGTAAAACTGGTGCAGCTTGTTTAGGAGGCTGGGGTATAGGGATTTCTAAATCTTCTAAACATCCCGAAGAAGCTTGGAAAGCAATTCAGTACTTTACCAGTCGGGAAGCACAGCGCCGATTCATTTTGAGTGCAGGTTATGTGCCAAGTCGCCGGGATTTATTTACAGACCCAGAGATTGTTGCCAAATATCCTCACTATCCGCAGTTACTGGAGGTTGTAGACAATGCAGTTTTACGTTCGCCTGTTGCCCAATATGCCCAGACATCCGATATTTTGCAGCGTTATCTCAGTGCTGCGCTATCCGGTAGGATAAATCCAGAACAAGCAATGCAAGCTGCTGCTAATGAAACGCGCCGACTGTTGGGGGCAGGGGGAAGGGGGCAGGGGGACAAGGAGACAAGGGGAAAAGGTTAAAGGTTAAAGGGAAAAGGAATAAATTTAATCTTTCCCCTTTTCCCTTTACCCCTTTCCCTTTCCCCATGCCCTGTTTGCCTAATGACCAATGACTAATGACCAATGACAAATGACTAATGACTAATATTACACTCCGAAGCCGGGAACAACGGACTGCTTGGATATTACTAACACCAGCATTACTGCTGTTGTTGTTTGTATTTGCCTATCCCATTTTACGAGCATTCTGGTTAAGTGTATTCACTAGGAATTTGGGAACGGAACTACAACCCGTATTCTCTGGTTTGGACAATTATGTGCGGATGGTGGGGGATGGTCGTTTCTGGCAGAGTTTGTGGGCAACGACGACGTTCACAACAGCATCCGTGCTTTTAGAACTACTGCTAGGACTTTTGATTGCTCTAGTTCTCAATCAGGCGTTTTTTGGAAGGGGCATAGTGCGGACAACTGCCATTCTACCTTGGGCTTTGCCTACGGCTTTGATTGGTCTGGCATGGGCTTGGATTTTTAACGACCAATTTGGGGTTGTCAACGATATTCTGCGGCGGTTAGGGTTGATTAAAACCGGAATTAACTGGTTAGGAGATCCAACTCTGGCGATGAGCGCAGCGATATTTGCTGATGTTTGGAAAACTACACCTTTTATCAGTATTCTGCTGTTGGCTGGTTTGCAGTCGATACCAAAGGACCTTTACGAAGCCTACTCTGTCGATGGGGCAAATCCTTGGCAAAGCTTCCGCAATATTACCCTGCCACTGCTACTGCCACAAATCTTAATTGCAGTCCTATTTCGATTTGCTCAAGCTTTCGGGATTTTCGACTTGATTGCGGTGATGACCGGGGGCGGCCCTGGTGGTGCAACTGAAGTGGTGTCGCTATATATCTATTCCACGGTGATGCGCTACTTAGATTTTGGTTATGGAGCGGCTCTGGTAGTAGTGACATTTCTAATATTAATTGCTGCGGTGGCGATCGCTAGTTTCTTGCTTAATAAATCCCGTGCCAAAACATCAGGAGTTATTTAACCATGAGTTCGACTCCACAACCAACAGCAAAAACCAGGTTTTCTGTTAAAAAAATCTTGCTTTTAATAGCTGTTGCATTCGTAATGTTATTCAGCCTAGCGCCAGCCCTATGGCAATTGCTGACTTCGTTTAAAGTTAATGAAGATATTGCCGCCGTTCCCACTGTTTATTTCCCCACGCGATTCACTTTTAGTCATTACATTGAGTTATTTTCTCGTCGTCCATTTTGGCGCTACATCTTCAACAGTGCCTTTGTGTCGATTACTTCTACAGCTTTAGCTTTAGCCATCGGCGCACCCGCCGCCTATGCCTTGGCACGGTTACGTCCTTGGGGCGAACGAGCTATCCTCGCTAGCGTTCTTATGGTGACTTTATTTCCTGGAATTCTGTTGTTCCTGGGACTGTTAGAAATTATTCAAGCCCTCAGACTGGGGAACAACTATCTGGCGCTTATTATACCATACACTGCCATAAATTTACCCCTGACAATTCTAGTACTCAGAAGCTTTTTCCAACAATTACCCAAAGATTTAGAAGATTCCGCTAGGGTCGATGGCTACAACACCTTTCAACTACTATGGCAAATCGTATTGCCTATGACCCTTCCCGCCTTAGTGACGACTGGAATTCTCACCTTTATTTTTGCCTGGAATGAGTTTATCTTCGCTCTCACGTTTATGACCCGTGAAGAGATGAAGACGATTCCCGTTGCTGCGGCTCAGTTGGGTGGTGCAACAGTATTTGAAATTCCCTACGGTGCGATCGCTGCTGCTACTGTTATAGGAACGTTACCTCTGGTTTTACTAGTTTTGTTTTTCCAGCGCCGGATTGTCCAAGGTCTGACTGCTGGTGCTGTCAAAGGATAAGGGGACAAGGAGGCAGGGGAAAAGGTTAAAGGTTAAAGGGAAAAGGAATAAATTTAATCTTTCCCCTTTTCCCTTTACCCCTTTCCCTTTCCTCATACCCTGTTTGCCTAATGACAAATGACAAATGACCAATGACAAATGACAAATAAAAAATGGCTAAACTCGAACTCAAAAACTTGAATAAAACCTATACTTCCAAAGTCGTCCCTGTCAAAGACGTTAGCTTAACAGTAGATAACCACGAGTTTCTGACTTTACTTGGCCCCTCTGGCTGTGGCAAATCGACTGTTCTCCGCATGATTGCAGGTCTTGAAGAACCGACTCGCGGTCAGATTAAAATCGGCGACGTGGATGTCACCTATAAATCAGCAGGCGATCGCAACATCGCAATGGTATTTCAAAGCTATGCACTCTATCCGCACATGACAGTGTACGACAACCTTGCTTCTGGACTCAAGCTGAAAAAAGTACCACCGACAGAAATTAAACAGCGAGTGGCAGAAGTGGCAGAAATTTTAGGATTAGCAGAGTTAATCAACCGCAAGCCTGGTCAATTGTCTGGAGGTCAACGGCAGCGTGTTGCAGTCGGTCGTGCTTTGGTGCGTAACGCCGATGTGTACCTGCTAGATGAACCGTTAAGTAACTTGGATGCGCTGTTGCGGGAACGAGTCCGAGCCGACCTCAAGCAAATTTTTGCAGAGCAAAAAGTCCCTGTGGTCTATGTTACCCATGACCAAACAGAAGCGATGACACTCTCCACGAAAGTAGCTTTACTCAACGATGGCTATGTCCAGCAACTTGACCCGCCCGAAATCATTTATAACCATCCAGCTAATTTATTTGTGGCTGGATTTGTTGGTAGTCCTCAGATGAATTTGCTGACTTTACCTTGCAAAGAAAGATACGCTATGCTAGGTAATTTCCAAGTCCCTTTGCCAGATATACCAACTGTACCACCCCAGATTGTGCTAGGTATCCGCCCAGAAAACGTTCGCATTGCCCAACCCGGTGATACCCAAACTATTCAAGGACGAGTGTATCTAGTAGAAAACTTGGGTATGCACTATTTAGTCAGTATCAAGGTCGAAGGTTCACAAACTGAAGCCATTATAATACGCGCTTTGTTGCCAACAGACCAAAATTGGAGTAGTGAGGAGATTATACTGACATTGCCTCTTGAAGATATTCACTGGTTTGATGTTCAATCTGGCCATAGTCTTGTCAGGAAGCAATTACATTGAACCATTTACATACATTTCAAAACACTCTTTTTTTATTTCTTCAGGGTAGCCTTGCTATTCATAAGAATCTATAACCCTCTTCTGTCACTTCCCGGCAGGGCGATCGCTATAAGCCTTATGAGGCAATCAATACAAGCTATACTATTAGAAAATAATCGCGCGTAGGCGTAGCCCGTCGTAGACATCGCTTGCTATACAAAAGCTCTAGATTTCAGAAAAGGCAAATGTTTTCGGAGAGTGACAGAAGAGGGATAGCAATTAGAAAAGCCATGTTCTGAGCTAATCAAAATTTGTCTATTTTCATAAAATCTCAGCTTCATAGCGAGCAAAATTTGGATCGTAATTAATCCATTCTGTTTCAATTTCAGCTTGTAACTCTTGGCAAAATTTGTCTAAGGGTAAGTCATTGCTATCGTAACCAAAAGGATTTTCAATTTCCACCCCTATATCTTCTATTCCTAGTAGTCTGCCAACCCAAAATTGTTAGGTGAGGGCTGGGGAAAGGGGAAAGGGAAAAGGGTAAGGGATTTAAAACCTTTCCCCCTTACCCCTTACCCTTTACCCCGCCAAGTTTCCTTGGCGAACTACTAGTAGTGCAAAGCTAATAATTCCTACAGTCGGAATAGTGAACCAATCTAGCGACTGTACAAATTGAAAAGGTAAAGCAAAACAATATAACAATAATAAATGTTTTAAATGAATTGAATAAGGTTTGGGTAGCGGTGTATCTAAAATTCGCTGGCAATCACCAACTAGCATTGTTATTTGGTCTAAAGAGCGGTTTAATTCAATAAACGATCTGTTACAAATTACGTTAGGTTTATCGGCTCTTTCATCAAAGAGTTGCCCAAAATATTCGGCAATCCAATTAATAATTTTTATCGGAACATTATTAACTTCTTTTAATTGCCAGTATTGCTCTTCGTGAATTAATTCTTTAAAAAAATCATTATCAAGACGCTGATTTCGCAAATGCGATTTAACAGCAATTATTAATAAGCCAACTAATCTAATACTCGATATTTTAATTTTCACATCTTCAGGATTATTGACTGGAACAATTATCCAAATATTTCGGCATAAAATCCGACTGGCACTGAGCAAGTTATACCAGATTTTACATCCTTCCCAAAATCTTTCATAAGCCGTATTAGTTCTAAAGACTAGTAAAAGTCCGAGGACAACTCCAGGGATTAAACCAGCTAGAGTAGGTTGGTTGACAGCAAATCCTTTGTGATAAGCAATCGCAATTATAAAAGCAAATATCATCGTAGCTAGGACTCGTCGCCAAATGGCACGAATCACAGAACTTCTTAAATCAATTGCTAAATCTAACCAAGTCGATCTCCTGATGAGTTTCATCTTCCCTTGACTTCCTGTACCTAATTTATCTATTATTCGCCAGTTATCCGATCTCACTGACTTTTCACGTCATGTGGAAAAGTCCACGGAAAATCTAACTTCCAAACCAGGAATTCAAAGTCTCTTTCCTCGCAGGAGAGAGATTTAGAGAGAGGTTTTCCAGATACCGTGAAAAGTTAGATCCGATCTCAAAGTTGTGTTTATGCCACTAGATGTTAGCTTAATTGGATTTAGGGCATTGTATATTTGCGCGATAATTTTACTGGTCTTGTGGAATGACAGAACAACTCCTTCGTTGTATTAGAACGCTCTTGTGTCCATCCTACAAGATTCATACCATTAATCAGTAACCCTAGATTTAGAATTCAGCTTACCTAAAGTTACACCCAATTGTACGCCAAGCATCCCAATTAGCATACTGCCTAACCAATAGATTAAAGCTATTGTTATATTACCTTTATCTATTTGGGTAAAAGTCTCTAATCCGTAAGTTGAAAAAGTGGTATAAGCACCGCAAAAACCAGTGGCGATCGCTAACCGAATTTCAGGTGAAAGACTTCTAAACTTTTGCTCGTTTAAAGTGTAAAACAAAGCAATGATAAAACAGCCTGTAACATTAATAAAAAACGTGCCATAGTAGGAAAAGTCTTTCCCAATAATTGCTTTAGTAAATTCAGTGATAAAGTAGCGTCCTAAAGCGCCAGGAATCGCACCCAAAGCGATCGCCATGACAGTGCGAATAAAAGTATTTTGCATTATTAAAATCCTTTGTAATTTGGAAATTGAATAGAGATTGGTATTTTTGTTTCAGCAAATCGTTACGAGCCGACAATTAGCTGTGCTAAATAACGACCTAATATAATACCAACTACAGCTAAAATTGCGCTGCCTGCCAAGTAAAAAATGGTGCTTCCTTGCTTGCCATTACGCCACAACGTCAATGTATCGTATCCGTAGGTTGAGAAGGTTGTATAAGCACCCAAAAAACCAGTTCTCACAAGCAAATCCATCTCGGCTGGAAATCCTTTAATCCCCTTAAATAAGGTGAAGAAAAAGCCCATTAGTAAACAGCCTGTGAAATTGATAATAAAAGTCCCGTAAGGAAAGTTTGTACCTATGGCTCTTTTACAAAATTCAGTCACGTAATAACGACTCACCGCCCCAGGAATCGCACCGATCGCGATCGCAAGTACACCAAATAAAGTAACGTTTTGCAGCAAGTAATACACTCCTTAGCTAGTTATATCCACTGTTACGGAATTAAATTCATGAAAATTGAGAACTATCAAATATCAGGGTAAAAGGACAAGTTCGTAACGTCTAATGCTTTATGGGCATCACACTTATAACTTTTAGGTATACCCGATAAAATCATGGAATGACAGCATTTTTAGATATTTGGTGGGCGCGTCCTGTCCTCCAGCTACATATTCACAACTTGTATTAAACCTTTTAAGCAAAAATTCTGAAAACGAGCTTTACCCTCTGCTGTATTAAGGTTAACTAAGCACCATGAAAATTACTCATCTAAATAAAACATTATTGAATCAACGCGATTTTGCTAAAAATCTCCACAATGCCTATTCTTTCGTTAAATCCAGGAGTCAGAATCTAGGATTTCTGACCTCCTGAATTAGTGAAGTTATGAACTTTAGCTTGATTACCACTTCCTACATCGGTAGGGATGTAAGCTTGACGTGATGCCTCAGCGGATGATGTTGTCGCTGCCTCGATTGGCGATCGCTTCACCTTTATTGTTGGTGATGTTAATCTTGGTAACGATAAGCGTGTTGCCATCGCTGCCTTCACTGATTTCAATACCATCTTCACCATTGCCAGTGATAGTAGCACCTGTTACAACAGCTTTATTGTTGTCTCCATTGAAGTCAATACCATCACCCGGATTGTTGTTGCTGGTAATATCAGTGATTGTCAATGTGTTGTTACTACCATCAATTTCGAGTCCATCTTCGACTTCAATTGCAGCACCGACACCGTTACCACTCAGGTCTACTTTCTTGAGGGTGACGAAGTTGCGATCGCTATTGATATCTAACCCATCGCCAGTATTGCCTTTGATGGTAGCATCTGTCAGGTTAAGAACATTGTCGTTGCTGCCTTCGCTGATTTCGATGCCATCTTCGCCATTACCTAAAATGGTGAGTTTAGAGGCAGTTACCTTGTTCTTGCTACCGTTGAAGTCGATACCATCGCCTGGATTGTTGTTAATAGTGGCATCAGTGATTGTCAAGGTGTTATTACTACCATCAATTTCGAGTCCATCTTCGACTTCAATTGCAGCACCGACACCATTGCCACTCAGGTCTACTTTCTTGAGGGTGACAAAGTTGCGATCGCTATTGATATCTAATCCATCGCCAGTATTGCCTGTGATTGAGGCATCCGTCAGGTTGAGGATATTGTCGTTGCTGCCTTCACTGATTTCGATGCCATCTTCACCATTACCTTGAATGGTGAGTTTGGATGCAGTCACTTTGTTCTTGCTGCCATTGAAGTCGATACCATCGCCTGGATTATTGTTGATAACTGCATCAGTTATCGTCAAGGTGTTGTTGCTGCCATCAATTTCGAGTCCATCTTCGATTTCAATTGCAGCACCGACACCGTTACCACTCAGGTCTACTTTCTTGAGGGTGACGAAGTTGCGATCGCTATTGATATCTAATCCATCGCCAGTATTGCCTGTGATTGAGGCATCCGTCAGGTTGAGGATATTGTCGTTGCTGCCTTCGCTGATTTCGATGCCATCTTCACCATTACCTTGAATGGTGAGTTTGGATGCAGTCACTTTGTTCTTGCTGCCATTGAAGTCGATACCATCGCCTGGATTATTGTTGATAACTGCATCAGTTATCGTCAAGGTGTTGTTGCTGCCATCAATTTCGAGTCCATCTTCGATTTCAATTGCAGCACCGACACCATTGCCACTCAGGTCTACTTTCTTGAGGGTGACAAAGTTGCGATCGCTGTTAATATCCAAGCCATCGCCAGTATTGCCTGTGATTGAGGCATCCGTCAGGTTGAGGATATTGTCGTTGCTGCCTTCGCTGATTTCGATGCCATCTTCACCATTACCTAGAATGGTGAGTTTGGAGGCAGTTACCTTGTTCTTGCTGCCGTTGAAGTCGATACCATCACCAGGATTGTTGTTGATGACCGCATCAGTTATCGTCAAGGTGTTGTTACTACCATCAATTTCGAGTCCATCTTCGACTTCAATTGCAGCACCGACACCATTACCACTCAGGTCTACTTTCTTGAGGGTAACGGTGTTGTGGTCATTATTGATATCCAGTCCATCACCTGTATTGTCACTCAGGTCGGCATTGACAATAGTCAGGGAGTTGTTACCGCCTTCATCGAACCTGACTCCATCACCTGTGTTGCCAGTAAAACTGCTGCCACTAACTGTGAGGGTGCTGTTACTAGCATCAATTTCAAGACCATTAGCACTATTGTTAGCGATGCTTGAGCCAGAAATCTTCAGCGTGTTGCCAGTGCCATTGAGGTCAATGCCGTCATCAGAATTGTTTACAAAAGACGAATTCTTAAACGTAACAGTGTTATTGGTACCGCTGATATTAATACCATCCTCTGCGTTGTTACGGAAAAGGCTATCTTTGACCGTTAGGTTAACACCACTACCCACACTAATGCCGTTCTGACCATCAGCGAAGGTCAAGCCTTTGATCTCAACATTGGCGCTGTTGATGAACAGATTATTGAAACCTGAATTACCACTGATGGTTAAATTTTCTACTCCCAATCCCTTAATTACTAAGTCGTCTAGAATATCTAGCTGCTTGGTCAAATTGATTGTTGAACCTTTTGCCAAATCGAACTCGATCGTGTTGCTTCCGCTCAAAGCGTTAGCAGCGATAACTGCTTCCCGCAAAGTTGTCAGACCATCATGGGAATTAACGATATCTGAAAGACTATTCACAACAAAACTATTGCTTCCCAATGGAGAAGATGCGTTACTCGATATATCTAGCATGAGTTAAGTTCTCTATTAAATTCACAATTTTTGTAATCAAGGCTTTGTAACAAAAAGCCTCAAGCTATCGCTACGAAGTAGCATCCTTTAAACCGTAGGCAAGATAAATTTGTTCTAAACCTATTGGGCGTTTCTAGCTTTACAAGCAAGATAAATTTATAGCTAAATCAGTAAGGAAATCAAGGATTTAAACTAGACATCCTACTTTTATTACTTTTATTACTTTGTTGTTCTAAATATTAAAAACATACAAAAATCTTGTTTATGTAATAACACAATATTTGATGTGTATTATCAAAATGAATTTTTAAAATTAACTAAGACTGATCTAAAAACAATTGAAAAGCCTATTGTTATGTCTGACTTTTCACGTCATATGGAAAAGTCCACGGAAAATCTAACTTCCAAACCAGGAATTCAAAGTCTCTCTCCTGCGAGGAGAGAGATTTAGAGAGAGGTTTTCCAGATACCGTGAAAAGTTAGATTGTTATGTAGCGGTAATTCATGAATTACCGCTACTTACCACGTATTTTGAGTAAGTCCTGTTAACAAATAAAAACTATTTTTCTTAACGTGAATTCGATAAACCTCTCCCCAACCCCTCTCCGACGCGGAGAGGGGCTTAAATATCTTTAGTTACCAACGATAAATTAGGCTTTTGAAGCCTATGTGCTGCTAGGAGAGAGGTTTTTTCAATCCGTTGAATTCATGTTTTATTAATAAAAACGGCTCTACCATATTTTTTATGCTAAATCAAGATTCAACACCACGAAATTAAAAGTTTTTAACAGATGAAATAGCAATATTAAAAAATAATTTTAGAAAATTAACACAGTTTTCCATCAATGGAAAACTCCCTAAGATTTACGATCGCAACTTTATGAGTATAAATGGTCAATAACTATAAAAATTAAGATTAACTAATTATTAATAAAAAATAATGCAGTATTTTTTACTATAGAGACATTTCCTAAAACATCATTACAGCACTACAGCTTAAAGAGTATTTTATTCTTGCATTCCTTCGTATAGCAGTCGGGCAGCAGTGCGCTACGATCGGTCTCTACTTTTCATAAGTAGGCGGTTCAATAGAGAAAGTTAGTATCTTTTGTGTATATTTAGATTGCTGTAAGGCATGGACTCATAATTAATGACTTTTGTCAATAATCTAAATTGGTCAATTAATGCCCCAATTACAGCTAAAAGTTGGTTCCATGAGGCGCGATGACAAATTACAGATACCAAGTCAGCATAGCCCTGACGAAAATTGTTGAACGCTTTAATGGGTATACGATTGCTGTAATTTATAGATAAAGGATGCGGCCTTGATTTTCTAGCCATATCATCAAACATCAAGCGATCGCACATTATTAATAATTGCACGCTATCCTCTGAACATAAAGCTTCCACAAAATCAGTGCTAGCTGGTAACTCATTAATGTTAGGCGTTAGCGCTGGGTCTGTCACTTCCACGAACTCTAAGGTCGCTGATAACTGGTCGCTAGTCACTGTTTCACCTGTTTCATCTGTTTGGGAGAACAAATATTGCTTGAGGACTAGAAACAAATTTTTTTTCGTCACTCTTTCCCCTATGGCTTTTGAAAGAGCCTGCCACAACCGGGAGCCAGTATCCTTGATGTGAGCGATACTATATGTAAAATCGGATGCCATCTCGCTATAACTGCGTCCGAGCCATGACTGACACAGAATCAACCGCTCAAGGGTGTTCAGTTGTCTACAGAGCAGAGTTTGTTCTACAGTTTCCAGAACTTCGCCAACATTCATGTAGTGATTCCATTTGAATAGTACGCACACAGTAAGAAACGCTCTAGATTGTTATGCACCCGAAACAGGTAGTTAAAACAAAAAGGCTTTGATGCAGATATCACAAGAGCTGAATTTAAGAGAGCGTACATTCACTAAAAAACTTCACTATGTATTATTCAGTTGTTTAGCTCAAAGGAAAATAGATAAAGTTGGTATGTTTGTGTAAAGTTATCTTATTGCGAGCTACAAATATACAATTAATGATTTTTGTCAATAATCTAAATTGGTAAATTAATTGGCTAATTAGGAGCTACGCGCTGATTCTAAAGAGACGCGCTTGAACAGAATTTAACATAAGTACGAAAAGTAAGAAAAGTAGGATATTTGATATAAATCATTGACGGTTCGATTATTTATATTATACAAAAGGCTTAATTAAACAGTTATTAACATTGAGCTAATTCAATCAACACAGGAGTGATTATGCTTAACACAGGAGTGCTGATGCTTACAGAATTGCAAATACGAAAGCTTACAAAATTATTTACGATTTACGATAGTGATAATAGTGGAATGATTGGTTTAGCAGACTTTGAAATAATTACTAAAAAATTAGCAGCATATCGAGGTTGGAAATTATATTCTGGAAATTTTAACGCTATTTTCAGCAAGTTTGCCTATTGCTGGATTCACCTTCAAGGGGTGAGCGATCAAAACCGCGATAATAAAGTGAGTTTAGAAGAGTGGCTTAACTATTATGAAGCTATTCTGAGGGATTCTCAACGATATGAAGCAGAAATTAGCTCGCTTGTTAGTCTAATTTTTGATGTATTTGATATTGATGGAGATGGAACTATAAGTAGTAAAGAATGGATAGATTTTCTAGCAGTTTACAATAATCATCGCATCTATGCGGAGAAATCTTTTGCACGAATTGACAACAACAACGATGGATTTATTACTAAAGAGGAGTTTTTAAAAGCATTGTATGATTTTCATTATAGTGACGATCCAGAAGCGTTGGGAAATTCATTATTTATTCCATATTAGTAAGTAATGCTATGTGCGACTTCAAGCCTGTAACTCTTAGGTTATCTTTAGCGACTGCTCTGGTGATGAGTTTTTAGATAGCTAAAATGCTGTAAATTCAGTTATCAAAATTAAGTCGCACATCGCTTGATTTTCAAAATCCTTTTAGAAATGTATAGAAATTGAATGAGTACAGCAACTCAAACTATCAATCAATTAGTAACTCCTAAAAATTGGCGGTTACGTCCTGGTTACTTAAGTGAAGGCGATTCTGACTTTGAATCTGTGCATGTTCTTATCGGTCAGTTTCTTGCCGATCGCCACTCTCCCGATCCTTTACCAGACACATCGCTACTCACAGAAAATACCCAATTTCAGTGGGGATATGGCAAACCACTAGAGAAGGCGATTAACTCTCAGGAAGATTTAGAATTTCTGATGAAACACCCTTGTCTATTTCGCAATGCGATCGCCATCATTGAACCTTGGGAACACGTTGGACAAAATCCATTAGGAGAAGATGTCCGCGCATCGCTGAATGTTGCATACATCGCTCAAAAAATTGCCGATTGCGATTCAATTTTATTTCCTGTATGGTCTTCTGGACTACTCGATCCTGATGTGGTGGTGCCCTTGATTACGTCGGGGTTAGCTGTAGTAGTAGAAGGTGGCGATCCGTCAGTGCGGGATGCTTCTACTTTTGAGGGTGGCAAATGTTCCCTCGACGATCTCCATTGTTTGGTTGAAAAGTTGTTGATATCGCGATCGCCAACCAGTGCTTTAGCGTTGTTTATTTGTTTGGGACATCAATTAGCAGCCCAAGGACACATCAATCTAATTAAACGGGCAGTCCGGCAAGTGCTGAGTTTAGAGTCCCTACCCAGAGACCGCGATGGCAAGATGTTAAAAGCGCTGAAGCGCGTTTGTCAAGAAATTGAAAAAGTTGGCAGTTCCCTAAAAATTACCAAGCGCAATGGGCATGTAATCGCCGAAGGCTGGGATCATCCAGAATTTGCCGTAGGCCCGAACGAACACAAGGAAGTCGGCGAACGACGACTGCACCACTACAAGTCCCCGGATGGGGAAGCGCTTGGCATTCCTCAAGAGTTAATCAGCGCTCACGAAATTACGGCTGATGAATATGAAGGCGTGATTGACACCGCCATTGAGTATGAGCGAGAAGTCAATATTGCTATGTTTCACTCGGATGAAGTCAACGAAGAAGCAATCTTATTTGCTAACTGGGCATACCGTTTGCTGCACGATGCTATTATTCCCCATCGGTCGATTTTAGCAGGTAGTCGGCTGGCGTGGTTACTGAAACTACCGGACGCGATCGAGATTTTGTGTTCTACTACCATTGACGATGAAATTGTCACTGAATGTTCTGCGACTTGCATTATCTATAAAGATTTTGAGAGTAAACAGATTCGGCGATCGTTTACATGTCAGTTTCACCCAGAGCTATTGTCAGATTTGCGAACAGTGGGAACGTGTGAACCGCCCACTTATGCGCGGCTGAAAACAGATGATGGCGCAAGGCTGTTTGCACGACTGTTATACGAAGGGATGCAAGAATAAAAGATTTGACGATACTGTTTTACACTTAACCTATTTTTAATCTGTAGAAATGTTTTATCGAACGTATTCATGGTAGAAAATGCTGCATTATTTGTTGAATTGATATTAGATAATGTCACTTTTTATAGTTATTCATAATTGAGTTAAACTATGCCTGTTTCCTACGATTTAAGCTTAGTAATTCTCTCTGTTATCATTGCTATTCTTTCTGCCTACACTGCTCTGGATCTCACAGAACGCATCACAACTGCTAAAGGAAACACCTGGATTGGTTGGTTAATTGCTGGTGCCAGTTCGATGGGAATTGGCATCTGGTCTATGCATTTTATTGGCATGTTGGCGTTTCATGTAACTGTGCCAATTAGTTATGAGGAATCAATTGTTTTCCTATCTGTTTTGCCTGCGATTTTGGCATCAGGGCTAGCCCTGTGGATTACCAGCCGCAAAACAGTAAAGATTCTCAGCCTGTTGGGTGCAAGTCTGCTGATGGGGGCAGGTATTACCACAATGCATTATACAGGCATGGCTGCCATGCGATTACCTGCGATCGCCCATTACGATCTGCGCCTTGTCACCCTTTCTGGCGGAATTGCGATCGCTGTATCACTGGTTGCACTATGGCTAATCCGTTACCTGCGTCAACAAAAACCCGTTATCTGGTGGCAGAAAATTGGTGCATCAGCATTAATGGGTTTTGCTGTGCCGGTCATGCACTACGTCGGCATGGCAGCAGTTTGTTTTAGTCCATTGCCATCATTATCTGAACAGTTTCCTCCAGCCGATACCAGTTGGCTGGCATCATTGACCAGCGTTGCAGCGTTTTCGATTTTGAGTTTATCACTCATAACCTCTTCTGAAACCAAAGTTGTCGATCGCACCGGCGAACTCGCAACCGCCAACGAAGAAATTATTGCTCTCAATGAGAGACTAAAGCAAGAAAACTTGCGAATGGGAGCAGAATTAGACGTAGCCCGTCAAATTCAAATGATGATTTTGCCTAAACCTGAAGAACTTGAAAATATTGCAGGTTTAGATATTGCAGGTTACATGGAACCAGCGGATGAAGTCGGCGGAGATTATTACGATGTGCTACATACAGATGGCGTAATCACACTAGGCATAGGAGATGTCACCGGACACGGATTAGAAAGTGGCATTTTAATGTTAATGACGCAAACTGCCGTTCGCACTTTGCAAGAAATTCGAGAAGTCGATCCAGTAAGATTTTTAGATACCCTCAATCGCACAATTTATAAAAATGTGCAACGGATGAACTCGGAAAAAAGTCTCACCCTAGCGATTGTCAACTATGCAGAGGGAAAAATTAGTATTAGCGGACAACATGAAGAAACAATTATCGTTCGCAAAGGCGGGCAGATTGAAAGAATTGACACGATGGATTTAGGTTTTCCGATTGGTTTAGACGCAGAAATTACTGATTTTATCAGTCATGCTATTTTTGAGTTACATCCTGGCGATGGGATAGTACTTTACACCGACGGTATCCCAGAAGCTAAAGATATTAACAAAGTACAGTATCAGGTCGATCGGCTGTGCGAAGCGATCGGTAAAAGCTGGCATAAATCTGCTTCAGACATTAAGGATGATATTATTGCCGACTTGCGGCGACATATTGGTAAGCAAAAGGTATTTGATGACATCACCTTATTAGTGTTGAAAAGAACAGCAGAAGAAATTGACGAGTTGCAACAGGAATTAAAAACAACTTTGACAGTGTAAATATTAGCGATCGCTCCTCGCTAACTTCCCAATTTAATCAACACTAATCCTCCATCTACAGGATATCCAGATATGACTCAACTCTCTCAAGATACTGCCCATGTAACTGAATTATTTGGTAATTTTATCACCAGCTTTCCTCCCGAAAACGATTCTCTAGAAATGGCCTTTACCCCTAGCTCTCGTCCGATTAAGCAACGCTGGAAAAATAATCGCCTCTCTGCTCATTTCGTAGCAGATTATTTCACCAATTTTTTACCTTCAGACGAACAAGATCCGCATCGGGAACAGCGAATTAAAGCTAGCAAAAGTGCCGTTAGTTACGTCGCCAATGAATTGTTAGAGAATGCCCTCAAGTTTAATAATGAAGATTCTAAATCTAAAATTAGATTTGGTATTCAGTTTGTTGAAGAGGCAGAGGAAGTAACCGCTGTAATCTTTGCCACTAACAGCATTAAACCCGGTGGTGATGAGAAATTAAAAATATTTATCGAACAACTGTTGACATCAGATCCTAATGATTTGTACGTGCAACAAGTCGAAAAAAGTATTGAAGAAGATACTGAAGCTTCAGGCTTAGGTTTGCTGACGATGATTAATGATTATGCTGCGGAAATTGGTTGGAAACTGGAGACAATTCTTAGAGATATACCAGTTATTACTGTCACCACAATGGTGCAAATTAAAGTGTAATTTTGATTTATCCCAAAAATAATAACCCTTAGACATAGAAAAACAATGGATGCTCAAAAAATTAAAGCAGAGGATTACATCGTTGAATACGATCCTAATTCCGAAACAATTAACTTTCAAGGCGAATTGAGTCTTGGCGGGCCTAGCGAGTACGAACCAATTACCACTTTGCTCAATGAAGTTGCAAAAACCAATCCAGCAACCATGACTCTAAATTTAAGAGAACTGACTTTTCTTAATAGTTCTGGCATCAGTATGTTATCAAAATTTGTGATGACTTTACGCAAGCAAAAAGAAACTCAGTTAGTTGTTTTAGGCTCAAACGATCAACCTTGGCAAGGTAAATCTTTACAAAATTTAGTCCGCTTGCTGCCGGGACTAAAACTAGAAGTTATATAATCTCTCATCAATGCTGCAAGAATTATTACCGTTTAAGGTTGATACCTGGCAATTTGTTGCTAGCAGTTTGGCGATCGCTATTGTGGGAGCAGTTCTACTTTACTTCTTATTGTTTTACGTTCTGCGTTCTCTCTTCCGCAAATTGGAAAGCGATATTCCCCTAGTTACCCTGAGTGTTTCCGCTTATCCAGCTTTAGCCGTATTTGTATTAGCTGTTTTCAAACTTACCTTTGAAAGTTTGCCTTCAATTCAGGTAATTGACAGTGTGGAAAACCTCCTAGCAGTTGGACTAATTATCTCTATTAGTTATTGGATAGTCCAACTGTTTATCCAAGTAGTTATCTACTACCTGAAAGAATACACACAGCAAACAGAAGCCATGTGGGATAACGTGCTATTGCCTCTCTTGGAGGCTGTAGTTCCTATTGTCGTTTACCTATTAGCTGCTGTTTTTGCTTTACGAGTCTTTGGAGTCGATCTTACAGGTATTTGGGTAGCTTTAGGTGGTGCAACCTTTGTAATTGGATTTGCTGCTCAGGGTATCTTAGCAAATTTCTTTAGCGGGATTGTACTGTTAATTGATACACCTTTTCAGTTTGGCGATATTTTACGACTGGAAGATGGCTCAATTGCTATGCTCAGAAAAATTGGGGTGCGAGTGACTCAGGTTTATGTGCCTGAAAAGCATTGCGATATTTATATTCCTAATAGTAATTTGCAAAGTCAAAACATTGTCAACTTGAGTCGTCCCACTGCTTATTACCATACTTCAGCGACAGTAGAAGTATTAGTAAATTACGATTTGTATGAAACAAAACGAATGATGGAGGAGATTATTTTAGCTCATCCTGATACATTAGGAGATATTGAACGCAAGATGGAATTAATTGATAGTTACTATCAAATCGAGGAACTAGAAGAGCAACGAGAAGTAGGCAAGTTGCGCTTGTTAGCGGAACAGGAAGTCAACTATAAATTGGAAGAAATTCAACTAGGACTTGAAGCCTTATTTGTGACTCTTCAGTTCGCCGAAAAAGGCGGTTTGACTCAAGATGAAATTGAGAACATTCAGCAAGAGTATCAAGGTATTTTGGGTTCAATTGGATTAGAACCAATTACAGAAACCCAGAATAATAGAGCAGTTTACAACTTACAAGAAACCAAAGACAAAGAAACATTAATTGAGTTGATTCGGAAATGGTATCGCTGCTGGATTCGCGATCCGAATCTGTTGGATAATGACAGTTATATGATTTCTGAGGAATGGGAACGC
Organism: Nostoc linckia NIES-25; assembly: GCF_002368035.1. GTDB lineage: Bacteria > Cyanobacteriota > Cyanobacteriia > Cyanobacteriales > Nostocaceae > Nostoc > Nostoc linckia_B. The sequence goes on along the minus strand of NZ_AP018222.1, from coordinate 6,375,577 downwards.
AAGATTAATTTATTGAAAAAGCGATCGCAGCGTTTATACCAAAAAATTTCTCATCCCCAGAGTGAAGAAACTCGCATTGATGATTATGTGATGGAACTGAATAAATGGTTGCAGGAACGCTTTAAAGAACCTCGGCAAAAATGGCAGGAACCGCAAATTTTAGTCAAGGGAACAAATCATAGTGATGACGGGATTACATACGCTGAGTTTAAGCTGAATTTCTTCGTTGATGATATTAAGCTAGAGAATGGTAGGCGGGGCGATCGCACTTGCAGCCAAATCTATCAAGAAGTTTTACATTATCTGAAAATTACCTCTGTTAAGGTGAATAAAAATGCTGCAATTGATGAGCAAATCGACCAGACTAAAGTTAGCAGTTGACTTAAAAATTTCTATAATTTTCGTCATTGCAATTGAATATAGTATAGTTGCAACGGATGTAATCGGACAAAAATCTTACCCTAGCAAGTATCAACTATGAAGCGGGGAAATTTCATATTAGCGAACAACATAGAGAAACAATTATCGCCATAATTATATGTGGTATGTCTAAAAGTTATGGATGTGATAAATTTTAGGCATTCGACTTTATATATGTGTTCTATTAACCTAAATTTCAGTAGTTTTTGATTTGCGGTGCTTACATTCCAATGGATACCAAACAACTCGGCAAAATCATGGCATTTTTATGTTCTATTCCTCCGAATAGCAATCTTCGCTTGATGTTGCAATTGGCTTTAGCCGTTTCCGTTCCTCAAGACAAGTACGAGAAATTGTTATTGCCTATGCAGCAAGACAAAGATTTGCGCTCTTTGCTAGAGGAAAATGATTTATTAATGAATTTAATTAACGCTGATGGTTTTCTGGAAGAATCAGAACAAAATATGTTAATGGAAGCAATGGATAAGGTGGGGATTGTTGTCCCTATGAATATGCAAATGATTGATGTACTTACCGAAGAGTTGACAGCCAATTTAGTTTCGGAGATTGAAGAGATAGAAACCTCTGGAACAGTAGAAGGAATACCTCTATTATGGACTGAAAACTAATAGAAAAAATGAATATTTTTCATGAAAAAATTCAAGTATTTGGTAAACCTAAAATTGCTTTGATTAAAGCAGATATTGAACTATCAAAACAGTCTAACCTATTCAAATTTGTATTGCTGCTCTCATCGTTGCGGTTGTATCCATCGCTTTATCTGCGATTCTGGTTCGCTAGAGCGAGCAAAAAATAAGTTCTGTTAGGAATTGGTCTGGCTTCACTCAGTCAATCGGCTTTGAGAACAGTCACAGTGGAATCACTAGGAAATACGTAGCACTGTTTACCCTAATTAGAGTATTTTGCCAAGCCAACAATTAAAACCTATAAAATCAAAATAAGAATACAAAAATGAAATTTACTAACTCGGAATTGAATGGTTCAAGATCGTTAACCGCAAATATTTTAGTTTTGACATCAGATTTTCAATACTTACCTGCAAAAGAATTTGTCAGGTTTTTGACAACAAGCGGTCGCTTTCAGGTTTATGGATTCAAACGTTCGGGGACGTTCGCGCAGCGTGCCGAAGGTATCGCCACTCCCACAAGCCTAGTGAGTGGTGAGTGGTTCAATTTAAACTTAACTTCTCAAAACAGAGTACCAGAAGAATTTGATAGTGCGGCAGCGGCGGTAATTTTCATCATGCCGACAGACTTATCTGAAGTGGTATCGCTGACTCGTTCCTTTATAGATATCGCTCAAAAGCAGGGGATTCGCCGTTTAGCTTGGGTTGCACCTGCTTGTCCAATGGAAACAAAGGTTGGCGAACACTTGGCAAAAGCCGAAAGCCTAGTACGTGGCTTGAATATAGAAACCCTGATCTTACGTCACGCACCTTTATTTTCTCAGATGCTGATGCTCAAAAGGGAATTGAGGTTTCGCCGAACTTTATCCTTACCGCTTGGTACCAGCAGCTTACCTTGGTTAGAACCAGAAGCGATCGCCCAAAGTTTATCCAAATGGCTGCATGGTAAAATTAACAACCCACCGCCAGAAATCTTGACAGGTTCGAGCCAACTTAGTGGTGCAGATATCGCCTTAGAAATATCGGCAATCCTGCGACAAGCTCTGTCGGCTCAACAATTTGCACGATTACGATTTGAAGCGATCGACCTCGATCGAAGTGGACATATTGACGCTCAAGAGTTGCTTCCCTACCTCTTAGATTTAGGATATAGCCACGATGAATGTCAATCTATCCTAGAACAGGCTGATACAGACGGTAGTGGCACAATTGATTTTGACGAATTTGTCTATGGTTTAGAAGCTCATTTAAACCGAATTCTTGCAGATGTGCCTACAGAAGTTCGCTATTTCGATCTACCACCATCCGCAGCCTTGCACGATGCTATGGCTCTGGGAATTAATGAAAAAGCAGCCCAATCTCAAGTAGATTGGCTCCTAGCATTAAATAAATCCGGATTAACTAATCATGGAGAAGCATCAGCCCAATGGTTAGGGCGAAAAACTCTGGATTTGAGAGATTGGATTGCTCAACATATTCTAGAACTTATTAACGTCTATATTTTGCCAGGACGGGGTATCTTAACCATTAGTGAGGGGTTTGTCGCTGCAAAACCAGGAATAATTACACGGCTACTACAAGCAAACGATCGCATGTTAATTGGAGAGCGATCGCTCGATGGCGAAGTACTGGAATGGTATTGGGCAGATGAAGATACCAATAACCTAGAGGAAGTTCGCTATACTCCCGAAAATGGTGGCGAACGCATTCTCAGGTTAAAGGATGGCCAAATTGCGAGTTTATCAGTGCGGGGACGCTGGAGTGGGCGACGATTAGCCATTGGGTTATTTTTTGAGGATCGCACCCTTCCCCGTTGGCAAGTGGCATTATTCCGCGAGTTAGGAGAACTGCAAATTGAGGAAGTAACGACATCGGGAGCTGATAGCGATATCGTTTGCAATTGTACAAAAACAACCTGTGGCAGAGTGCGAGAACTGATAGATACAGGTTTAGATTCCTTAGAGGGAATTGTCGAACAAACACAAGTAACAATGATCTGCGGTAGTTGTCAGCCTTTAGTTGAAGAAATGCTAGGTTCAGCAAATCTGGCTGTTGCAGAACTCGTGAACAAAGAAGATTTAGGGCGAGGGATGATGCGTTTCCAATTCCGCCCAGTGTATGAACAAGTCGTGGCCTCAAAACCTGGACAACATATCCTCATTCAAGGACGGGTGGATGGTTCTTGGGTGACTCGTGCTTATACTTTAAGTTCGCCAGCTGAGCAAACTGAGCAGTACGAAATCACGGTGAAACGAGAAGAACTAGGATTATTTTCCCGTTGGTTGTGCGATCGCGCCGATTCAGAAGCATTGTTACGCATTTCTGCGCCGAGAGGTGAGTTTGTCTTAGAAGATGAAAACCCCGTCATCTTTTTTGCGGGGGGAATTGGTATTACTCCTGCGATCGCCATGATGCGAACCCTAGCTAATAAAGGCGATATCCGCAAATTTCACCTCGATTTTTCGGCTCCTCACGCAGAAGATTTAGTCTTTCTCACAGAACTTGAGCAATTAGCAAGTACTCACCGTAATTTAAGTTTTACAGTTCGGGCAACTCGTCAAACAGGTAGACTTACCCTTGAAGATGTGGAACGTCTTTATCCCTACACAGAGGGAACCGTTGCCTTTATGTGCGGCCCCGAACCCTTTATGGATGGAGTGCGAGGCTATTTACAAACAGCAGGTTGGCCGGACTGTGCCATTCGTCAAGAATTATTCTCCTCGAAATTGAATGAAGAAGGTAACGTTCAAACTCCCATTCCGCAACGTCCAGCGGTACAAATAGCAGGCGGAATCACACCCATCGAGCAGATGAGCATCTATGTCCAACCGATTCATTCCGTCGCCCAAGAAGCTGAGGTTTTTCTCAAGCAATGCTATCTCGAACAAGGTTTAGCAGAAGTATTCCTTCCCCGTTGGCAAGAAGTCAAGGAATCAATTGAGCGTACAGGCACTTACGAACATACCTTAGATGAACTAGCTTACGGCACAAAGCTGGCATGGCGTAACAGTAACCGCTGTTTGGGACGCAACTTTTGGCGCAGTTTGCAACTACGGGATATGCGCCATTTACAAACAGAGGAGGAGATTTTTCAAACATTAGTCGAACATATTAAGTTTGCGACGAATAACGGCAATCTGCGCTCGACAATTACAATATTGAATCCAAATTTAAATATCAAAGTTTGGAACAATTTAATGCTGCGTTATGCCGGGTATCGTCAACCTGATGGCAGCATTCTTGGCGATCCTGCCAATGTGGAGTTAACAGAGCAGGCAATTAAATTAGGATGGGCAAAAGAATCTAAAACCCGTTTTGATGTCTTACCTTTGATTATCCAAGTAGGAGGAAGAGAACCCAAATGGTTTGAAATTCCTTCAGAAATTATTTTAGAAGTTCCGATTTCTCATCCTCGCTACGAATGGTTTGCAGACTTGAGGCTGAAATGGTTTGGATTACCTGCTGTTTCTAACATGATGTTGGATATGGGAGGAATTCAATACCCCACGCCATTTAACGGTTTTTATATGGGTGCAGAAATTGGTGGGCGAAATTTTAGCGATACATACCGCTACAATATGCTACCGACTATTGCCGAAAAGATGGGTTTAGATAGCAGCGAAAATATCACGCTGTGGAAAGATTTAGGATTGGTAGAAATGAATGTGGCTGTGCTGCACTCTTACAAACTGCATGGGGTAAGAATGTTAGATCACCATACCCTCACCGATTCCTTTATGCAATTTGTGGATGAAGAGCAAAAGTGCGATCGCCACGTTTATGGAGATTGGGCTTGGCTTATTCCACCGCTATCAGCCTCAATCGTACCAGTTTACCATTTAGACTTTGAAAATCGCCTGCTCAAACCCAACTATTTCTATGTTCCAGATCCTTGGGAAAAAGAACCATCTGCTGGTAAGTGTCCATTCCACCATCAGGCATAAATCATATTAAAATGCAGGGTTCAGAAACAATAAAGTTCTGAACCCTGACTAAATAATTTTCCCTCATCGTGTACAGATTACTGTTTGATTGCTGCAATTTATATGGATTTTGAACGCAAGAATTGGTTTCATCAAGCACTAAATTTCAGAGATTCTGTAATTCGAGATATCAAAATTCAAGTGCTTTTGACTATGGCAGTGGCTCTCATCATTACCATTTTCTACAAACATGGATATTCTATTTTTAGTCAACCTATATTAGCAGGACTAATTCCAGGAATTGTTTTAGGATTAATCTTAGTTTTTCGTACTAATACAGCTTATGAAAGATTCTGGGAAGGCTGGCAAATTGCCGGAATGGTTATATTTACAGGACGTAACCTTTCTCGACAGATGTGGCTAACTATTCCCGCTCCAACTTTAGAAACTCGTGAAGCAAAAGCAGCTTATCTGCGCTTAATACCTGGTTTTTTTATAGCTATGAAGCAGCATTTAAGGCACGATGGAGTTGACGAGCATTTAAAGTCGCTACTTTCTTCAGAACAATGTTTAAAGTTGCAAAATGTCAGCAATATGCCCTTGCAGGTAACGCAATGGCTTGGTGGCTATCTAACTAAACAGTATGCCCAACAACAAATAGATAGTATTCAATTTGCTGCCCTAAATCGCTTGGTAGATCAATTAGTTGAATGCTTGTCTCGCTGCGAACGAATTTTAGCTGCACCTATGCCTCACGCTTATTCAATTCACTTACGACATCTGTTAATTTTATATTGTTTTGCTCTACCTTTTCAGATGGTAAAAGATTTGCAATGGTGGACAATTCCAGTTACTGGGGTAGTGGCTTTTGCATTGTTTGGCATTGAAGCGATCGGTTTAGAAATTGAAAATCCTTTTGGATGCGATGCTAACGATATTCCCCTTGATAAACTTTGCCATAAATTACACAAAGACATTGAAGAAATAATTGTGTATAAAACAGACTTAGACATTAGAGAAACACATATTCAGTAGATGGCATAGGATTATGAATACAGTGCGTCAAAACCGAGCTTTTCAAAAACAATCGTTAAGCCAAACAGGGCGTTAAAGCTCATGAACATCATTAATGCCAGTGACATCCTTAAACACTACACTGAGCAAGAAAGAAATTTCCAAAATCTTGACCTTAGCCAAATTAACCTCAAGGGTGCTGACTTAAATAGAATTAACTTGAGTCATAGCAACCTCAACAGTGCGGATTTAAGTAATACAAATTTAAGCGACACAATTCTAATTTGGACAGATTTGAATCGAGCAAACTTAAGACAGGCAAACTTAACTCAAACTTGCCTGCTATACAGCAGCCTTTTTTGGGCAAATTTAAATGAAGCTACATTAGTTAACGCCAACCTGAGTCATGCTCTTCTAAATCATGCCAATCTAACTTCTGCCTGTTTAAAAGGTGCTGATTTGACGGAAGCGTTTTTAGAAAGCGCTTGTTTAGTTCAAGCAGTTCTTAGTCAAGCCAATTTACTCAAAGCCAGCTTGAAAGGGGCGGATTTTACGGGAGCCAACCTCAATGAAGCCAATCTGCGTCAGACAAATTGGGAAGGTGCTATCTTAAGCCAAGCCTCGTTGCAGCGAGTCGACCTAGAAGAGAGCCAGCTGAATGAGACAATTCTAAAAAGTGCTGATTTGACAGAGGCTGATTTGGTTAAGGCTGATTTGAGATATGCCGATTTGACACAATCAATTCTGTGCCAAGTTGCCCTAGAGTTAGCTAACTTAGTTGGCGCTGACTTAAGCCGTGCGACTCTAAAACGAGCCTCTCTATTTCAAGCCGATCTGGAAGGAGCAATCTTACATGATACTAATCTGGTTGAGACCGATCTCAGATATGTCAACTTTAAAGATACTCAGTTAATAGGTTCTAATTTTTCTGGTTCTCGCGTCAAAGGAGCCTGTTTTACAGACGCTCAAGGGTTAACTTGCCAACAGAAGCAGTGGCTCAAAGTCAATGGAGCCTTGAATATCCCAAGATAGCCAGTTGTTACTTGAATGAAAAACATTCAGTCTACTCACTCTTGAACATACTCAAACAGAATTTTGAGATATTTCTCTAAAGATTTGTTTGGTGTTCCCTTCCTCCACACGGCGGTCGATCGCGCGTAGTATATGGGATGGTGGAGCCGCATAAACACAACTTGGGGATGAGGTAATGCTTCTGCCTCGTTTGGCATAACTGCTACCCCCTGCCCTGCGGCAACTAGAGCAATCATAGAAGCATGACTATCAGCAAACAGGCGTAGATTTGGCATGAAACCAGCACAGCGACAAGTGTCGCGGATGCGATCGTTTCGTCCGGGAAACTTTTCTTCAGACATACCGATAAATTTTTCAGATGCCAGTTGAGCTAGATTAATTGAGGACTCATGTGCCAGCGGGTGCGTATCTGGTAACAGAGCAGCAATCAGCACTTTCTTCACACATTTGACTGTAAATTCTTCATCTAACTCATCAGGTGGATTGCCCATAAAGGCAATATCAATCGTGCCATCTCGTAATGCTCTAACTTGCTCGGCAGGCGGCATCTCTTGTAAATGCACAGCAACTTCAGGATGGCTATGTCCAAAGCGATGTAGGGTTTGACCAAGAAAAGTCTGGAGGATGGTTGGGATATAGCCAACAACTAAAGGCTCATCTATGTTGCTGTAATGAGCCTTGAGGGTTTGTACAGCCATATCACTACGATTCAAAATATCTTTTGCTTGTTCGAGAAAAAATTTCCCCGCTTCTGTCAGTATCAATCCATCAGGTTGTCTCAAGAATAGTACAACACCCAGTTCATCTTCCAGGTTTTTGATTTGACGGCTTAACGCAGGTTGGGAAATATACAGCCGGACGGCAGCACGGCTAAAATTGAGTTCTTCTGCAACGGTCACAAAATACTTAAGATGCCGTAGTTCCATGAATTGTATTCGGTATGCTTAAAAGTTATATCGGTATGCTTAAAAGTTATATAGGATTTCTATTTGATTTTGAAAAAGATTACGATAAAATACGGAAAAATGTAGAAGTGTAAGAGTAGACAATAATAAATCAGCATTTACAAACTGCATCACTCCCTGTGGAAGTAGCAACTGCGATCGCCTTGGTTTTCTAGCCATATCATCAAATACCAAGCGATTGCTCAAGAATATTAACTTGTCTAAAGAGCAGAGTTTGTTCTACAGTTTCCAGAACTTCGCCAATATTCATCATAGTGATTCCATTTGAATAGCACGCACACAGTAAAGAACGCTCTAGATTTTGGCAGCATTTGAAACAGCTAGTTAAAACAAAAAGGCTTTGATTCAGATATCACAAGAACAAGATCTGAATTAAACTCCAAATATCAATTATTCAGTTGTTTAGCTCAAAGAGAAATAGATAAAATTGGTATGTTTGTGTAAAATTCTCTTACTTCGAGCTACAATTACATAATCTGTCGCTTTTGTCAATTACCTAAATTGGTAAATTAATTGGTTGTTGATTAATATATTGTTAACCGACCATATCCTAGCCTAGCAACTTGCTATTTGAATGAGAAACATTGAGGAATTAGTTGAATTTGCGCTCCAGTTAGTATCTACAGAAACAGGGTTTTCACTGAGCTATATTCACAAGGTAATCCTGCGAGAATCTTTACTTGAAAGCAAAAAGACTTACGCTAAACTTGCTGAAGAAAATAACTACTCTGAAAGCTATATTAAGTTCACAGTTGCGCCCAGACTATGGCAGTTGCTGTCACAAGCGCTCGGTGAAAAAGTTAATAAGACGAATCTCTCAAAGCTATTAGAACAACGGTTAGAAAAATTCGTTTCTTGGGATAATCCTCAGACAACCGAGACGACAGCAGCAATGCCAATGGGGGGCTTGACTAGGGAAGGCTACGTTTTAGAATCTCCAGAAGGATGGGTTCCTCTCGATTCATGCTTTTATATTGAGCGCCTGTCTATCGAACAAACCTGTTGTCAAGAAATTGTCCAACCTCGTGCGTTTATTCGCATCAAAGCACCTCGAAAGATGGGGAAGACTTCCTTGATTGCACGGATTCTGGATTATGGCAACAGTCAAAATTACTACACAGTGCGAGTTAACTTACATTATGCCGGAACACAGGTGTTTACTTCAAGCGATCGCTTCTTACGTTGGTTCTGTACAAATGTCACTCGGCAGTTAGGTTTGGAATCTAAAATAAATGACTACTGGGATGAGGATATGGGAGCTTTGATTAACAGCACGATTTATTTTCAAGGCTATCTCCTCAAGGAAATCCCTAATCCTATCGTTTTAGCACTAGATGGTGTAGACCAATTATTTGAGTACCCAGAACTCGCCAGTGATTTTTTCGTTTTGTTACGTTCCTGGTATGAGGAAACAAAAGACATTTCAGTTTGGCAGAAGTTACGAATTGTGATGGCTCATGCAGTTGAAGTTTATATTCCTTTACCGACCCATCGCTCTCCCTTTAATGTAGGATTAGCGATCGAACTGCCAAACTTTAGCTCAGAACAGGTACAGGATTTAGCCGAACGTTACAGACTTCAACTAACAAAGTGTGAACTTCAGCAGTTAATGAAACTCACTGATGGCTTTCCGTATTTAATTAGACTGGCATTGTATCAAAGTGTCCACTTGAATATTCCCGTGCAAACTTTACTACAAGATGCTACGAGGGATACTGGAATCTATCAACAATATCTTCAGTATCAATTATGGAACCTACAACAGCATCCTAAATTAGCTGATGCCTTTCAACTGGCTTTAACGGCTCCAATTCAGTTAGAGATTGAAGTAGCGTTTAAGTTAAAAAGTTTAGGATTGGTGCATCTTACTGATAGTCAAGCAACTGTTAGCTGTGAGCTATATCCAGAGTACTTCCGCCAATGGTATGTTCATTAATTTTGAATGTATTCAAATAGAATTTTGAGATATTTTATCTAATACCAATTCTCTAAGAAGATGCCCCTAATTATTTTAGGACATAGTAAATTATCTTTAAAAAACTCTGCGTTTCTTTGCGTTAAAAAAAGCTAAGATTTAGCGCAGCTTCACAAATAAACGGTATAAGTAATTACAATGTCCACCATTGTTGAGAAAAGTTTTTACTCTATTCTCCATGCCCCAAGATAGCTATCAACTCGGCGGTAGTTTAGCCATTGATGCGCCTACTTACGTACAGCGTCAAGCCGACTCACAACTGTATGAAGCCCTGAAGCGAGGAGAGTTTTGCTATGTCCTCAACTCCCGACAAATGGGTAAATCCTCACTGTTGGTACGAACCAAGCATCGCCTTGAACAAGACGGGTTTCGCTGCGCTTCTGTAGATTTGAGTGTAGTGGGAAGCGAACAAATTACTCCCCTGCAATGGTACAAGGGATTCGTCGGTGACTTATGGCGACAGTTGGGGCTAATGGAAACCTTGAACCTGAAAACTTGGTGGCAAGAGCGCAACGATTTGGGTTTACTACAACGGCTGCGGTGGTTTATTGAGGAATTGCTACTGGTGCAGTTTCCCCAACAACAGTTGTTTATTTTTGTTGATGAAATCGACTCTCTGCTGGGGCTTAACTTTTCAATTGATGACTTTTTTGCCTTCATTCGCTTCTGCTATAACCAACGGGCAATCAATCCAGATTATCAACGCATTACCTTTGCGATTTTTGGGGTAGCAACTCCCTCGGATCTGATTCGGGATAGAACGAAGACACCATTCAATATTGGACAAGCGATCGCACTCAAAGGCTTTGAGTGGCAGGAAGTCACTCCTTTAATTCAAGGGCTAGACAAAACGGTGGAACAGCCTGCATCGGTTGTGAGAGCAATTTTAAACTGGACAGCTGGACAACCGTTTCTGACTCAGAAATTGTGTCATTTAGTCGTGCAATTGAGTCAGGGAGCAATAGGGAACAGTGAGAAGATGAGTATTCCACCGGGTACAGAATCGTTCTGGATTGAAAACTTGGTCAAAACTCGCATCATTGAGCATTGGGAATCGCAGGATGAACCAGAACATCTGAGAACTATACGCGATCGCATTGAACGGAATGGTCAGCGAACTGGGAGAATTCTCGGCATTTATCAACAAGTTTGGCAAGGAATTGAAATCAAAAGTGATGATAGTCAAGAACAAATTGAATTGTTACTCAGTGGTTTAGTCATTAAACACGAGGGAATATTAAAAGTAAAAAATCTCATATATCAGCAAGTATTTAATCTCCAATGGATTGAGACAAGATTAGCAGCATTGCGTCCTTACTCGCAGGTGTTAGATGCTTGGGTAGCTTCAGCTCGGCAGGATAAATCCCGCCTCTTGCGCGGACAAGCTTTAAAAGATGCTCAAACGTGGGCACAAGGCAAAAGTTTAAGCGATTTGGACTATCAGTTTTTAGCAGCAAGCCTTGAAGTAGATAGCCTTGAATTGCAATTATTTTTAGAAGCGGAACGGATTAAGGAAGTAGAAGCTAGACTGGAACTCAAGAAAAAAACTGCCAAATATCAAACTTATTGGATTGCTGCACTTTCTATGGCTTTAGCGATCGCGATCGCAGTCGGAATTTTCGCTTTCTTCCAGTACCAAAAAGCGATCGTTAGCCAACGCCGTGAAGAAATCGAAGAAATTCAAAAGATGGCTAGATATTCGCAAGCTCTCTTTGCCTTAGATAAAAGGTTAGATGCTTTAATTGAAGCACTTAGGGCCAGAAGAGAACTCAAACACTTGGACTCAACCGACCCGCAGACAGAAATAATGGTGGAGTTAGCTTTGCGACGGGCAATTTATGGAACGGCTGAATTTAACCGCTTTTCGGGTTATGCCTCCGTCAACAACGCCTTAGATGTCAGTTCTGATGGCGAGATGATTGCTGTGGCAACAATCGGAGATGGTATCCAAATGTGGCAGCGCGATGGCAAGTTGCTGGGCACTCTCAAAGGATATCAAGGCCCAGTTATAGGAGTGGCCATCAGTCCCAACGGTCAGCTCATTGCTTCATCAAACGGAGACACAACCGTCAAACTCTGGCGGCGTGATGGCACTCTCGTGAAAACTTTGACAGGGTTTAAAGCTGTAACTGGCAAAGTCAAGTTTAGTCCTGACGGAAAACTGATTGTTGCCTCCAGTGGGGACGGTACGATAAAACTTTGGCGCAGCGATGGCACATTGCTCAAGACCTTGAGGCATGGTGTGATCCTTACACCAGTAGTTTTTAGCCCCGATGGAGAGCTGATGGTCTCGGCTGCTGACAACGGGACTGTCAAACTCTGGCAGCGGGATGGCACATTGCTGAAAACACTTTCAAATATTCAATCTCCTGTTTTCTCAATTGCCATTAGTCCTGACGGCAAAATCATAGCAACAGGCAATGGAGACGGCAAGCTGCAACTATGGCGGCGTGACGGCAGTTTATTAAAGACTTTCACTGCACAAGATACTGCAATTAACGTACTAGTGTTCAGCCCGAATGGGCAGCTCGTCGTCTCTGCCTCTGGCGACAACATGCTAAAATTTTGGAGCAAGGACGGTACTTTGTTGAATGCCATCAAAGGCCATGACAGTGGCATTCAGGATCTGGCATTTAGTCCCAGTGGCGACACCCTATTCTCTGCATCTTGGGATGGCACTGTAAAACTGTGGAAATTACGCAATCCTTTGTTGACAATTCTGCGGGGACATACTGCTGGAATTTGGGGAATCGCTTTTAGTGCTGACGGACAGTTAATCGCCTCGTCGAGTCCGAAGGAGACGATCCTCTGGCGCAAGGACGGGACTAGCTATCGGCGCTTAAAAGGGCCAAGCCCTCTGTTTAGCTCAGTTGCTATCAGTCCAGATAGTCAAACGATCGCTACTGTTGGTGCAGACCAATTGATCAAGCTTTGGAGGAAAGATGGTACATTGCTTCATAATCTCAAAGGCCATCAGGGTAATATTAAGCAAGTCGCTTTTAGCCCTGACGGTAGTATGCTTGCATCGTCGAGTAGCGATCGCACAGTCAGACTTTGGCGGATAGACGGCACTGAAATCGCTACTTTTAAAGGACACACGGCAGGGACTTGGGGGGTTGCTTTTAGTCCCGATGGTTCCACACTTGCATCGAGCAGTGGCGACAAGACAGTTAAGCTTTGGCGTTTGGCTGCGGTTTTGAACAAGAAGCGCGAGCTAAATTCTCGATCGGGGGTCAAAAGTGAGGATAGCTTATTCAAGACTCTTCAAGGCCATACTAATACAGTCATTAGCGTAGCTTTCAGCCCTAATGGTGAATTGATTGCTTCGGTGGGTGAAGACAGGACGGCTAAACTTTGGAGTCGTGACGGCAAGTTACTGCATACTATACAGGGACATGATTCTGGGATTTGGAGTGTAGCGTTCAGTCCTGATAGCAAGACAATCGCTACAGGAAGTAATGATGGGATAATTAAACTCTGGAAGTCTGACGGCACATTGCTGACCAATCTAATTGGACATAGTGCTGGGGTTAAGGGATTAGCTTTCGCTCCTGACGGCAAAACTCTGGCTTCGGCTTCTGAGGACAAAACGGTAATTTTGTGGAATTTAGAGCAGTCTGTAGAGCTAAATCGGTTAGTAGCATCTGGTTGCGATTGGGTTCGAGATTATCTACTTAATAATGTCGAAGTGAAGAAAGAGGACAGACATTTGTGCGATCGCTCTTAAAGTGCATTTGGGTCAATTCTTTATTGCTATAATCTCGTTCAGCTCTATAGTGTTGGCTTTCTCTTCAGGAGTCAGTTGTACGCGATCGCTCTGACTTTTCACCGACTATCGCGAACCAATTGCTATTCTTTATTATCAGGACTTACGCCAGATGCGGCTAAATGCTCAAGTTTCCAAAGGCCTCCCGTTAGGTGGTGGGCAGAAAATTTTGATCATTGAAGATGCCACTTTGGCTATATAATTTTGTATTAGGGTAGTTTGAAAGGAGCGCTGCGATCGCAGGCAAAACGCAGCTATTTAATAATAATGCAGCCTCTGGTTGAGTAAAAACTGCAAAACAAGAGGTAGTACACCATTATAATTAAACAGTAAATAAAGTGCTTTAAAACTAGCCTTGTAATTGAAGAGTTTTCGGCTTGCTGTAATATATTAGACTAGAGAATATAATATATTAGACCAAGTTTTATAGGCTGATTTTGGACAATAATTCTTTAAAACTGGTTTCAACTCTGGACAATAATTATTTAAAACTGTAACGATTGCTGTAACCCTAGAAAATACCAGGACTTACGCAAAAGATAACGAAAGTAGCGGTAATTCATGTAGACGCGGAGCGGCTTCCCGCAGGGTATTACCGCAACGCTTGAATAAGGTTTTAAGTCACATATTGCGTAAGTCCTGAATACGTAACTTATGTTAGTTAACGCCATCCAACAGGACATTAATTCTTTAAAACTGACAATAATTATTTAATGGACATATGGAGAATAGGGAACTCGAATCCCTGACCTCTGCGGTGCGATCGCAGCGCTCTACCAACTGAGCTAATTCCCCTTAATCAATTCACCAATACCATTATCTGTCCTTATGCCAGTTTTAGGACAGATGAAAGAAATAAAACCTCTCAACAACAACGGATCGATCCAGCTTAAATTTACCTTTGGTGGTAAGCGATACGCTTTTAATCCCCTACCTGGTGGTAATTATGATGATAAACGGGATTTAAACATTGCTCAAGCAATCGCGCTTAAAATTCAAAATGACATAATTGCTGGACATTTTGACAAAACACTAGACCGCTACAGGTTAGTACCAAAAGCTTTCAACCAACCTAAAACACTGCTTGAACTTTGGGATCTCTGGGTAAAATACTTAGACCTACCAGAACAGACCAAAGCAAATCATTATAAGTGGGTACGTAAAATGATATTTAATTTTAACCCACAAATAACAGATACAGATTGGTTATTTAAAATAAACATTTCCCCTAGAACATTTAAGGATAGATTAGGCTTGATAAAAGCCTGTTGTAAATGGGGAATTTCTAAAGGTTATCTAGAAAATAATCCTTATGAAAATATTAAACCACCTAAAGATAACAGTAACGAGATTAAACCTTTTACCCAGGAAGAGATTAAATTAATCTTGGAAGGTTTCGACAAAATAGCCCCACACTATAAACCATTTGTAGGATTTTTAATAGCTACGGGTGTAAGAACATCTGAGGCTATTGGGTTACTTTGGGGCCATATAAATTTTCATAGATCTGAAATAGTAATTAAAGAAAGCTTGCCAAAAGATTTAACAGGTAATGGCTATCAAAGAATTAGAAAGGAAACTAAAACAGGAAATATAAGATATTTACCGATATCTGAAGAATTGCGATCGCTGTTAATTTTAATAAAACCAGAAAAAGTAAACCCAGATGATTTAGTTTTTACTACCCCAACAGGTAAAATTATTGATGCAGATAATTTTAGAAATAGGCAGTGGACTAAGGTTTTAAAAGTTCAGGGTATTCCTTACCGCAAACCTTACACCAGTAGGCACACAATGGCTAGTCATGCGATAGATCAAGGGATTCCCATAACAGGATTAGCTTACTTATTAGGGCATAGTGACACCACAATGATCATAAAAAACTATGGTCACATGATTAACCGCCCTAACTTACCTAATATACCTTTAAGTTAATATTTAAAACTCTATTTCTTTTTCAAGTAATTCTAAAAAATCTGATTTTGGTATACCTAAAACATCTGGTAATAATAAAATAGTTTTTATTTCTACTTTAGGTTTATCCTCAAAAAGAATTTCTAAAATATCAGATGGGTTAACGCCAAAATTAGTTAAATTTTTATATCCGTTTTTATTTAAATAATTTAATAAAGCTTCTTTTACAGTTTCTTCTTTATCTTCCATAGTTAAATTATTAGTTTCAGTTACATTTTCAGTTACATTTTCAGTTATATTTTGACCCAAAACTTTAAAAGCGATCGCTTTTAACTCGTCATAACTATATTTATTAGTAAAATAACTAATAGTTTTTAAATTATCCTTTCTTAAGGTTTTAGCGTGACTCTCTCTATGAGGATTACCAGTATGGATTAATCTATCAATTAAAGATCGGTTAATCACTTGGTAGCCAAAAAACTCATTAACTAATAAAGTGAATTCATCTAAACTTAGTCCCTTTTTTACACCTAAAGTATTCTTTTTTTCTACAATCTCAGACCACTTTTTAACTAATTCTAAATGCTCATTGGGTGTAATTTTAGACTGTGGTAGTATAGATTCTGGTAGGTATGGGTTTTTATAAATTCCTCTGATTACTTCCCCAAACTCTGTATAAGGTATTGCTGGTTGTGGCATAGGCAAACATTAATAGGTTTACTTAGTAAAAATTTACCTCAGTGTCTTAATGATGCTAACTTAAAATTATAAATAATTGCTTGATAGTTATTTATAATTTTAAGTTAGTGATCGTTATACTCTACATTATTTTGTGATTGCATACAATAGTTATAAATTTTAGGAACTTTATAAAATAACAACATAACTGTTAAAAAACTTATGACACACCAAATATAGAAAAATTCTAATTCTTCCTGCTCTGCATCAAGATCCTTTTTAAAGTAATTATTCAAATTAATTAAATAAGTTAAAAATTTAATCATAAAGTCACCTGTAAATTGATTTACGTTTTTATTTTTATAGTAGCGGAAAAAGGTAACATAAAAATAAAAACCATGATTTATAGGTGGGTAAAAAGAGGGGATAGTTATTTTTTAAACTCAGGATAATAAAAAGGTACTTGGTAATTTTAAAATTATTGAAATTAAAAATAAAACTGAATTTGAGAATTTAGTTAAAACTAAAACTGAAGCGATCGCCTATATCGACTTGATCAGATCCAAAATATGTAAATTGATTAATTAACTGGCAGTTTATTATTTCGATTAACAAAAGCTCGGTATCCGCAGGATTTTAACCTATTTTGTTAATCGATCACGTCCGGTCAATTATTTAATAGTGGTTAACAAAAATTCAGTACCCACAAGGGTTTCAACCTATTTTGTTAACCTGTCAAGTTGCCTAAACTAAATTAAACCGTCAAGCAGTTTTTCAGCACCAACTACCTTAAGCTTGGTGATTAAATTAGTGATCAAGTACTCTCCCTTTGCTCCTAATTCTCTCTTATTGGCAATTAAGGCACTTAAGCGATCGCTGTTTAACGGAGTAAGGTTACCCGATCCACTTGAAAGCTGATTCATTTCGTAACGTTTCCCTTTGGCATCCTCAAAGGTTGTGAAGTGCATAGTAGAGCTAATCACTTTAAGGGGATTATCGCCATTTAAAAGGGCGAAACCATCATTTACTATGTCAGCAAAGGTAAAGGCAGGTTCCTGGTTAATAATGGTGGGTTTGGGAGTAGGTTTAGGTGTTGGTTTAGGGGTAGGTTGGGTGAGTAGGTGAGAGTAGAAAGGTTTTTGAGTAGCGATCGCTTTTTCAAGGCGATCAACCGCAACAGGATTACCAGTTTCTTGAGCAAATATGTACCCTGCTGCTGTTCCTACTCCTTCCTTTTTATCCCTCGGTACACAATATGGGTCGTAAACTGGTAATCCTAATTGAATATTAGGATCGATCGCTTTAACTGGTTTGGGTGAAGCTTGAGTGAAGCTTTCTTCATTTTTAGGCTTCACAACTTCCTTATTCTTCTCTTTTAGTTCCTCTAATTCTTTTTTCCTCTCCTCAATATTAGTAGTACGGATTCTGGCCCGGCCATTCATCCTCATATCCTTAATGGATTCTGAGTAGTTTTCCATGTCATACGCACCCCACACCAATTCCTCCACGGCATCAGTGATCCGCTTGTGATCGTATAGATCCATTACATCATCCCTTATCTTCTCAAAGCGTTTCTGATCGTCCCTCTTCCCTCCCAAGTGATTGAAGTACGCGCAGTAGTCCCGATCAGCACCCTCTATCTTGTAATGTCGATTTTTATCCCGACTAACTTCTTTCAATCCCAAACCAAAGAGATTAAGCAAACCTTTAATGATAGTTAGGTCTGTTGTTTTCTCTTTGATCGGGATATTAAGGAGAGACTTGATAGGGAAGGAGCAAGCACGAGCGCTTTTAGCAAGTTTGGTTACTAAATCATCAGAAGAGGTGAGGGAGGGAAGGAGATCAAGATCCTTATGGTGTAGTTGATTAAAATTCTGGCCTGATTTTTGATCGACAAGATCATTATTTTCGACAAGATTATGTTTTTTATATAGATCTATATAGCGATCTTGTCGAACATTAGTGCCTAAATACACCTTAATGAACTCATCAACACCTAAATCTTTAAGGAGTGCGATCGCGGCTGCTTTTGACCCTTTCAAACTTTGAGGAAGGAAGATTTTATTATTTTTGGATGATTTATCTAATCTCAATGCTTCCTCATAAAGGTTGAGTT
Organism: Nostoc linckia NIES-25; assembly: GCF_002368035.1. Lineage (GTDB taxonomy): Bacteria > Cyanobacteriota > Cyanobacteriia > Cyanobacteriales > Nostocaceae > Nostoc > Nostoc linckia_B. The sequence goes on along the minus strand of NZ_AP018222.1, from coordinate 6,357,128 downwards.
CATCCCAATTTAGGAGAGAGAATAAATACCTAACTTTGTAGGTAAAGCTATCCTCTTTCTCACGACGAACAAAATCAGGAGTAATAGCGATCGCATCCCCTACTTTATCCTTAAGTCTTGCTTTCGCTAATTGTTCCCTTTGGGTAGGCGTGATCTTAATAGCATCAGCTAATTCCATTTTTGTAGCTTCATCAATTTCATTAGCTGATGCGATCGCTTCATAATTACCCTGCTTACTCTCTTCCTTGATAATTGTCATCTCAGACTTTATACGATCCGCTTCCTTTAAAATCTCTGGATGATCTTCATTTACATCAAAAACTTCGTAACCACGATTTTTTAGGATCTCTACCATCCAAGCTTCATTATTATCTCTGGCCTGATTTAGCATTGCTCCCCATTGGCAGTAAAAATCGATCAGTAAATTTCGATTTAATTCTGGAGAGATTGAGATAAATTCTTGAATCTCAAGTGTTTCTACATCTTCACTTGTTGATTTTTTAATTCCCTTTTTAAGCGCAGTTTTTAGGCATTGGAATTTATAATTAAAATGATTTTTTAACTCATCTGCATTATAAGCACCGTTACCAATGCGATCGCTATTTATTTGTCCAGCACAGAAATGCCTAATCACTTTGTCGCCACGAACACGGGTTAGTTGTTGTACACCAGCCATAGGGCTTAATGTACCTTGGCAAAAAGCAAATTCATGTGTAAATCTATGACCTTCCTTGATATTTACCCCAGTTCCTAATGATGGCGATGCGATAACCACATCATATTTTCTAATATAGAGATTTATGTTTTCCATAAAATCCTCCTTCTCATTATTTGAAATATGATTTGGATCATTTAAAGTAATTGCATCTGCTCTTATAATTTCTAAGATTGGGTACATAAGTTTTAGTCTTTTCTCTAAATTATGTGTTCCAAATGTAGAGCTAAAATCAGCGCCCTGGCTACTAATCCAGATCGATCCTATTTCCTTACCTGCTTGTTTATCTTCCTCCATTTCAGAGCAAGTAGTTTCAATCTCAAGCATCATTCTTTCATTAGAGGGGTGATTAAAACTTTTGCGCTCAACAAATTTATAATTATTCTCTGCAATAAATGATTTACCTGGTTTAAGTTGTTGCAAAAGTTTTAATGTGGATGTATTTAAATCAGCATCCGCAGCAATTAAGCAATTAGAAGACCTAGCTAATTGAAAAAATGTTTCGATGTTACCAGAACGATGATTTTCTACAGCTGTTGTAGATGTTAGTAAATGCCAAATTCCCTGTGTTACCTCATCAATAACAAGATTAAAGTAACACTCATGCCGATCAATAAAGCGTTGTATTTTTTTAATACTGTCCCAACAAACGATCGCTCCTTTCTTTTCTAGAATTAATTTTTCATCAATCTTGTTACTAAAGAAAGGTAAGTCGAAATCTTTTGAGAATGATTTACCTAAGTTGATTGTTGGAACAATACCAAAAGTAAACTCACCTTTTGCTTTTCGTTTTTTAACAATATCAACTGTTGAGGTAGTTTTACCAGTTTCTTGAGGACTTTTCAGAGCGATTAATACTACATCATCTGTGATATTTACATCACCAAGATATCTCTTATTTACAAGTACATCTTTATCAGCAAATAAAGATAGATTGTAATTACACGCCCAAGCAGAGTAAGGTTTTGCATTTGCTACAGAGGTATGTAAAGCGATCGCACCATGATCTACAACTAAATCATCTACACCCTTACTATCTACTTCATCCCAGGTAACTATTTTAGGATCTACTTTTGTCCTTCTTTTTAATTCTTTGCAAAGTTTTGAAATTTCAGATCCTACATTTTTTTGAGTTGTTTCTTTTGAATCATTATCAAAAGCAAAGAAAAACTGTACACCTTTTTCTGCTAATTTTTCAAATTCTGGTATTAACTGAGGTTTTTTGTTTTTACCATTTTCATCTTTACCTATAAAACCATTTGCTACACCACATAATCCGATCGCAGGATAACCATGTGCCATTAATACAGCTGCTTTTTTAGCACCTTCTGTAATAATTATTGGGTAGCATTTTGGATTATCGATGATATTTATCCAATTCAAATTAAAACTATTTTGATCTAATTGATTAGATAAATTAATTTGAGCTAATCCTTTAATTATCCAGTAGGTAAGATGAGTAGGTAAAGATTTAAAATCTAATGCTTGAATTCCTAGTAAGCATTTTAGTGCTTTTTTAAATCCCTCATTGGTATTAGGATTTGCTTTGAATTCTAGTAATCCTTTTAATTTATCTGTGAAAGGTAAAACGATCGGCTTAACTGGCCTAATTCCAAAAGGACTAAAGTACTTACCTGATTTCTTGTTTTTGGGAATAATTCCTCTAGCTATTTTCTCATCAATTTCCGCTTGTTGTTTTGCAACCAACTGGGGATCTCTCTTGTATTGCCCTGCAACTTTATTTTTCGGAATAAGAAGATCTATACTTCTGCAACCCCAGATATTTTGTCTGAGTTCAGATCTAACCATGCCTTGCTTACTTGGGCCAGTTTTACTATCTTCTGGCATCGGAACGCCATAACTATCTTTCCAATGCTCAAAGAATTGGTATAACCCAAACTCACCCTTAGATTTGTCTGGCACAAATATAGAACCATCCCTGATCCAAGCATCTACAGCATCTCTAGTAATTCCCGAACCTTCACAGAATTCTTTATAAATGTGGTCGTAGCGTTTTGATTCGTCCCACAGGGTAAATACTTCCTTCTTAACTGGTTGTTCCTGTTCCTGTTCCTCTTCATCATCTTCATCATCCAAAATCACAGGAACAGTAGGCTTAATCAGATCGCCCAAAGTTAGCTGCTTGCCACCAACAGTCAGGAAACCTTTAATTTTACTCTCTAGGCACTGTTTACCAATACACCGTCCGATACCATTTTGAGCGATCGCTAATGCACCACCACATGAAGGACATACAAACTTATTCGTGCTACCTTCAATCCTTTCTAGCTCCCCAGACTCAATGTAGGGGCGATAGTCTAGTCTGTCATTCTCTAATGCTTGAATCTCTGCTAATTTCGCGTAGGCTGATTTCTTTTTAGACATTTGTTTCTTTATTTGAGTGATGGTTTACATTCACCCAAACCCAGAAACCTTATCAGCCAAAGTTCTCAACATCACCCTTTCGATAATGAATCAGTATTGATTCAGATGTTATAATTGGGGTATATTGAAAAAACTAAAAATAATTTTGAACTTTGGCTTTCCACCTTAACAAGTTACTAGCTTGTTGGTTTCTGGGTTTGGGAAGTCTCTTTTTTTTATGTGCCTACTTTTTAAGTCAAGTAGGATATTTTAATTTATAAAGAGTAAAAAATTAAAATATTTTAGGGTTGCGATCCTTAGACAGTAGAAGGAGTGCGATCGCTGCAATCCTTATGATCAAACTCATTTACCCCTATCGTTCACCATTGGGTTAATTGTCGGGTTACTGGGTTATCTTTTCAAGGTGCAGTAGAATATTCCTACTTGTTTGTTAAATATTCCTACTTCCATTTTAAACCTTATATATAATTAAAGTACTGTTTTAACTACTTGACAGATAATAAGTAGGTCAACCTAAAAAAACGTAAGATAAATAGAGTCCAGTAATTAAGTAAGCAGCGATGCCAAAAGTATTAAAAATAATACTTAATAGCGAAGAAGACCGTACACTCAAAGAACTAAGTTGCGCTGATGGGGTAGCACGTCGAACCAAGGAAAGAGCGACTGCATTACGTCTCAATGCTCATGGATGGAATGTAACTCAGATTGCAGAGTATCTAGATTGGGCACAACAGACGGTAAGACAAACAATTCGACGCTGGGAACTTCAAGGCTTAGGGGGTTTGTGGGAAAAACCTGGAAGGGGAAAAAAACGAAGTTGGCATGAAGTTGATTGGCAAGTAGTCGAAAAATGCTTGGAACAAAATCGCCGATACAGTGCTCGCCAACTAAGTCAAAAGCTTTTAGAGGAACGACAAATCGAGTTAGGTGCCGAACAAATACGGCGACTACTCAAAAAAAGGGGTGGCATTGGAAACGTATCCGCTACTGTCCGGCTCTAAATCTCAAGAAAGAATATTTACAAGCTAAAAGGCTTGATTGGGAATTACTTAAGCTCTGGTCACAATTAGGGTTAGTTTGTTTAAAGTACTTAGATGAATCTGGTTGCTACTGCACTAGCCCCACTGATTACGCTTATGGACGCAGGGGTGAGCAAAAACGTATTCGACAAAATAGACGACGTGGTAGGCGTATCAATATCTTCGGTATTTGGGAACCAAAAATTCGTTTTGATTATGCTTTGATGGTGGGAACTCTCAAAACCCCAACCTATGTCCAGCTGATGGAGTGTCTTGCTCAAACTGCTGCTACTCGCTTACTTGAAACTGGACAAGTCACCGTGATCGTTCATGATAATGCCTCTGTCCATAAAAGCTCTTTGGCTCGCCAGCAGCACCAACGTTGGCAGCAACAAGGTTTGTACATCTTTTTTCTTCCTCCCTATAGTCCCCAAATGAATCGGATTGAAGATGAATGGTTGCATCTCAAGCGTGACGAGCTTGCTGGTCAAGTTTTTGAGGATGAATATGAATTAGCGATCGCTATTATTGATGGTATAAATCACCGAGCTAACCACGGATATTATCAAGTTGAGCGTTTTACGTTTAATTAGGTTGACCTACTTAACTACTTGAGATATCTGTCAAGTAGTTAAAACACCAATACTTGTAATGCTTACCAGTAAAGGTTTTTGAGGTAATAATAAGTAGTTTATTATTTTAAACTGATTAGATACTTATCTAAAGTCTTAACAATTATTTACAATTCTTTACAAATAAAATAGATAAAATAAGACCCTAGTTAATCTACAAACTAGGGTCTTATTTATTATTGTGTTTCATTTAGTTACATTCTTGCTGCTTTACCTACTAGGTATTCAGTTATTTGTGCTTCTGGATCTACACTTTCCCTTACTTTTTGGAGCATGAATCTTTCAATCATTTTACTCATACTCATGTTTTCTTTTGCAGACACTTGTTTAAATTTTTCATGTAGAATCGGATCGATTGAGAAAGCTGTCACCAATCTCTTACCTTTAATTTTTTCTTTTTCTAATGTTTCCATAGTGCTTAACCCTTATATAGACTTATAAATTAATTCTAACACTAGATAGGGTTAAACACTACATAGACTTTAAAAATATTTCACTTTTATTACTTATTAAATCATCTAATTTTAAGGGATCTAACTTATAGGTAATAACTGGTTTAATTTCTGGCTTCTCAGGGAACCATAAAGGTTGTCTCTGGTGTGCGTGATAGGTTGCACTAGAATTATATTTTCTAGTTGCAACGTGAAAAATTTTACTTTTTTTACTCTTTTTGCTACCCATAATTTGTAAATTTATAAATTTAAAGTTTAAAAAAGAGCATCATTTAACTGATGCTCACATGACTGAATTAAAATTTAAAGGTTGAAGTAATCATCAAAGGATTGTTTAGCGATCGCTGGTTCTGGTGTGAGTGCAGTTTTAATTTTAGCGATCGCTTGTTCCAATTCCTTATTCCTCCATTGCCCAATAAAAAAAGATGTTGGGTTGTCTGCTAAAAATTCCTCAAGTATATCTGCTTCAGCTGGGGATAGATCTAAATTAATTTTCATGCTCGTATCCTCTAATTTGCATAAAAGATTTTAAAGTTAAAAGTTGATCATCAAATTTTACAATGCCATAAGGCATCCCAACGTGTACCCAAAATTCCCATTTTTTAGTATCCAATCCCATTACAGTGTTATTTGGATGCCACATAGAGATATGTTTTCTAAATCCAGTTTTGTGTAGGTTACTTTTAAATACCTCAAGCAGAGTTTTAACCTCTGGTGTGCTGCTATCTAAAGCTTTTTTAAATGAATCTCTTAATTCCTTACTATCGATCCATTCAAGTATTTGCTTTTTAGTAAATTGAGTATTTACAATCTTGTCGTAATTTTTAGAATCAATTTTTGCAAAACCTTTATACATTTCTAAATCCTACCCACATCTAATTAAATACTAGCATAATTAATAGATTTTAGTTATTATTTAGATTTAAAAGTTGGATTATAATTAAATAAGATCCTGTGAAAACCACATCTAAATTTTTAAATTCTCATCTCATTATTTGGGGTGAGAATTTTTTTTTATATTATCCATCAATAAATGTTAGTTAAAGAGCGATCGCCTAATTATTTTAGAATTTGGTGCTGAAACGCTTGATTTAACTAGGTTTTTTACCGATCTGGATGCAATTTTCATTTAATGTAAGTTGCAGTTGGAAAATGTAAAACTGCTAAAACATCTATATAGTAAGACTTTCAGAAATTTTTAGACTTAAAATTTTTAAGTTGGTTGCTATGTCAACTGGTGATCTTGTGCATCAAAGTACTATGACAAACGCGTCAAAACTTAAAAATGGTAGGTAATTATTACTAAAATCGATGATAAAAGTACCCTGTCATTTGGTGCTGAGCGATCACACTTGTAAGTTTTAATCGGGTATAGTACAAAAATACTAATTAGCATTTGTGCTACTATTAAAAGGTATTTAGTAATATGAAATAAAAAAGTTTATGCCAAGAACAATAACTGTTGAAAAATCTTTAGAAGATATTTTTGTAGAGTATCTTAATGCTTCAGAAACTCAGTTAAGATCCTTAACGGATATGGCGTATAAAAACCAAACAGAGGTAGCTAATTTAGCTAAATTTACCAATGATATTACCCAGGTAGGCACTGAATTGGGTAAGATAATGGGCGCAACATCCTTAAGATTAGTGACAGATTCATTTAAAGAATTGGATCTACATTTCTCTGGCAAGGTTCGTGATTTAGTTGCTTTATCAAATAAAATTATTGAAACTCAGAATAAGCAATCACAAACTTTAGAAGCAATAACCAATGCTTTATTATTGGTAGCTAAAAATCAGGAAGAATTAAGCGATCGCTGTTCCGATCAAAATACGCGTATTGAACGATTAGAAAAAGCTTTAACCTTTATGTTTGAGGCACATCAAGCAGCACAACAACAATCTAAAAAATAATCTGCAAAATAGATAAAAAAAATCACCCTGTTAAATTTTAGTAGGGTGATTTTTTTGTGATTATTCCAGATGATAGTTTAAAACTCGGTTTCTTTCTTTATTGAGTATCGCTTTTTCAGAGTAGAAGTCAGATTCTAATTCTAGATCCAATTCCCTTAATAGTTCTGCGTTTTTTTCCAGCCAGTTTTTAACCTCTTCTTTTCTTCTCTCGCTTCTAAGTTTTTTAGTGCTTTCTGCAACTAAAACTACAGAAGATGATTTAGATTTTTTAAAATAATCATGTCCGTAAAATCTAATTAATCTTTTACGGATAGTGCTAACATTTTTATTATATTTTTTAGCTATTTGGTGAAGTGATGATCCAGTTGATAACTCATTCCACCATGTAATAGATTCTTGCCTTTCTTGTACAGTTGGGAGTCTACACCTATCTTTAAATTTAAGCATATAAGTTAAGTTATCATCTTATTTAAATATAACAAAAGCAGTAAATTTAAAGTTTACTGCTTTTAACTGTTTACTTTTAAATTTAATTTATCTAAGTTCTGGAGGAATATAATCTATATTCCCTTTTGAAACTTCGGTAAAAGCTTTATTCCAATCGATCCCATCTAAAGCACGAGAAATAAATCTTGAGTAAGCTACCTTGGCCCGAACATCAATAAAATCTAGATTTATTGTAGTTTCAGTCTGCCTTTTAAAAATTAACTCCTCAACTTTTGACTTATCCGGATCGCCATAAATAATCATAGAAGGTTCATAGTTAAATCCTTCTGCCAAACCTAATAGAAGATTTTTAGATTGATTGTAATCTTCATGGTGGCATGGTAAAAATAAAGATTTAGATTTATCATGCCTGATCCAAGTGCGATTAAAAATAGTCATTTGATTACATTCATCTCGCCAAGAAACTTGCTCATAAAATTGGTCAATTACTTGACGATCGCTTAATCTTGTTGTTGTCATTGTGTTTTTATCCTTAGTTGTTTTGAAATTCAACAAAAATATTTATCTTTGTTTCCTTAGTTTTTTGATAATGTATATGCTCAATGTCTGTAACATTAAAGTGCTTTTGTTTATTGTTCTCTGGGACAATTGTTAGTTTTTCACCTATATTAGGTAAAGTTGGTAATTCAATTTCAAAATAATTATGATAAGCATCAAAACCTAAATTAATAATTAAATCTTCAAAAGACTCTACATCCTGTTTACTTTTTTCTAAAAAAGTCCCATCTAAATAAATTAAAACTTTAAACATACTCTACAACCTCCAATTGTTTTTTAGTATGGGAGTTAATTTAACTAATTAACTCCCAAATTTTTTAACTAATTAAACTCCCAAACCAGATCATTAAATCGTGATTCACCTATTTCTACTTTGTATTCTTTCCCCAATTGAGATTTCATTGCACCTAAGCCGATATTAAATCTTGCGGTTTCTAATTGATCCTCAGCAACATCTTTTAACAGTACTTTTTCTACAAAATTAATATCGCATCCAAGTTTCTGGATCATAGATTTGAAACCTAAAAATACATAATCCTCTTCCTCTACATCTTCCCAGTCATCAGTAAACCAAAAGTTAAAACATTCACCTGTGGTATTATCCATAAATACTAAGTTCATCCCATCCACAGGATTGCAACCGTAAATTTCTATATCTTCTAAGGTAACTGTTTTAGTCTCTTTTCCTTTTTTTATTGTTTTTCGGGTAAAACTAACCTGTAGATTTTCATCGTATTTAATCAGGTATGTTTCCCCGATCCTCGTGTGAATGAATTTTTTAACATACCTTTTTAAAATTTCCAGACGATCGCTTGTAATAATATTTTGATCTTCAACTTTTAAATTACATTCACGGTCTGCCACATTATCTAAAGCATAAGGATTGATGCCAATTGCTTTACAAATCTTTGTTAATTCAATTACAGAATTATTATCATAATCCCATTCTGCAAAGACATAAATAGTGTGGTATTCTCCTTCTGATTCAAATATTAAATTAAATCCATTTGCCAAATATTCAATATCTGAGAGGATCATTTCTTTTTGTACAATTATGTTCATGGGTGTTTCCCTTAATTAAATTAAATTAACCGATCAACTCTTCAAAGCAGGACAGACAAAAACCATATCTATTAGTGTTGTAATGTTTGTTGGGGCATCCCTTACGCTTGCAATATGGAAAATTAGCTTGTAGTTTTCTATTTTCACCTTCTAATTTACCTGCTTGGTAAGCTAATTTTCTTACAGAATCAATAGTTGGGTGTGCTGATAGTTTGGGTGAGAAAATCTCTTCTATGCAGAGATCACAAATACCACAAGTACATTTATTCATTCTATTCCTTTCATTATTTTTTGTTAGGTGCGATCGCTGTTAATCACACCTAATTTAATTATCAAGCAGATTTAGGTAGATAATCAGAGAAAGAATTCAGTAAAATATTTCGGATCTTGGTTGAAACAATCTCATTTGGATTTTGAAGTAATGAAGCTTGCACAGAAATAAGTGCTATGCAGATATTAGGCAAGTTTTCGTCAATCTGATCATCTTCAAGTGATTGAGCTAACATCTCTGCCTTAACCTCAGCTACCCTTAGCGCGAACCAATCACGATCAAATGGGAGTAACCCACCTAAAACTTTGACCCAAACTGTACATCCTGCCTCAATTCTAATAGTGATTATTTCGTTAGCAGGAACATTAATGATCTTGCTAATGATTTCACGATCGCGCAGAGATAAAAACTCTTGAGTAAGTGCTGTGGTAGGCTTTTCTGTTAAAGTAGTCATGATGTCTATCCTTTGGTAGGTATCAGGCGATCGCTTGTAAGTTTCTCAGGCTTGGTGAGCGATCGCTTTGTTTTCATATCCTTAGTATAACACTGTATAACGCTGTATGCAACTAGGTTTTAAACTTTTTAGAAAGGATCACCCTTAGCTATTTCTTCAAGTTTTTGACGCTCTTGTTCTAGGTATGCTTCCACCTCTTCTTCAGTCATAGGTGTTAAATGTATTGGTTCTTGCCATGAATACCAATTAGGCAAGACATCATCCATAAACTTGATTGGAATAATTGACTTTGGGCTGTTTTTTACGGTTTTAGATGGTATTTCAGAAGGATCGCACACTTCACCAATAGCACCACTACGATGCTTTACTTTTGACCCAACTGGTAAAACTTCTAGTTCACTGATAGGGATTACAGACTTACCTCCAGCAAACACTACAGGAACTAATCCCGATCTAATACCTTCCATTTGAACGGGTAAAGTACCTATGGAAACTGATCTGTCAATGACACCCACTACACCAGTTAAAGTATGCTGTACTTCTGTTCCTGTTTCCATATCATCCATAGCGATCGCAGCTTCCGAGACTTGGATAGGTTGACTGAAAAAAGATGCCATTGAAAATACGGCCGGTTTAGTTTCTTCAATTGTTTCAACTACCTGTGCTTGTACATCAATATCAGCGATCGCTTGTGCAGAATCTTCTAATTCTTGCTGTGTATATTTATTATCAATTTGTTCCAAAACAGTATCAAGAGATCTACCAAATTCGTTTAATTCTTCTGGTGATAATTTCGATGTTTTATTTTTTTCTAAGACTTCTACCTCTACTACATTTTTATTTTCTAATTCAGTAATTAAATTATTTTTAAATTCCTCAACCTGACTGATCGGCAATTCTTCAGATAATTGTTCTGCTGCTACTTCAACAGATTGGTTGAATTCTTTTACCTCTTCTGGTGATAATGTAGTGGTTTTACTTTTATCAATTAGCTCATCAATTTTATCCAGACTTGTTGTTAAATTATCTTTCTTTTTCCGTGTACGTGTTTTCTTAACTTCTTCCTTAACTTCCCCATTTAAAATACCTAACTCAGAGCATTTAACAGCGATCGCTTTTTTAACTTCATCCAAAATAAGTGGATTAGCTCTGTTAAAAATAGATGATAGGGAGTTTAAGGCAGTTGTCAGATCAAATTCAATCTCTTGTGCTGCTTTGATTTCACGATCTAATTGATCTAATTCTTCTAATAATGAGTTTTTCTCAGTAATTTTATCATCGATAAATTGTAGAGTTGCAGTAGTCATAAATTTTTTATCTCATTTTCAATTTATATTACCAGTATAGCTCAGTATTACGCCGTAAACATAAGGGTTAAGATATTTATCGTAGAAATTTTTATCCAATCTGGTGACTAATATATAAAAAGCTCTATAGTATACGGCGTAATACCGTGCTATACTGTGCTAAGAATGAGAAGAGGATTATAAATATGGTGAAAGTAGCAGCTTACAGATTGCCAGAGGATCTTTTACAGGAAATTGATGATCTATCCTTAGCTTTAAAAACAGATAAAACAGCGATCGTCATTGAAGCGTTAAAAATTGGGTTAGCTCATATTAAAGGTGGTGATGTCAAAATTGAGAGAAAAACACCTTTATTACCTGAAGAAGTACAGCAAATGATTAATGAAAGCAATCAAGTTTTAGTTTTGGAGATTGAAGAATTAAAAAAGCAGATAAACAACTTATCAAAATAGTTAAATTTAATTCCACAAATAAAAAAACCACACCACCTATTAAATAATTAAGGTGGTGTGGTTTTTTGTAACTTTAAAGTTAAATTTTTCTGATTTTACTTAAATTGCTGTCTATTTCAATTAAATTTAAGCTTTGCAACTCAAAAAGACAATCGCGGATCTGTTCTGCACTAAACCCATAAGAGTGAATCCCAATTATAAATTCTGGACTATTTATATCTATCCAATTATTAGGGATTAAACTTAAAACTTTATCATTTATATCACCGCAGTTAGTTTTAGTTGCAGTTTCAAACTGTAGTGCGCTTCTTTCAAATTGTGGTGTTATACCAATTCGTACAATACCAGCTGTAGATAAAATGACTGATGATTTAATATCACCTGCTTTCATTCCCTCTTGTAATTGTGCAAACTGAGTTAAAACTCTGGTGCGATCGCTCTCTTGAGAAACTATCATTGGGTTTTGTGCTGTTTTAGTCACACAGTTACAATCCCCAATAACTGTATTATCCTCATCGTACCCAATACGAGCGATCGCAAATATATCGAAATTATCCCGAATAGAACTAGAACCTAAACCCCAATCAGATATTTTAGGTGACTGAGTATCGATCCAAATAGTTGTACCAAGTGCAGCCCCATTGTTAGCTAAGGTCATCAGTTTACCTTGAACAATTTTAAAAATATCCTTAGCTGCCGAACTGAGTAGATCTTTAATGCTCTGCCAGTCTGTAATTGCTAAAACTACGGGTGAAAATTCCCTTACACCTTGTTCTAGTAGTTGTTGTCTTTGTTCGTAAATCTCCCAAATCGCGTTTATTGCTCCTAGATCAATGTCTTGTAAGTTAAATCCGTAATGGTTTTGTTTCGGCACATTAGGATGAATTGGTTCAATCCCCTTACCCTGCCAAGCAAATACTGTTAGGTCAGAATGCAAACTAAAAGCCTGATCGAGCATAAAGTAAAGTACTGTAGTCTTTCCAGTGCGACTTGGGGCAACTAAAGCTTTACTTTTACCAGGTTTACCGGCCTGTTTAATGATCTCTACACCGACATCACGAAAAGCTTTATATTTATCATGTCTTGGGCGATCGCTCACACTTACATTAGATGTTTGGTATTGAGTATTGGGTATTGGTGATTGGGTATTACCAGAATTGATAAAATCATCTACAAAATCTTCTGCATCATTGGTAGGTAAAAAACCACGCTTGATTGCTTGATCAATCTGTAAAGCAGTTTGCTGTTCACCAAACTGCTTTTTATACTGCTCTAAATGATCACCTTTTAATGTATGAGGAATAAGTCCTTGAGCGATCACTTTATCATTCTTATTGATCTCTTCTGTTTTTTTAAGTGCATAGCACCATATCCATAAAGCAGTTATTATACCAGTTGGCGGGAACGCTGTAACAGATGCCATTGCTACTCCTGCCACAAAGCCACCAACCATTATAAAGTTACTATCCTCCTTATCAGTTGCTAAAGCGATATCTTGCCATTCTTTCAAAGTTAAATCATCTAAATTACTCATTTAAAATCACCTTAATTTATTAATTTATTAATCACCCCACTAATTATTTAAATGGTGGGGTGATTAAAGTTTTATTTCTGTGACATCCTGAAATAAAATTTTATTTGGGCAAGCCAGAATAAAAACTTTACACAGATCTCTACAATATAAATTGTGAGGAGTAGCATTACTACATTTGTCCAGTCTATTTTATTAAATTGTCCAGTGGTTATTATAAACATTAAATCTGAAAAACCACCTTTAACTGGAGGATAAACTATCATGCAGATTAAAAAATCTACTACATAAGCAAATAATCCTGCTGTTCTTGCGCGTGAGATTGTAAGCACTGGAAATGAGTTGTACCAACGTTTCAAAGCTTTTAAAGCTGGATCATCATTCTCTTTAATCTGATATTTACTATGAGAATCACATTCAGATATTACTGATTGCATGAATCTACGATCGCGTCGTAAAACTATGGGAAATAATTGAATAGTTTGGATCGCCGCCCAAAGTAAAAAACCGATTATCCAGTTAAATCCGTAAATAAATAATCCCAATATTGCACCGATGATCTGAATATCAAGAATTAAATTTATAATGAAAGAATGACTTATACCATTACCTGTAATTAGTTTTATTGCTATGGCATAAGGCTGGATGTTTAGATACATAAAAAATAGTACCAAACACACAACTACCCAATAAAGAGCATTAACAAGGGTAGAAGCTGATAAAGTATTATGCTTTTTAGATGTTGTAGTCATTTAATTTTCAAGGTTCTGTTTTAGAGTAGTTTTCGATCCTTTGTCTGTTAACCAAAGGATCGAAATTTTTTAGTATCGGACTATTTGAGTTTCACGATCATTCTTTTCTTGAAATGACGGAACATTACCAGTAAAAGCAGGTTCACCCACTACTGCATTCTGTCTGCCATCACGATCAAAATCTCTTGGTACAAGCTTCCCAGTATTACCTTTGCGATCGCATACTGTTATCCCTCTAGTGAGTGCTTTTTTAGTTTTGGGATTATAGATCGGCTCACCCTGAACTAAATCACCTTCAACTAAATAGCATCCTTTTTTATATCTTTCCTCTGCGATCGCTGCCTCTGCCTCTGCGTGTTGTTGGGAGGCTTTTAAACTCATCTCTTGATGAGCGTTAAACTGTACTTTTTCCCTCAAACTATTTGCAGATTGGATATTAGCTTTTATTGCATCCTGAGAGATCGCCAAGCATCCAATTACCCCCAAACCAAACAAAATATTTACCTTATTCCTTCTGAGGAATTTGTTTATATTCATAGAGCCTCTAGAATGCTGTTTTGGAACGATTTGGTATTCTTCAATCGTTCTTTGGTTTGTTGGGTGAGAAGTGTAAACTTTCCCAGGCTTGTTTGCTCCTTAGATGCTCTTTCAATCATCAATCTTTCTAATTCAGAAGCTAATTTCTGTGATTCATCATCAAGTTTATTTACTTGCTTTTCTGCCCACTTATTTACTACCTGGTTCTTTGCAGTTTCGTAAGTATTAATAAGTTTTAAACCATCGTTAAAACCTTTCTGAATCATTAAAACTGTTTCTTGATCGTTTAATGCCTCATAAATAGCTTGACTAATTAAATCTTGATGGTTACGAATATCAGCGATCGCTTCCATCGTATTTTTAGGATCTGCTTTTGAGATGTTACCAACTGGTTGATCTTGTTGTTGTTTTGCTTCTACTAATTTTTCAATCTGCTCTACAAATTCTTCTGGTACTTCTGAATCTTTTGTAAACTTTTCCCCAGGAAACTTAGACTCAAGTTGTGCGATTAATTTGTTAGGTGTAACGGTTTGTCCAGTTGTCGCACTTAAAAATTCTGTGGCTTCTTTAATAATCATCTTTTAATTCTCCAAATAGAAATAATCAGGATTTAGACTCATTAATACTCTTGCGTTTCTTTCACCATGCTTCCTAAAACTAAACTGAATCTTCTTTAAAACTGGGATATCAAAATTTGTAAGTTTCTCAGCTTTACTAATTTCACCATCATCAGTACGGAAGCGTTTTAGTGTATCTAAAAATAATGATCCAGATTTTAGATAGTGATAAAGCATTTGGCGGGAAACATTTAAAATCTCTGCTGCTTGTTCTCTAGATAGCAAAACTTCAACAGAATCACCGTTTAAAAAGCGATCGCTTGACATTGACTTAACATCTATTTAACTTTCATTGTTCAGGTTTGTACATTCATTTGAGTTAAAAGGGTGTAAAATGAATGTGCTTTTTAATACGTTAACTATTTATCTTTTAAATCTGTAACTAACCTTCCACCATAGTTTACTAACAATAATGTGAATAATTGGGAGAGTGAAAAAATACCAGTCTCTTGCATTATTTTTTCTGCCTTCTCAACATAAGCACCATCTAATACAATCCTTTTTTGAGTCATAAAAATATTAAGTTATAGTTTTTAATTGCTTGACTTTTGAGAATTTTAGAAACAACTAATCTAGAAAGTCTTTGACTTATTACGTCTCTTGGTGTTCTCTCTGCGTCATACATTTAATATAACACAGCAATAGCGGAAGTGCTACCACTTTTAGAGTATTTTTTAACATATTTAATAATAAATAATCTTTTATTATTTCAGAACCTTTATGCAGTAAAGGTGATAGGATTTAATTAATGTTTAAAGGTATAGAGAAATGGTTAAAGTTGTCTGTAAACTGAATTCAATTATTAAAAGTGAAGGAATTAGTCAGATAAAATTATCAGAAGAAACTGGTATTGCTAAAACATCTATTAATAGATTATGCCAAAATAAATTTACTAGAGTAGATAATCATACTCTTGAGGTATTAGGCGATTATTTTAAATTGGCATCTTTATCTGAATTATTAGAGTATGAATAAAAGTTATTTTAAATAAGCACAGAAATTAAATAAAAATAAGGTGCGATCGCATAAATTTAAATCCCTAGACTGCTAATTGTGTCAGTCCAGGGATTTTTAACTTAATTAATAAAGATTATTTTATTATTCCTTGAAAACCAAAATTAGAACTGAAGCTTTTAAAATGCTCTGCATAAAGCTAGGCAGATTTATTTATGTAATCTAAGTAAAATTAACCAGATACATGGGTAGCGATTAAATTTATTAATTATTTCTACCATAGCAATCGTACCAAAATAGCCAAATAAAAAATATCAACATAATTATCACAAAAATACCAGCAAAAAAGGGCATATCAGGATCATTACATAAACCCCAGATTGACCCAATAAGTAAAACTATAAAAAATATAATAAACAAATTTGAATTAGGATTACAAGAATAAGTTAGTAAAAAATTAACGAGCATAAAAATTATAAATCTCTATTTTCGATCCATATTTTAAGTATTCCCATAATTTTTACAAAAACTATATAACGCTCCAAAAAACAGTAGAAATTATTATTATCACAGTTAAATTTGAGCGATCGCTCTAACTTAAACGTGGGGATTTAGTGCGGTGCAAAATATTCTGAAACCCTGATTATTACGTTAATTTCTACGAAAGAATAAGGGTTTCAGGTGCGGGGAGTTTAGTGCGGTGTAAAGGATGCTGAAACCATTATTCTCTCGTAAGAATTAACGTAATAATCAGTGTTTCAAGTCCGGTGCAGGGAGAAGATTTAAATCTATCACTTTTTACAAAACTTTACAAAAATCGATCTTGATATTTAGGTGGGACGGGGAAAGTATATACAGTAAGGTTTTTATCTATTTTTATACCTTAAAAAGTGGGACGAAAAAACCCAACCTTTTATTAATTGGTTGGGTTTAGTGCGATCGTTAAACTGATGTAGCCCTTGGCAGGGTGAAAAGTTGCTATCTATATTTTTATAAATACTTAAGCACTTAGATAAGCAATTCAGTAAAAACTTTTAACAAAATTTAGTAGAGATCGTGAAAAAAATAACCATCTACTTTAGATGGTTATTTTTTTTATTTTAGTAACCTCTTTGAACACCACGGCAAAGGAATTTACCCAAAGCACCACACCATACAAAGGATACAAAATCCCTCTTATTAGCAGTAGTAGTTAAAGTAGGTACTACTACATCAGTACCAAAAGCAAAAGCAGATCCCCATGTAACGGTACGCGATCCATTTCCATCTTGAACAATTTCAAACACAATCCTTTCACCGTCAGCAGGATTAGGGCCAGTATAGTTAATAGTCCTGCTGTTTCCTACTGCTGAGGTAGTTTGTAATAAATATTTTGCCCCATTGGAATCACCAGTTAAATTAAATAAAACTGTTGCAGCATCAGTTAAAGTCACATTGGTTAATAAAGCAGTCATTTTTAATTATCCAAAAATTGATTATTAATATCATTCTAATAAAATTTTGCACTTTAATATTTAGTACACTAATCTTTTTACTAAATAATTTACCAAGGAATAATAATCGCACTTAAATTTAACTTAAAAATAAAACTGGCATTTAAATTTAACTCAATGGAAACGATCGCACTTAAATTTAATTTAAAAATAAAACTGGCACTTAAATTTAATGATTAATTTACCAAGGAATAATAATCAAGGTAAAATTTAACTTAAAAATAAACTGGCATTTAAATTTAATGATTAATTTACCAAGGAATAATAATCAGGGATAAATTTTAAGTGCGATCGCGCAGGTTTAGTGAAGCGATCGTCTAAGGATGCAGTAGCGGCAAGTTAAAAGGTGAGGTTAAGGATAGGTTAAAGATTAAGTACTGGTTTGGTACTAATTTAGTATACTTAAACACTAATGATCGACAAGATCGCTATATAGATCTATATAAAAACAATGATCTTGTCGAGAATTATGATCTTGTCGATCAAAAATCAGGCCGGAAAGTTTAATCATCTATCCAAAAAAGATTTATGATTACTGCGCTGGCTTTCCCCTGACTGCTAACCTTAATTTTGCTTGAAACCGGGAACAGAGGGACAAATTCAAAAGTAAGGTTAAGGGAAGGTTAAAGATTAAGTAATAATTTAGTATACTTAAAAACTGGTTGGGACAAATTTAGTACTGAAATTGGGACAAGATCCTATATAGATCTAATAAAAATAATCAAACTAATCTCAATCATGATCAGGCCGGAGAATTTAATCAACTCATCCAAAAAAGATTTATCCCTACTGCGCTGATTTTTCCCTACTGCCATGACTACTCCCTACTTTCCCTTGACTACTACCCTCATTTATCATTAAGGATAACCCTAACTCAGCAAGCGATTCTAGATAGGTTAAGTAGGAAAAAGGTACAAAGTATCATCAAAACAATTTCAGATGCCTTTACGGTCGATTTTATCCGATGTGTGTTTTCCCGCAATTCGTAAGCTTTTCAGATCTAAAGGCAATAGTTACGGCAATAAGTGTGGCAATTCTTAAACCTTGGGTAGTCTGGATTTCAGCTTCTCTAACGTCAATTTCTTGTGGCGGTTTCATTTAAAACCTATTTCAGCAAGTAAGGCAATAGTTACGGCAATACTTGGCGATGTATAAAATTACACTAATGCTTTGGTAATATAGATTTTTTACTCCCTTGAATATTTATTACTATGCCTATGTTTGAAGATTTTTAATCCTAATTTCATACTCCTTGTATATACAGATATTTAAGTTATATAAATTACATTAATTTTGTTAAAAAGTGTCAAAATGGTTTAATTCCGGCAATGGGCGATTTTGGTAAATGGATCAGGAAGTAGCTGGAATAAGCTGGAATCCTTATATAGTGCGATTCGGTTACAACCGATGCCGATCATTAGAATAATCTGGAATCCCCTGATAGTAGCGAGTCCACATTAGTGCGATCGCACTTAAAATTTAATGATTAAAAAAATAAACTTGGGTCTTAAATTTAATGATTAATTTACGAAGGAATAATAATCAAGGTTAAATTTTAATTCTGCACTTAGATTTAACTATTAAATTACCAATGGGTTTAAGTGCGATCGACTAAGGAAAAGTTCAGAGAAACTCAGTTAAAAAAGTAAGGTTAAGGAAAGGTTAAAACTTAAGTGGTAATTTAGTGGTAATTTAGTATATTTAAATACTAAAAATTAAAGTTTGATACTGAATTGGGTTTAGTTGTGATATTAAATATATTAAAAAATGATCAAACTAAACCCAATTAATAGATCAAAATCAGGCCGGAAGGATTAATCATCTTATCCAAAAAGATTTATCCCTACTTCCGCCCTGCCCTGCTCGGTTCTAAATAGCTGTCTCCCTTGGCAGTTAATTGAATAAATTAAATCAACCTCCCAAACCTTGTAGATTGATTTACTAGTTAAGGCGTCTAGCAAACGATTCTAGGTCTGTTTGGTAAGTTTCAAGTACAAATCATCTTGACATCCTTTTAACAAACCTTCCCGGTCGATTTTAACTAGCGTGATTTTTTATCAAAGTAAGGCAATAGTTCCAGTAATAATGGGCAATGTATAAAGTCAAACATGGCAAAATACCAGGACTAATTTATGTCAACACGTTAAAAGTTTCATTATGATTAGGTTTTAAGATTTTTAATTTGAGTTTCGCCAACACGTTAATATACAGATATTTAAGTTATAAATTTTACAATTAAATTAAATGATGATTAAAAATATTAGGGTTTTGGGCAAGGGTTTGATTATAAAGAAGTAACCGAAATCGTTACACAGTAAGGTTTACCACCGTTTGGAGGAATGCTAAAGAAGTAACTAGAATAAGCTGGAAGCCTTATATAGTAAAGTCTGCTGATATCTCAGGAGACTGATGACCTTCTACAGACTCCACAAGGTTGTGGAGCGTGTAGAAGTTAAACAAATATCAAAACCCGAATGTCGAATGGTAAAACCTTTAACTAGTAATACTTTCAAGCATTTTACTTTAGTCAAATGTCAGTTGAGATCCTTATAAGTAAGGATCTAAGCAGTGACAAAGCTATGAGAGAAGCTATCGCCCTCATGAAAATCTAAAATAAGTTAAATTGGCGAACCAGAAAACATTACTAGATAAAGCTTTCAGACATTTTACTACACCCTCATGGCGAACCGGAAAATTAAACTATTTTCAGTTCTCTGTTTCACTAGTGATTCACGAGTCTGTCAACCACAAGGGTTTAAGACATTTTGTACTAGTAAAATGGGGAATGGTTTTGAACTAGTAAAATGACGAACCTGGGAAGCTTACTGAGTAAAGGTTTCAGACGTTTTGTACTAGTAAATGGACGAACCTGAAACTACTGTGGTTGACACACTCCTCATTCATGAAGAAATCCGTACAGGTTCCGTTTCACGCGGATTGATACCAAAACTAAAAATCAATACTTAGAGCGATCGCACTTGTCACGGGATTGCAACACCTTAAAACTTAGTACTAGTAAAGGTTTCAAAGGTTTTACCTATGTTAAATACCACACCCATGTTTATGATCGTTGGGAAAAAAACATTATGCAGTAAAGGTTTTAAGTTTAGATCTGCTATTTAACCGTTGGGGACGATCGCACTCACCAAAACAGTCAGGGCAAAGTTAGGTGTTAGGGGTTAGGAGTCAGGAGTTAGGGGTTAGAGGTTAGGGAAAAGTTAGGGAGGAGCGATCGCCACGCAGTAAGGTAAATCTTTTTGGTGATTGTTTAAACTTTCCGGCCTGATTTTGATCTTGTCACAATTTAAGATCTTTATTTTTATATAGATCTATATAGCGATCTTGTCCCATTTTCAGTACTAAATTTGTCCCAACCAGTGTTTAAACTTACTAAGTTAGTACTTAACTTTTAACCTATCTTTAACCTAACTTTTTAACTTGTCCCTCTGTTACCTGCTGCTTACTTGCTGCCCCCCTCAGCTAAAATAAAATTACCTTTTACAAAATTAAACAGGGTGAATTCACCCCCTTTCATTTTCCAAAGTAAAACTAAAATTAGTTTTTTGGTGCGATCGCTAATTCGGCTTAAAAGCCGTTTTCAGATCATTTGTGTGGCGGGTTTAGGGATAAAACAAAAAATCTTTCTGAATCCTGGTGTAATGCCATGTCTGAATTTATACGTGTCGTCACAACACATACAGGGTGGATGGTTCCCTTGGCAAAACAGTACAAAAAATCGTTGAAACGTCCTAAAATACAGTACTTTACCTATTGGCGGAACTTCCTTAAAGTTCAGGATGTTCAGTATTAAGTATGTATTCATCTCACAAGATAGCAGGATACATTCTCTAAATATATTTACATAACCAGTTTGAAACCTACTATGTAAATATATTTAGATATGTATAAATCATACCAGAAGGATAGATACCTTTAAGTTTAAGTAAATCTCTGAAACAACGTAAAATCCCGTACTCCACATTAAAGCGGAGTATGAAGAGTCTAAGTATGTATTATTTCCGCTATGGAAAATTAAACATCGTATTTTATGTTGTACTTAAAATTCCCCTCTCCCGAACACACGGGAATAGCGATCGCTTTAACTATTAACGAAACGGTGATCACCGCATCGTTATTTAAATGTCGGGTTTAGTTTAAATAATAAAAACTATTTTATTATTCCTTGTAACCCAAAACGCGAACTAAAGCTTTTAAAATGCTCTGCATAAATCTGCCTAGCCTTATTTATATAAGGTCTTCTGTAAGCTAAATCTTTCAAAACGTTATAACTATAAAGATGTAAAGGGTTATAAACAGTATTTTTATATTCACATCTATAGTAATAATCCTCAAAACCACTAAAAACGAGATCAGTCATAATCAAAGGTTTTTCTTTAAAATTCCCAGACCTAACCACAGATTTATGTAATCTATTTTTACTGCATTCCAGAGCGATCGCTAAATCACTTTCTGATACTGAATATCTATTCCTAATTACCTGTCCTTCTCTTGTTAGGCAAGGGTAAGACCAAATCAAACCTTTCAGATTTAATCCCCATTCCTCAAACTCCCCTAACCTAACCTTGTAACCTGTTGTACAAACTGTCATTTCAACCATACATGTAAACTGTAAGAAACTCTACTTACCCTTATTATATAAGCTTTCTAGATTTTTATGGTAACTGTAAGTTTTAAAATAGGGAAATTAACTCAGCACTGATCTGTTTTGAAAACGGAGACGGGTAACCATGTTTATTATTCCTTGGTAAAATAATCGTTAAATTTAACTACGTTTATTATTCCTTGGTAAAATAATCAGACGTTTAAGTTAAATGTCGCACCTAAAATAAACCGAACGCACCAAAGAAATTAATATCAATCCCAAGGTTTGAATTTAAATCAGTTTTAGCTTTGTCGAATGAAAAATCTTTACCCAGTAAGCTTTTGAACCGTCTTGAAGCTTGGCTAGTGTCGATTGAAAATCGATCGCAAACTTGAGGAACAGCGATTACTTGGCGAACGCATTCAAAGCAAGTACTATCAATAGTTGTAAGCTTTTTGTCGCACTTTAGCGAACGGATTAAAAAATTTAGGTGCGACATTTTTGGGACAAGTGCGACATTTTGCAAATACATCCTATTCTGGAATGCTTATATAGTAAGCTTTTCCACCAAACTCCGGAAAAGTGCTATACATAGAGGTTTCACCATAAAACTTACATTATGTATTTAGCAGTAGCGATCGCTGGTAAAGTTTATTCAGTTTACGCAAAAACTTATAATCATGCGATCGCTCAAGCAGTGGGCCAAGCTGTGGCAATGGGGGTGAAAGTGGATAAATCAACATCAATAGAGTTAATCGCTGTTGATTCTGAATGGTTAAAATCTTTAGAAGAAGAAAAAAGGCAAATGCTTTCTAATCTTCCCCATCCACCTCAGCATTTACCATTTTTAGAATCAATCTGCCCAAACCATAAAAGTCTAAGTCTACAGGCAATACTTTTAATTTATGAACAAAATTTTGATATTTACCAAAGCGATCGTATCAACGATGAAGAATTAAAGTTTATTGAGCATCTTGCTTTTTATTTTAAATCCTGGACACTAATGGATTTTTGGACTTAAAAACTTATAATCGTTTGCTCCCCTTTGATGGGGAACAGACGATCATCAAAATTATTCAGGATAATGAAGGATTAAAAAAAGTGCATCTTGGTAGTGCTGATTTAAATAAGTGTATGATTACTAATATCCTTAAACGTATTTAGTTACAATAAAGTTATATAGTTTTAATTAGGTAAATAAAATGAGTGCTGATTTAGAAAACGAAGTAAAGCAATTAAGAGCAGAAATTGATAATTTAAAACTGGAAGAAAAGAGAAAGAGTGTACGCAACGCACTTTATAAAGCGGGTGTAGACGATGCACATTTAGCTGTTAAAGTTTTTGGTGTTGATCATGATTTAAAAAATTTAGATCTAACTAATATCAATCAAATTGTTGCAGACTGGAAAACTACAGATTTAGGTAGTAAGTTTTTTCCTCAGAAGGAACAAGTTTTAGAAACTCGATCAGTAGAAACTCAATCAGGTAATAAAACTAGAAATTTAAAAGACCTCTCCAAACAACTTAAGGAAGGCACTTTAAAATTAAAAGTGAGATAAGAACCACATTTTAAAATTAAAAACCATCAAGCAGTTTTAGTTACTTGATGGTTTTTAATTTAGGAATAAAATTTAAGCGGATTTAAACTGTTACCATTTTTACGAATTTCAAAATGCCCGTGCGGCCCAGTTGACGAACCGCTGTTTCCACTTATACCTATAACTTGCCCTTGCTGTACTGTTTGACCATTGCTAACAGAAACACTTGATAAATGAGCATATCTCGTTTCCCAACCGCCACTATGGGAGATTGAGATAAAATTTCCGTATCGACCACCACAGCTTTTATCACCTACTTGACATCCAATAACCACATTTGAAACCACACCAGTGGCAGAAGCTATTACAGGAGTACCAATCGGGCAAGAAATATCTAATCCCGCGTGTAATCTACCTCCCCTTTGACCATAAGGAGATGAGATAGGGAATTTAAAACTTACTGGCCTAATAAATTTAGGTGCTGAAGGGTCAAAGGTACTTTGAATCGGTGTGTTATTAGCAGTAGTAGAAGTAGTAGCAGTTGGGTTATTAATCTGGGGTGTAGGGTTTTTATTTTTTAATGGTGAGTAAAGTAGTACATCGGTACTAAACTTACCAGCATCATAATTATGCTCTACAGACTCAACCACCCAGAAACGATCCGCAGTAACAGAGATACCTTTAGTTTTAAAAGGTGTGTCAGGTGTCAATAAAAGCGATCGCTCATCTGTCGGAAAAGATGCACTTGCTTTAATCCCCTTAACTCTTTCCTCATCAGACCTTCTCTGATTATCAGCGTCAATGCTTAAACCGTCTGTTGTAGGAATAGGTGCGGGTTTGTTAGTGCCTGATACCGTGCCTACATTATCAGCACCCATTCCCTTAATATTTTCCTTTCGCTGTTGTTTTATTTCAGCAGTGTCAGGATCAATCTCAAATTTTAACTGGCCCGTTGAATTATTAGAGTTGAGCGATCGCGCACCTGGGTTACTATCTGCACTATGGGAGATTTTAAAATCTAATCCCATATTTACCCCATACTCTAGGGTAAACACTTCTTTTTTAGCGATCGCTTCTGACCTTGACTGTATGCTCACCTTTTTACCTACAGTGGTCATGCGAAACCCTAAACGTTTGCATTCATCGGCTAAGAATTTTAGATCTGATTTAGCCGATTGAGGGAAGTATTCATAGTACGGGACAGACTCGCTCATCTCTAAAATCATCCCGTAAGAAGTACAGATTTTCTCAGCTACTTTACGGAAGGTTAATTTTTGATAAGCAGTGTTCTTAACTCTTTGAGCCATTACCCACACTGCCGAACTACCACCAAAAGTTAATAAATCAGGGTTAAAAAAATCAAAATCTAGACTGGTATGAATGAAACTGTATGCAGAGATAGTTTGACCATCAAAACCTAGTTCAACAGTAATTTGACATCCAGATAAACTTTTTGCATCTGGTAGAGATTCTTGTTTAGGTACTTTAGAGTTAGCAACTGATGAGATTACTTTATCTTTTGCCGTGTTGGACTGTGCTTTTGATTTACTTCTATTTGCTGCTATTTCTTCAGACTTCTTTTTTTGTTCAATTGTCTTAGCGGTTGTAATAACGGTTGGTTCCCGCTTACTGATTAGCTCAACTTTAACATTGTTGATTACACCAATATTAAAAGCTGCTTGGTAACCATTAGTGTTGGTTAGATAATTAAAAGGTGCTGTAAGTAAATCTATTCCTCTATCGGCTAAACTTGGATTTGGCCCCCAATCTTGCACTACACAGATGCAACTTTTATTTGTTGCTGGGTTAGTTACTCTAACTTTGTCACCAAAGTTCAAAAAAGTAATTATTCCTGATGTGCCATATTTTTTAGCAGCAGCAGGATTGTTGTACCTCATAGCACAGGCAAAAGTAGAACCATCAAGTTTATTACCTTGAGATCCTATCCCATCTTCAAAAACTGTTGCTTTGGTAGTGTTAAAAATTAATTTAGTTTCGCCACTAACATAAGCTTCATCTTGACTAGGATTAGGGTTAATTTCTGGATAACTTGTTTTATCGGGATAATCTCTGAATCCTTCTAAACCATCAACGGATTCAATATAAGCCAAATATTTATCTAACAAACTGCGATCAGGATCTCTAACAGAGAATTCACAATTACTTAAGTTACTTCCCTCATTTAAAGATACTGAAGCACTTACTAATTTATCATCACCAATGGTAAAAGTTTCTGATTTAACATTACCTATTTTACCTAAAGTTATTTTGATGTATGGAGTACCAGACATTTTCTTATATTTAAAACCTTACTTCGATTTTAACAGAAGTAAATTTTTAAATTATGCTAAGATTAGATCATAACTACTTAATACCAAAAACTAAAAATCGCACTTGTATTATTCGGCAAGTGCGATTTTTAGTTTAATTTTTAATTTTAAACAATTTTCATCTTATATCTTTCGTATTTGATACCTATCAGATTGATAATTTGATCTGCTAAAATATTCGGATCTTTCACATCACCTTGAATAATAATATTCCCATTAAAATTAAAACCTCCACTGTTAGCAAGTAATTGTTTTTGTTGATCTCTGGTAAAAATAGCTTCTGATGAATTAGCAATTACAGGCCTAGATCCTGGAGGTGCTTGTCTATTTTCTCTGATTAATGCCTCAAGCATTCCAGGATTACCATTTGCAAAATTCTGAGTAATACCGGGTTTTGCTGTAATTACTTGTTGTTCTAATCCGGGTATTGGAACCTTTGAAAGCAGATCATTAAATTTAGAAACTACACTGTTAAAAAATCCAGTCACAGCATTAACAACCGACTGCCACAGATTATTAGCAGTACTTGTGAGTTTATCCCAATTAGATGCGATCGCCGCAGTAAAACCTACAATTGCAACCGATATCGCTGTACCCATAGCTCCTACACCAGCTATCACAGGTGCAATTAAAGCAGCAGCAGCCGCACCAGTCGCAGCTAGCAATAAAATACCGACTGCTTTACCCATTGCGATCCAATCAAGGGTAGTTAAAAATTTACCTATTCCTATGTATAGACCTTTCCCGATCTCTAAAGCAGCATTTCCAATCTTACCCCAATCAATATTGTTGATGAATCTAAAAGCTTCATTAAGCATCCGGCCCAGACCTTCACCAGCGATCGCCCCAACTGCTACCCAGTTTGTATTTGCAATTTGATCGAAAAAGCTATTGGTAATAGAGGCTAATTTTTTACCTAATCCGTCAATGTTAAAAGCTTGATCGAAAAAGTACTTTAGATCGTTAGCTAGTTTATTCTCTCTCTCACCCTGCGATCGCGTTATTTCTGCTGACTGCCTAAATGATCTACCTGTTAAAGTATCCTGACCAATATTTAAGAAACTATTCAAAACGTCACGCAAATATTTAACTTTTGCATTTAATCCTAAAATAGTATTTCTTAATGACAACATTGGATCTATCGCTTCAAATCCAAAAAGTTTTAAGGTTTCCCCAATAGCACTTAATAAACCATTTTCACCTATTAAAGCTCCTACACCTTCCTGAATAGCTGATAATGCCGATTGATTACCTTTAATTGATGAGTCTAGATCGCGCATCCACCCAAATAAACCAGTCTGAGGATCGAAAAGACTAGACGTAAAACCAGCCATTATTCCAGATAGCGATTTACTTTGAGCGTCTAGAACTTCTTGAGGTATAGCAGCAGCTTTTTTAAAAATTTCTAAGCGTTGCTGTACAGTTAGCTCTTTAACATCCTTACCCAATTTTTCAATTTCTTGAAATAGAGAATTTCTAAAAGTTGTATTCTTCTGGAAAAAGTCTAACTGGCTAAGTTCACCCTTTGATGCAGTACCACCTAAATACTTACTAAGTGCTTGGGCTGCATTGGTGCTTTGTACTCCTGCTGATTGTGCTAGCAATGTGCCTAATTTAGAGACATCCTGTAACTCAGACTGAAGTTTTTTAGTATCAATAACACCATTAATTTTATCAATTGCTGGGATAACATCATCAGCGATCGCTTTACCAAAATCAACATAGTCTGAGGTTTGGCCAGGTAAAGCAGCAGCAATTACAGACATTTTATTGCTGAATTCATCAATAA
This sequence comes from Nostoc linckia NIES-25, assembly GCF_002368035.1. Classification (GTDB taxonomy): domain Bacteria; phylum Cyanobacteriota; class Cyanobacteriia; order Cyanobacteriales; family Nostocaceae; genus Nostoc; species Nostoc linckia_B. The sequence goes on along the minus strand of NZ_AP018222.1, from coordinate 6,329,316 downwards.
ATTCTGTAGCTTGAGCATAATTCTGGCCCGTAAGCTTCATTATGTTACCAGCCACAGATATATTCTCAAGTTGGATAGATGCTACATTTTTTAAACCATCTGTTAATTTCCCTACAAACCCAGTAATGGCATTAATCCCTACTTCCAAACCTTTAATCATTAATTGGGAATTAAAAGCAGCAGACTGAAAGGATTTACCTAAATTGCCTTCAATAAGTCTCGATAAATTATTTAGTTTGCTTTCAGCTTGTGTAGCGTCACATTCTAAAGTAATTCTTACTATTGATTGTGCCATAAATATATTTTTAATTATTTTGGTTCAAATGCTATTACTTTACCTGATATTAAAGAGTATGCTTTTATATCCCCGGTTAAAATCAGTTTTTTTGGTAATTTTAACCCAGTGAATGTATTATTATTTTTCAAAATAATTTTATCAAAAACAGTGTCTTTCACTGCCATTATAAAATTAAAATCACCCTCAACTAGATTAGAATCCTCTGTTTTTATATACTTTGTAGAATTCCCTATATCCTCAGCAAATGATAAGCCAGATGAGGATATAAGTGAAAAAAGTGCTTTCAATCTGTCTTGAAATTCATCTTGAATATTTTTATTTTGTTCTCGATCTTGCATAACTAACCCTCTAATTAAATTGTAAGCCTAATGATAAGATAATAGTAAAATCTACCATAAAAATCTCATCACAGTAAAACTTTAAACTGCTTCCAACAGTGTGAATGAGACTATTTTTAGGTTTTTCTCTACGGTAAATCAATACTTTCAGGACACAAACCTTTAAATAATTATGGTAAAAGCTACTATAATTATTTGATTCTTAAAAATGATTAAGATTCCATAAACAGCGATCGCATCTGTCCTAAAATTTATGACAATCTTAGGACAGAGTTAAGAGAATTACCTTAGATTTTAGGGTATTATTGGGTTAGTAAAGGTGGAGAATAGGGAACTCGAATCCCTGACCTCTGCGGTGCGATCGCAGCGCTCTACCAACTGAGCTAATTCCCCTTAATCAATTCACCAATCAATATTTTATCATTCAGTTACTGATGACTGGGACTGTTTTTGAGAATAAAGTTTCTCGACGCGTTCGAGTTCCAAATCGCTGAGATAATCCACAGTCCAGTTACAGCAGCGTTGAAGCATGTGGAAGGGGTAAGTATTCGCTACACCCACGACTTGCATGTGCGATCGCTTTGCTGCTTGAATACCAGCTGGTGTATCTTCAATTGCTAGACACTCTTGGGGTTGCAGATTCAATTCCGGATATTCTTGGTTCAACTTTTTCACCGCCAGTAGATAACCATCGGGTTCTGGTTTACTGGTAGTGATGTCATCACCCGCCACAATAATTTTAAAGTGTTCGGTGAGTTTAGCCCGATTGAGTACCAGTTCTATTTCTTTGCGAATAGCACCGCTGACTACTCCTAATTTCAGATTGCGCGATCGCACTTGATATATTAAGTCTTCTACACCTGGATATAAAGGCAGTTTCTCAATTTTTTCCAGTTCTAGTGCGTAAGCTTCGGCTTTGCGGTGCAGCAGTTGAGTTAAATATTTTTCTGTAACGACTCTACCACGATTGGCGAATAGTTCAGTAAAACAAGCGCGATCGCTGCGTCCCAAACAAGCTTGACGCTCATTAAGCCGCTGGGGTTGGAGATTCTCTTGAATGAGAATCTCATCTATCAGTTCCAGGTGGATGCGCTCGTCGTTAATGATGACACCATTAAAATCAAAGAGAACTGCCTTTAAACTCATGCGATTATGCCAAATGCTGGCGATCCAAGTTCCTCCAAATTATTATTATCTATTGTGGTGTCTATTGAACTTACACTATATTGACGGATATTTTCGGATGTTATAGGTTTAATGCCGCTAGTTACCTGATTTATCCACCAGACATCTTGAGTTCGCACTGCTTCAAACCCTGCTGCACCCATATTTGCTTCAACGCTACCATTGGCATATTCACGAATATATGGTTCTTCAAAAAGGTCATTGAGCCATTCTAATTGACGCAGAGTCTTTTGATTGCCATCTTGAATTAACACTTGTCCTCCAGTTACCAGCAACCGGAAGCTTTCTCGCAAAATTGCTAATGATACTGCATCTGGTATTTCGTGAAATAGTAAAGAAGCTGTCACCAAATCAAACGAAGCATCACTCAAACCAGTTTTCTCAGCATTCCCGTGTCGCCAGACTATATCTAAACCAGCAGTTCGGCTTTTATCTTCTGCCCTTACCAACATATAAGGTGATAAATCCAAACCAATAACTTCGGCTTCCGGAAAAGCCTGTTTTAACATTAAAGTAGTGGTACCCGTACCGCAACCTAAATCGAGTATGCGTCGTGGTTTCACCTTCACAGCATCAATTAAAGCCTGACGAACAACACTTTCGCTAGGCGGCAGAACATATTGGGTTATGGGATCGTAAGTAACCGCTGCATCGGAGGTGAGATATCCGCCCTTAATCCCGTGAAAATTTTCGCTGCTGTAGTACGATGGAATTATGACATCAGCTCGTCGAAAGCGATCGCTTTCTTTCTCCCAATCAATACTCTGTTGATAACGCCGCAACCCATCTTCATCAATGAAAAAACGCGCTACAGGCGAGAAAAAACGTTCCCAGATTGTATCTTGACGCACTGCCATAGGTATATCACCAAGTGTAAAGACTGTTTTAATTAGAGTCATTTTCTTTACAAATTTTAATACATATTTTCATTCTGTGGCGATCGGGCTGACGCTGAAAACCGAATTATACTACACTCATAATACAGAATGGTTTTTGTAAGCCGGCCATTAATAATGTTGACTGAGGAATTTGCTGTCCTCCCTCTACCTCCTGCCCCCTGCCCCCTGCCTACCTGATGCCAAATTGCCAATCTAAAAACTAAAATTAAAAATCCAAAATTAGAAAATTATGCCCTACGAAAAGTTAGAAATTACTACACCAGCACCCGTTTTATCTTGGGCGAATCACGCTTTGGGGCCAGAAGAAACCAAGATGGCAAAGAATGTGGCATCGCTGCCATTTGTCTTTAAACACCTAGCTTTAATGCCAGATGTTCATTTAGGTAAAGGTGCTTTAGTCGGTTCTGTAATAGCCACTAAAGAAGCAATCATACCTGCTGCTGTGGGGGTAGATATTGGTTGCGGGATGTGCGCTATCAAAACGTCATTTACTGGCGAACAATTGGAAGGTAAACTCAAAAAAATCCGCTTGGATATTGAAGCAGCAATTCCTACAGGATTTAACGAAAATAAAGACGTTGAAAAACCTGTCACTAATTGGCAAGGCTGGAATGATTTTAAAGACTTGCATCGCGGCGTACAAGACATCCAAAGCAAAGCGATGAAACAAATGGGTTCTCTCGGTGGAGGCAATCATTTTATTGAAGTGTGCCTCGATACAGAGAATCAAGTTTGGTTAATGCTGCATTCTGGTTCGCGCCACATTGGCAATAATCTAGCTCAGTGTCACATTAACACAGCCAAAGAATTAGCCAAGATGGCAGGTGAGAAATTACCCGATCCCGATTTGGCTTACTTTGTCGCTGGTACGCCAGAATTTCAAGCATACTGGCACGATTTACAATGGGCGCAAGAGTATGCGTGTGTCAACCGCGATGTGATGATGGCGCGTTTTAAGCACATAGTCGAGAAGCATGTTGCAGGTGGAAAGGCTACTAAACCTTTATTGCAGGTGAATTGTCATCACAATTACGCCGAAAAAGAAGTGCATTTTGACGAGGATGTTTACGTTACTCGTAAAGGTGCAGTCCGCGCCCAAACAGAAGATTATGGGATTATTCCTGGTTCAATGGGGGCAAAGTCTTTCATTGTCAAAGGTAAAGGTAATGCCCACAGCTTTTGTTCTTGTTCTCACGGTGCAGGTCGTTTATTGTCTAGAAATAAGGCAAAAAATGTCTACACACTTGATGATTTAATCGAGCAAACTCAAGGGGTAGAATGCCGAAAAGATACAGGAGTTTTAGATGAAATTCCTGGGGCTTATAAACCGATAGAACAAGTGATGGCAAATCAAGCAGATTTGGTCGAAGTTGTAGCAACGCTCAAGCAAGTTATGTGCGTGAAAGGTTGAATAAAAATTCAGAATTCACGTACTAAATGATTTGTAAAATTTTGCAGTAGGGGCATAATATATTGTGCCCCTACCTGTGTACTTGATTTACCTAAATTCGTAGGTTAATACTAAAACACAATAGGGTAGCACAGTTAGCTGTGCTACCCCAAATTAATCTGCGATCGCATTATCTATTTAATTTTGAGAATAAGGGTGATTAAAAGCTTCCCAAGCAGCTTTGGCAGCCTTTTGTAGGCGATAATTAAAGTCTAGTAAATCTTTCATCATTAAGTACCAATTTCTTTGGGCTTCGTCTTGAATCACCACCCAAGCATTTTCTAATTGAAGGCGATCGCGTTCTATAACTTTCCTTCCTTCAATCAATTCTCTTGCTCGACGCACAGCATTTAAATAGGTTTCGCGAGTGAGAGTACCTGCGGAATCAGCCTCAGTTTGAGCGCGTCTTTTTAGAGCCTCAATCAGCGCTTTGGTTTCGCGCTTTACTTCATCACTTTCACCAGCCATTTCAATTTCCACTAATTCATCAGTTTGAGAACTGATTTCTACAATTACTGTAGTTTCAGTAGATTCAACAAATGTAGCTTCAACGGATTCGATGTTGTTATAAGTCATCTTTAAAACATCCTTAATTGCAAAGTTTTGTCAGTTGTCAGTTGTCATTTGTCATTTGTCCAGCACTTACCCAATATGTGACTGAAAACCTTATTCAAGCGTAGCGGTAATTCGTGTAGACGCGGAGCGGCTTCCCGCAGGGTATTACCGCTACTTTCGTTATCTTTTGCGTAAGTCATATGTCATTTATCACATGTCAGTTACTAATAACCAATGACTAATGACTAATGACCAATGACCAATGACTAATGACTAATGACCAATGACTAATGACTGTTGTTCTAATTTTAGTAATGCCGCAACTCGCGCTTCCGTAGCAGGGTGACTGGAGAATAAGTTACCCAGAAATTGTCCAGAGATGGAATTAATAATTAATAATGGCTCGAAAGCTGGATTAGCGTTTAAAGGCATCTGTCTGGCTGTAGCTTCTAGCCTTTGTAAGGCTCTAGCTAAAGCGCGGGGATTACCAGTTAATTTAGCAGAACCGGCATCAGCAGAAAATTCTCTTGTGCGTGAAATTGCCAGCTGAATAATTGTTGCTGCTAATGGCGCAAGCATGACTGTTAATAAAACACCCAAAGGATTTCCACCTCTGTCATTGTCTCGCGAACCACCGCCGAACCAAAGGCTGTAACTTACCATTTGTGCTAGGAATGAAATCGCACCAGCTACTGTAGCAGCAACCGCTTGTGTGAGGGTGTCACGATTAATAATATGTGTGAGTTCGTGGGCGATGACGCCTTCGAGTTCGTCCTCTGGTAATATATTCAAAATCCCTTCGGTAACAGCAACAGCAGCGTGTTCTGGATCGCGTCCTGTAGCGAAGGCGTTAGCAGTTTGACTAGGAACAATATAAACTCTAGGTGTAGGAATATTCGCACGACGAGACAACTTTTCCACCATTCGATAAAGTCCCGGTGCTTCCCTTTCACTTACAGGTTGCGCCTGATATACTGCAAGGGCAATTTTATCTGATTGATACCAGGAAAACAGATTTGTTGCCGCTGCTAGACCGATTCCAATCAAGAAGCCACTAGTACCACCAATTACCCAGTAACTAATTGCTATCAAAAGGCCACTTAGCGCAGCTAACAAAGCAGCTGTTTTGAATTGATTTCCCATATTTTCGCTCTCCTGCTAATGCTGTATGGTTTTTCTAAAAAACAGCATTGATTAAGCTACACTTTGATTGTATCCAGCTAGAATTAAATAGTACGATGTAGAAAACCTGCCCGATATGTACGGTTTTCACCCTAGAATTTATAAAGAATAACTCAGAATTCAGGAGTCAGAATTCAGGAGGAATTAAAGTCGGAATCTTGGATGAGTGTTGTAAACCGGAAGCCTTAGCTTCAACTTCTCGCTTTCTTGGTGAACTCTTCACCAATTGTGATTTTGTATTATTTATTTTGCCTAAAATATAATAGAATGCAAGAAAAAATTGCATCTGTCTGTAGTGGTACATTTTATGAATAATTGACAATATTAATTTTCCAAAAAAGAATTGATAATTAAATCATCCGCACTGTCGATCCTGAATTCTGCATTGTTCTTCAGTTATCAGAAAAGGGTTTCAAGCAAGCTGTAACTCTTAATTTAGTTAGCCTCCGCACTAAACGCAAAGCTTGTTGTTTATATAATGGTTTTGGTAGCTGTGCAGGCAAATTATCCATCAATTTTCTCGCTGTGCCGATGCTGCATCCTGAAATTATACTGATTTCGTTAGCGCCATCAAAAATAGCATCTTGAGCTAACGTTTTCTCGATTTCTACTTGCCAAGTTTTCTGGAATATTTCGCCTCGCTCAATGCGCTGGAGGCTATTAGTATTGGCTAGAACGATGAGGCGATCGCCAATCGCAAGTTGTATATTATCAGAAGGCATTAATTTTACAGGCGAACGCTTAAAACTTTGGTATAAAATTGGCACAACCCCATAACCATAGGCAACCTCAGCCAAAAGTAATCCGTTGAGCGTATCGCCAACTTCAATCGCGTACTCGACTACCAAAATAGTTTGACTATCAAAGTTAAACAAGCTGAGAATATTTTCTCCAAAAGCCGCAGCCGCAAAAACTTCTGCGGAAATAGCAGAGGTACAAATCACTTGAGCATAAGGAAATAACCGTGCGACATTATCACGAAAATTTCGGTCGTAAGTCCGAATAATTACACTAGTTGTAGGACTTTGAGCGTGTACCATCAAAGCTATTTCCAAATTCTCCATGTCATCGTTTGTAACTACAACGACACTTTTACTAGTAGCTAGATTGACTCTCCCTAAAGCATCAGCAATACTATCAATAATTAGTGGTATTTTGTGGAAAAAATCGGCGTCCAGTGCTGTGTTACTAATACCCACCAGAGGTTGTTTGAATTCTTCTAATAAAGCTGCAACTCTTTGTCCGACTCGATTTAATCCAATCAATACAACATGGTTTTTTACGGGTATTAATGGTTGGTAACTCTTGAAAAATTGAAATCTTGAACTTAAGAGAGCATCAGTAAGCAATGCATATAACACCCCAATAAAACCTACACCAGTTAAAGTTAGTCCCAAACTAAACAATCGCAGCCACCCTGGGATATGTTCTGCTTTTTCTGGTGGTGTTTTAAAATTAATGTCGCCAAATAAATCTCCGTATCCTCCTAAAAGTAACACCGCAGTACCATAAAATGCTTCTACTATATTACTTTCAGGATAATTTAAGATATAAATAACTGTTCCAAGACACCAAAGAAAAAGTATTGTCAGCCCGCAAATTATTGCCACCCGCAAACTTTGATAACTATTTAATTTTCGCCAGAAATATGGAATTTTCTGTTTGAAATTCTTCCAGACTCTGCCTAATAAAATTTCTTGCCATAACTGCTGCCAATTCTGCTGACGCTTAATAGCAACTTTTTTCAAACTCTGAAGCTGTTCTTTAACTTCAATATAAATAATAGTATCGTCTGGGCTTAATTTTGCCTCTGGTTCCCACTGATGAAATTCTTTAGGTAAGATAGATGAATCATTAGTGTGATGTAATACTCGAAGATGTTGTGTGTTCAGTTCGTGGATGTGCGGTTTATTGCACCAGGGATCGTCCATTTTAATTTGATGCTTGACTACCCGAAATTGGTGTTCTTCCAATTGGAAATAGCCAAGATAATCGTTTCCAAGGGCAGCAACAGCAAAACCAGAAGCAGAAATCTGATTCGGCTCAAAGGCAATAAAATTACCAAGAGTCTGATTTAAAAGTTGATTGAGATTTTGTTTATCAGAACGTATCACTAAACGAACTTGAGGATTTAAAAGCCGCGCCGCAAAAGCAGCTTCTATATTTACTCGTTCATTCCCAGTGACTAAAATTATAGTTCGGCACTGAATAATATTTGCCTGTTCTAAAACACTCGCCTCACGGCAATCTCCGATGAATAAATTTTCTAATAAATTTAATAAATTTCGTATTTGTAAATTTTTAGGTTGTTCTAGATCGATCGCATTAACAACAGCACCATATTCTTTGAGGATAGCAACACAATGCTGACCCAAACTTCCTAAGCCGCAAACTAAAAAATTATCTAGTTTTGTTGGAGAATTTTCAACAGACTGGTAATTAGTTTCTGACGATGACACCATACTATGCCGCTGATGGTAGACACTCGGCCTGAGCGTATCAGATATTGCTATTCTAAACTTTTGAGTAAAAAAGATCCCCGACTTCTTCAAGAAGTCGGGGATCTGAAGCCCACTAGTGGAGAGCAAATCAAATAGGATTGCTATAGCTTGTGCTTGATGGTATTTGTCAGAGAAACACGCAATATGCAGCTACAAAATAAATTTTTTCAGGAAATTCCCCGTACCGTTTGGGTGTTGGGGTTCGTCAGTCTGCTGACAGATATAAGCTCTGAGATGATTAATTCGCTGTTACCTTTGTTTCTGGTGTCAGCTTTAGGCGCAAATGTGTTGACTGTCGGCATTATTGAAGGCATTGCGGAAGCAACAGCTTCAGTTTTGAAAGTCTTTTCGGGAGTATTGAGCGATTACCTGGGACATCGCAAAGGTTTAGCGGTGTTTGGGTATGGGTTATCTACCTTTGTTAAACCTCTATTCGCCGTAGCTACGAGTCCAACTGGGGTGTTAATAGCTCGATTTAGCGATCGCTTTGGCAAAGGTATCCGAGTCGCACCCCGCGATGCTTTAGTTGCTGATTCTACTACATCAGAGGTACGCGGTGCAGCCTATGGATTGCGTCAATCTCTCGATACTATCGGCGCATTCTTGGGGCCTTTGATAGCATTTGCCCTCATGGCTGCTTTTGCAAACAACTTCCGCCTGGTTTTTTGGCTAGCACTCATCCCTGGTTTCTTGGCGGTGGCTTTATTAACAGTGGGAGTCAACGAACCGAAAGCAAGTGAAACTCAATCAAAGCGAAGCAATCCTTTGCAATGGGAAGCTTTACGCACCTTAGGTGGAAAATATTGGGTGCTTGTAGCAGTGGCGTTGCTATTCAATTTAGGCAACTCCAGCAATGCGTTTTTGTTGCTGCGAGCCGAACAAATAGGCATTTCTGCTTCACTGATACCATTGACATTTGTAGTGATGAATATGGCTTATTCCTTCAGTGCCTACCCAATAGGAATACTTTCCGATCGCTTCGGTAAATTTGGGTTACTGGTGGGCGGATTTCTCCTATACGCTTTAGTTTATCTAGGCTTCGCCTTCGTACAAGCACCTTGGCAAGTTTGGGGATTGTTTGCCCTTTATGGTTTGCATTTGGGCATGAGCAAAGGATTGCTGTTGGCGCTAGTAGCAAATAGTATACCTGCAAATCTGCGCGGCACTGCTTTTGGATTTCTCAATTTGGCTGTAGGAATAGCGCTTTTACCTGCTAGTTTCCTAGCTGGTGGATTGTGGGAAACACTAGGAGCAAAAGCAACATTTATTGTTGGGAGCTTGTTTGCGATCGCATCTGTATTATTGTTAGTCTCTCAGAGAAACAAATATTAAATTCGGTCAAAAGCAAAATGCCATCACTTCAGATGTGTTGAAGACTATTTATCAAACTTTAAGACTAATAACTGAGATGCTATATTTAATCAAATAATAGGGAGTTAGAGTATGAAAAGTATCAAAATACGTTCTTATGTAGGCGAAGACGGAGTGTTACATCTAGATATCCCTCTAGAAATGAAAGAAACTGAATTAGAAGTCACAGTCACATTGAAACCTATAAAAAAACAAACTACTTTTTTAGAAGAGGAAAAATTAAGTCAATTAGGATGGCATGAGTTTATTGATAAGACTTATGGTTGTTTAGCAGATGACCCAATTATGAGACATCCTCAAGGAGATTATAAACAAAGAGAAGCGTTAGAATGACTTATCTTTTAGATACGAATGCTTGTATTATTTATCTTAATGGTAGAAATCTGACTTTACGGCGCAGGCTAGAAAGCCACAGTGATTTAGATATTGTTGTTTGTTCTACTGTTAAAGCTGAATTATTTTATGGGGCAAAGAGGAAATAATCCAACTCGCAATCTAGCTTTACAAAAACAATTTTTGAATAGATTTATTTCTTTACCTTTTGATGATATTGCAGCGGAAATATTTGGCGATATCCGCTCTCACCTGGCTAACTTAGGAACTCCCATTGGCCCTTATGATCTGCAAATTGCAGCGATCGCTTTAGCAAATAATCTGATTTTAGTAACTCATAATATAGATGAGTTTGCTCGTGTTCAAGGTTTATGGGTTGAGGATTGGGAAGTAGAAAGATAAGTATGGAATTGCTCAAAATACTCCTTACTAAACCAGAATTCAGATATCCCGCCGAGTCCTCATTGATTTTGTAGCCGCAGTTTTAATACAATCAGGACTTACGCAATATGTGACTGAAAACCTTATTCTTGCGTAGCGGTAATTCTTGTAGACGCGGAGCGGCTTCCCGCAGGGTATTACCGCTACTTTCGTTATCTTTTGCGTAAGTCATGACAATCAATTAATTGAGGCAAACGATCGATGTTTACTCGCTCATTTACTAAATCATTGCTTCCAATTCTTGCAAAGCTTGAAAACTTCCTACTTGCCAACTACGTTCCACAGCCGCAGGAATAATTTCAGTAATAGCTATATCCTCAAAATTAGGACTGGTGTCAGATTTTATGTATTTTCCTTCTTTTAGCAAATAAATAGAAAGATTCCCGCTATCATAAACCCATAATTCTGGTACTCCAATCGCTTCATAAGCATCGAGAGTAGTTTTTGATGTGACATCAGTCTCAATCGCTAAATCTGGCGGCGGATCGTCAGGTTCTAAGCGGCGACGACCAATCATCTGTTGATAATTGTGAATATAAAAGCAAGCATCAGGTTCAACTCCTGCTATACCTTGCTTCTTAAAGGTGGTGGAACCAAAAGGTTGATATCTGATATTTTTAGCCTTCAGCAATATTTTGACAATATCAGAAATTAAATCTTTGGGAATTTCATGTTCTGGTAATGGAGCCATAATTTCTAAATTACCCTGGCTGTAGGCTATTCTTGTAGTTCTTTTTTCTCCCAATTCTTGCAAAATAGATTCAAATTCTTCCCAGCTAACATCAGGAATACTTACAGTGCTACCAGGCGACAATTGCATCTGGCTAACAGGTTTAAAAACAGGAATGGCAGCAGTCATAACCAAAATATTAAGTATAAATCTCAATAATTAGCGATCGGGTTGCGGTGGATAATATAGCCCACCGTAACCTTTACTAATAGAATGAGTTTAACAAAAGCAGCAAAAAGCGATCGCTCTACACTTTAAACTTCTCAGTAATGCGTTTCATCGCTTCTTCTACATTCTCGCGGCTATTGAACGCGGAAATTCTAAAGTAGCCTTCACCCGCAGCACCAAAGCCAGAACCCGGTGTTCCCACAACGTTGACGGTTTGCAGTAATTTATCAAAGAATTCCCAACTCGATAAACCATTAGGCGTTTTCACCCAAACGTAAGGTGCATTCACCCCACCGTAAACTGATAATCCCGCAGCTGTGAGTTTCTCGCGGATAATTTTGGCGTTTTCTAAATAGAAACTAACCAATTCTTTGATTTGTGCTTGTCCTTCTGGCGAGTAAACCGCCTCGGCTCCCCGTTGGACGATGTAAGAAACGCCATTAAATTTGGTAGACTGGCGACGATTCCACAGTTTCCACAATTCCACATCGGAACCATCGGCGGCTTTGGCTGTGAGTGTTTTCGGTACCACAGTTAACGCGCAGCGAGTTCCTGTAAAGCCTGCATTCTTGGAGAAAGACCGAAATTCGATCGCAACTTCTCTTGCACCTTCTATTTCATAAATTGAATGGGGAAGCGATGCATCGGTAATGTAAGCTTCATAGGCTGCATCAAAGAAAATAATCGAGTTATTAGCTTTGGCGTAGTCCACCCATGCCTTTAAATACTCTTTGGTAGCAGTTGCGCCAGTAGGATTATTGGGAAAGCAGAGATAAATTAAATCGACTTTCTGCGAGGGAATCTCAGCGGTGAAGTTGTTATCAGCAGAAATCGGTAGATAAACTAAACCTTCAAACTCGCCTTTATCGTTAGCATTCCCTGTATTTCCCGCCATAACGTTAGTATCTACGTATACGGGATAAACGGGGTCGGTAACGGCTATAGTGTTGTCATGACCAAAGATTTCCAGAATATTGCCGGTATCGCACTTAGAACCATCCGAGATAAAGATTTCCGAAGCATCGATTTCGGCTCCCCGTGCTTGGAAATCTTGAGCAGCAATTTTTTCCCGCAACCAAGCATAACCTTGTTCTGGGCCGTAGCCTTTGAAGGTATTGCGATCGCCCATTTCTTCCACAGCTTTAATCATCGCTGTCCGGCAAGCTTCTGGCAGAGGTTCAGTAACATCACCAATGCCCAGTCTGATAATTTTAGCATTACTGTTCGCTTCGGCAAAAGCATTCACCCGCCGAGCAATTTCTGGAAACAGGTAACCCGCTTTCAGTTTCAGGTAGTTGTCGTTAATACTTGCCATACTAAATTATGAAAAACGCCCTAAAATAGCTTACTGCTAATTTATCTGAGCGATAACTTTTGAGTGGGGAGCGGGGAATAATTCTGAATTCTGAATGAATGTTAGGATATTTCTTCACCAGCTGAATCTAACTTGTAACCTTTCCTCACACCTTAGGCGAGAGGCTTTATCTCCCTCCCAAGACTACCCGCAATGTTAGGTGCATACTTATCTTGTTTGCGGAACTACGGGCTGGGTTACGGTTAACTAGAGAGTGTAGACTCACTTCCCAACCCAAAGACTCAATTTTCGTGGTTTCTCGTTAACTCACTCGCTTACTGCCACAAAGCCTTGGGAACGAGTCAATTCCCTGCGTTTAGAGCATTTCACCGTGTTCTAATCCTACCAAGATGCACTCACTTGTACAGTTAAGTTTTTGTAAAGCCGTGCTAGAAGCACGGGGTTTCAGACCCAGGAGTTTTGATGAAATTAGTTTGCGCCCAAAGCGACCTCAGTACAAACCTGTCACTCGTCAGTCGTGCTGTGCCTTCACGACCGACTCATCCGATACTTGCCAATGTGCTGTTACAAGCGGATGCAGAAACTAACCAAGTAAGCTTAACAGCTTTTGATTTGAGCTTGGGTATCCGTACTAGCTTTAACGCTGAGGTATGGGAAGGAGGAGCGATCGCCCTTCCTGCTAAGTTACTTGTAGATATCACTTCTCGTCTTCCAGAGGGCGAAATTACTCTTGATGATGAATCAGCACTCACAGGTGCAACATCCAGCGGCGAAGGTTTAATTGTTACACTTACACCGAAGAGTGGGTATTATCAAGTACGAGCAATGGGGCCAGAAGAATTTCCCGAACTACCTGTAATTGAAAATACAGAAGTACTTCATCTCACCACCGCTGCATTAATCGAAGGATTACGGGGTTCATTATTTGCCACCAGCGCTGATGAAACCAAACAAGTACTCACGGGAGTGCATTTAACAGTTAAACAAGATACTTTAGAATTTGCAGCTACCGACGGACATCGCCTAGCAGTAGTAGAAACTAGCAACGAGCGTCCTTTAGATGGAACTAGCCAATTAGAAGTCACAGTCCCAGCTAGAGCATTACGCGAACTACAACGAATGCTAGCTCATAGCGCCTCGTCTGATGAAACTGTAGCTTTACATTTGGATCGAGGTCAAGTCGTGTTTGCATGGCAAAATCAACGCTTGACTAGTCGCACATTAGAAGGGCAATATCCCGCCTATCGACAACTGATTCCGCGTCAATTTGAGCGACAAGTCACAATAGAACGGCGACAATTCATCAGCACCTTAGAGCGAATTGCTGTGCTAGCAGATCAGAAAAATAATATTGTCAAACTCAGCATTGATAGCGAAGCCCAAGAAATTATTTTATCTTGTGAAGCTCAAGATGTGGGTAGTGGTAGAGAGCCAATGCCAGCACAAATTTCTGGAGAAAATATAGAAATTGCTTTTAATATTAAATATTTAATGGAAGGCTTAAAAGAATTACCATCTTCCGAAATTCAAATGCATTTGAATCAGAGCCTAACTCCAGTGATTTTTACGCCACTGGGTGGTTTGAAAATGACTTATTTAGCTATGCCAGTGCAACTGAGAAGTTAAATTTTCTTGGAAATTTTGGCAATTACAGCAATTTGCAGTTGAATAGACCACAGTAGGGGCACAACAATAGACCTCTTGCAAAAGTACTTTTTGCACTTTTGTGGGGAAGGGGAAAAGGTTAAAGGGAAAAGGGAAAATACCAAACCTTTCCCCCTTTCCCCTTCCCCTTTTCCCGACTTCTGCAAGAAGTCTAATGTTGTGCCCTTACGATAATTTAGTATTCAAGTATGTATTCCATCCAAATGAAAAGCGCTGTGATTGTGGCTGGCGATCGCCAGCCACAAGCAAAACTGAAAGTTAATCTCACAACTAGTCTATAAACAGAGAGAATTAATTCAAAAACGATGTTGTAATTTCTTAATTTACACATCACGCGTTTTGAGAAAATTGTAAATAGCCAGTGCAATAGCTACAAGCAATACCGCATGAATTAAATTTCCGGCAATATGAAGTACCAATCCTAATGCCCAAAAAGCAACCAGCACAACAACAACGCCCCAAAGTATACTCAACATATATTTACTTTTACTAAAGTGATTTTTACTTGTTCAAATATATTATCGTCTCGGTTAAGTTATATTCTATTTGTCCTAAGATAGGTTTTAAAATTTAAATCATCTATCTTGAGGATGAAAATTCACTCTAGCAGTCGGTTTTGAGGCCAGCCTAATAGGTAGTAGAGACGTAGCATTGCTACGTCTCTACATTATTTTTCACCAGATGGATAGTTTTCTTGCAATATATTTATTTACAATAATCCAATTTTAAAATGTTGCTCGCCAATCTACGAAATTTGATGGTGCGATTTGGTGATTTGTTTTATCGGAATTTCAATCCAAAATTCTGTACCTAATCCTGGTTGCGAATCGCATTTAAATACACCGCCGTGTTTTTCAACAATGATTTGATAACTAATTGATAACCCCAAACCAGTGCCTTTTCCTACTGGTTTAGTAGTAAAAAATGGGTCGCAGATTCTTACTTTTAGGTCTTCGGGTATTCCTGGCCCGTTGTCTTTTATGCGAACTACTACACTCTTGATATTACCTTCTATTTCCCCAACAGTAGTAGTAATGGTAATTTGACTGTTATAAACTTTGGATGTATCTCTATAATCTTCTAAAGCATCGATCGCATTGCTTAAAACATTCATAAATACCTGATTCAACGGCCCGGCATAGCATTCTACTAAGGGAAGCTCGCTATACTCTTTGACTAATTTAATTGCCGGACTTTCTGGTTTTGCTTTCAAGCGATGCTGCAAAATTAGCAAGGTGCTATCAATACCCTCGTGGATATCAACTGGTTTTTTTTCTGCTTGGTCGAGGCGAGAAAAATTCCGTAAACCCAAAACAATTTGCCGGATGCGATCGATACCAACTTTCATTGAAGAGAGAGTTTTCGGCAAATCTTCAGTCAGAAATTCTAAGTCTATTTCTTCTGCGCGATCGCGAATTTGTGGGTCGGGGTTAGGGCAGTTTTGCAAATATAAATCTAGCATTCCTAGCAAATCATGGGCATATTCGCTGACATGATTAATGTTGCCATAAATAAAGTTCACTGGATTATTAATTTCGTGAGCAACACCAGCTACCAATTGACCCAATGAAGACATTTTTTCTGTCTGAATCAGTTGGGTTTGAGTTTGCTTTAAATCCTCCAAAGCTTTAGCCAGTTTTTCTTTCTGCTCTTTAGTTTGATTGAGCAATTCGATTTGTTGGAGTGCAACCCCAAGCTGATTGGCAATTTGAGTAATAAACTGAATTTCTGAAGTTTCCCAATGACGGGGTTCAGAGTTTTGGTAAGCTGCTAGCAAACCCCAAAGTTTCTGCCTAATAAAAATTGGGGCGATGGCATAGGCTTTTGCTTGAATTTCCTCTAAAGCCCCAACGTGACATTCAGAGTGATTCGCTTCATAAATATTATCAACTACAAAGGTTTCATTATGGCGATATCGCCCACCTTGGGTTTGCTGCAAGTAGCTATCTCGCCAAATTATATTAGTACCAGGATTTACTAACTTTATCCAACCTTCATTCACAAACTCAGCAATGTATTCGCCACTCCAATCAGCTTGGAAGCGGTAAACTGCAACTCGATCCGCTTGTATCGATTTACAGATTTCTTGAGTAGTTGTCTGAAAAATCGCATCTAAATCCAGAGATTCTCTAACTTTGGCAACAACTTCAAACAATACCCGTTGTTGTTCTGCTGCTTGTTGCAAATCTAACGCCTGTTCTCGTGTCTGAGTAAGTAATTCAGCTTGCTGGAGTGCTACCCCCATTTGAGCCGCAATCTGACTAAGAAAGTGAACTTCTGGGGCTTTCCATTGACGAGGGCCTGTGTGTTGATAAGTTGCCAGTAAGCCCCAAAGCTTTTGACCGACAAAGATCGGTGCAAGTACAAAAGCGTAAATTTGAAACTGCTCTAAATTGTCGATATGACATTGAGTAAACCCCATTTTGTAGATGTCATCGACTGCAAATGTTTCATTGTTGCGGTAGCGTCCTCCGTGCGTATCTTGTAAGTAGGTGTCATTCCAAATAATATTAATACCTAGACCGGATTCATTCGACCAGTATGGACTAGCAGCCTCGAAATCTCCGACAAATTCGCCACCCCAATCAGCATCAAAACGATAAACAGAAACGCGATCGGCTTTGATTAGTTGACAAACTTCTTTAGTAGTTGTTTGAAAAATTGTGTCTGTGTCCAAAGATTCACGAATCTCGGCAATAACTTTAAACACAGCTTGTTGTTGTTCGGCTGTGCGTTGTAATTCGATTGTGCGTCTTTTAACTTGATGTTCTAAATTTTCATTAAAGACTTGTACTTGTTGGTATAATTCATACTGCTGAACTGCGAAAGCAAAGTGTTTACCGAGGTTTCTAGCCAATTCAATTTCTTCAGGTGTCCATGGCCGCACCTGTGCTTTTTTAGATTCGCGCCAAGCTTCAAAAGATCGCCGGGGGTATAATTGCCTCCGATCGCTGTCATACTGTCCCGCCCACAGGGTTTCGGTATCTATTTCGTTGCGGAAAATACTTAAATAACCCAACAACTGCTGACGATAGTGGAGTGGAATCACCAGCATACTGCGAATTTTAGTTGGTTCAAAAGCAACTTGCAAACTTCGCCAGCCTGGAGTTTGATAAATATCTAAAATCGGCCAAACATCATATTCTTGAGTGGAATTGTAGCGTTCCTGCCAAGCACTATACTGTTCTATGAGTGGATATATGGTTTGTCCTGGTACTACAGGTTGCTGACCGCAGGTATACAATTTTATACAAGTATTTCCGGGGATTAAGCATTCTGTGAAGCTGGCGACGCTGCCATTGTGGTAATCAAAAGCTGCACTTCTAATGCAAAGCCGACCACCAGCACCATCAAAGGCGGCAACAGCAGCTTCGAGGGCTGGCTGCAATACAATTGTCGGTAGTGAATGTAACAGGCTAGCAATGCGGTTAACGATCGCTTCTTGTGCGGCTGTTTTGCGGACTTGAGCCAAGAGGGTACTTTGAGCGATCGCCACTGACAGTTGATCGACTACTATTTGTAATGCTTCTAGTTCTGATTCTAAAATCAAACGCGCCTCAGAATTATGAGACACCAACAGCCCCCAGAGTCGATCTTGGTAAAGAATAGGGGCTACCATACTAGACTTTACCCCCATTGCCTTTAAATATTCAATATGGCAAGGGTCTACAGGACGGTAACAGATTTCTTCCGAGATGGTTTCTCCATTTTCCAGATCGTGTAAGTGACTTTGACCAATTTCTTGAGTATCAACATTGACAACAGAACGCACCCGTGATTTAACAAATAGTTCGCGGGCGGTGGGTGGAATATCGTCAGCCGGGAAATTCAGTCCTAGTAGCGACGGTAAACGATTATTGTAGATAGACTCAGCAATGACCTGACCGCTACCATTGGGATGAAATTTGTAAATCATCACTCTGTCAGTTCGCAGTAGCGATCGCACCTCTGCTGTTGTGACTGTGATAATATCTTCTAATTCTAAACTTCGCCGGATACGATTTGTAATCCGGTGGAGTAAAGTTTCTTCATGGCGATTTTCCCGCCAATCTTGCTCAGAGTTCGAGGTCATTGCTGATAAGATCTTCAATTAATAATTTGCAAACACACACGATTAAAAGAGAATTCAGAATTCTGAATGCAATCAGTGGAAGACTTAAACCCGTTTATTCATTCACTAGTCGCTAACACGACTTCTGAATTCTGACTCTTGGCTCCTGAATTGTTTATTCTTAAATCTAATGACATTTTTGAATTTATTTCATCAATTTGTCTTCAGTAAAACTACGGCAAATTAATAACTAAATTTACAAAAAACTAAAAAAAAGACGCAAGCAAATTGCGCCTTTTTCCGCTATCAAAAAAGATGTTTGCTTCTTAGTTTGAAGTCTTTTTTGAAGATTTACGTATCAACAAAATTAAACTCTTACATTGCAGCAAAGCTAATTTTTAGATAGTCATTTTCCATCTTTGCTCCTGCTGGTTGTAGTGCTGCTAAGGCTTGCGGCAAAACTAAGTTACGTCGATGATTGCCAATAGTAATATTTAATTCGTCACCAGTTTTACTCAGTTGAACCTGGTTTTTAGGAATGCCAGGTAAATAAAGTTCTAAACTGTATTGATTTTGCTCTTGTACAACTCGAATAGTCGTTTCTTTGTAATAAACTTGAGTTGGATCTTCATCTTTATAAAGAGTTTCCTTCAAGCGTTCTAATGCAGCCAATCCGCACATTTCCTCAGAAAAAAGCGGAACTTCTTTTACTGGTAGAGGGTGGAAATTATCATGAATTTCCTGGCGATATTGCTCCTGATTTTCCTTCCAACGTTGAAAGAATGGGTCTTTTACTTCGCTGGGTATGATGCGATTTGCCACAACTAAATCTGTGGCAACATTATATAAACTCAAATAAGCATGGGCGCGGAGAGACTCTTTAATCACCATTTTTTCGGGATTAGTCACAAGACGCACTGAGGTTTGAGTATTATCTGTTAATACTTTTTCTAGAGCTTCAATTTGTTCGTAAAACTCATAAGGCGCATCCATTACCTCTTTATCTGGGAGCGAAAAACCAGCAATTGGTTTAAAAAAGGGTTCGACCAAAGGTCTAAGTGCTACCGAGATATTTTGAAAGGGTTTGTAAAAACGGCGCATATACCAACCGCCGACTTCTGGTAAACTCAGCAAGCGCAGTGCTGTACCTGTGGGGGCTGAGTCAATAATCAAGACATCAAACTCACCTTCATCGTAGTGGCGTTTCATCCTTACCAAGCCAAAAATCTCATCCATACCTGGTAAAATTGCCAATTCTTCCGCTTGTACCCCTTCTAAACCCCTTGCTTGTAAAACTTGGGTAATGTAACGTTTCACAGCACCCCAGTTTCCCTCTAGTTCTTGCAGCGCGTCTAATTCTGCACCCCACAAATTTGGGCGAATTTTCCGGGGTACATGTCCCATTTCCAAATCAAAACTGTCTGCCAGGGAGTGAGCGGGATCTGTACTTAACACCAACGTCTGATAGCCTAATTCTGCACAACGGAGTCCAGTTGCAGCAGCAACGGAAGTTTTACCTACGCCGCCTTTACCAGTCATTAAAATTACACGCATGGATGGTTCTTTCCTGCCTAAGGATTTTTTACATTTATTTACAATTATCGGCTGTTTAAGGAAAATAAATGCTGCTTTAGCACGTTTAGGCGCGAACAGTTCAATAATAAATACGAGGGATAATCCAGCTATATTGCGATATTGACTGCTATTTATATAGTAGTGGATTAGGGAAATACGGTAGGAGGCGGTAAGTCAAAACCAAAAACTAACCTAATATCTGCTGTATTTACCTTAACTCATCTGTTGGATTTTCCTGTAATAGCCGATCGAGCTTTGTTTCAATTGCTGAAAGTTTTTTGAGAATTGTGGGTCGATCGCCATCAACAGCAATTAGTAAATTAGTTATTTTATCTTGTATGTTGGTTAGTTGTGCCACTGCATTCTGAAGTTGGATCATTCCTTCTCGGAGTTCTTGACGTTCCTGTCGGGCTTCACTTAATTCATCCAACATAGCTTGGACTGTTTTAGCATTACTCTCAATTAGATGTTTGAGTTCTTTATCAGTCATTGCGATCGCACTTTGAAGTTGAATTTATTATTCACTCTAACTTACTGCGAAATGGAGAATTCCCAAAAGTTGGGGGGATGAGTATCCCTACTCATCCCCCTCGGTTTTGAATGCTGAATTATTGCTGTGTTTGGCTACATTGTATCATTTGGTCTTAGCCATTAGTTTTTACGATCGTGAAGCGATCGCTCTCGTCAACTCCCGAAATAACATATTGGCAACCTTAGAACCCAGCTTCGATTGCAGGTGCTTGCCGTTGAGTAATTGCTTGCCAGAGGCATCAACTTTACTTTTGAGTGTGTTTTTGTAAAGGTTGATTTCTTCACCAATTGGGGTATTAGGGAGACGGCCATCAATTTCAATCTTAGTAATGACGTGCTGCCAAAAGTTTTTCCGGCATAAAGCACTACCAGAACCTTTTTCTACCAACTTATCACCTGACTGCTCCAAAACAGTACCCATACCCAGCCTGAGTTTGAAAGCATCCCTTGAACGGTTACGCTTAACCCGCTTGACATCGCCAGGAAGAAATTTGACTACACGTTCACCTTTCTCCCGGCTAACTTCTTTACGCTTGACTTCCCTTACTTCTCGCTCAATCAACGGTTTACCGTCAATTAGAAACACTTCAAAAGGGTAAATCCGGCTTAGCAACCGGGCGCGAATTCTCAGCCCAAATCCGAATTGGTCAAAAACTTCGTTGTAGGGTTTAAACTGCTCATTGTTGAGCAATGACTTTAACTCTAACTCTAGGCGTTGTTCTTCCAAATCAATATCACAAAGCCAATCAGCGTGTAACCGGGTAATTGGGTCGATTGTGAAACCAAACTCCACTGCTACTGATTGCTGATACTGCTTACTTAATGACTTGTAACTTTGCGGGTTTACTTCTAACTCTCGCCCAGCCAACCAGCCCCAAAGCGGCGGCACATTGCCAGGTTTAGTACTTTGAGAATTACTATGTGCTTTTTCTGGGAACTGCCAGGCCAAAACCTGACGGTTGTAGTTGATGATTGGGGACTGAACGCGGTTGAGGTGTTCTAGTTGTTGTACTAATTCCCGCAGTTGGTCTATTACCTGTGGGCGGTGCATTAAAAATTGGCGTGGGTTTAATTCACCAGTTTCTAAATAATTTTCCTGATCTAGAGCATAAGCAGCCATAGCGAGTGCGTCAGCTGCATCTGATTTATTTGGCAGGTTTTTACCACCACGATATCGGCGTAATTCAATGTGACCAACCCACAGAATTTTAACTCCTAGACTTTCAAGAATCCTTGACCATAATCTAGAGTAATGATTCCCCGTTGGCTCTAAAACAGCAACATCAGGTTTGTTAGTTTTGAGATAATCAATAAAATCAAACGCTGATTTTTGATGGCTTTTAGTTTTAGAATTAGAGTAAAAACTAGGAAATAAATTGTTAGATTTATTTCTGGTTTTTTGCCAATAATTCTTTAAGCCTCCAATTGGGTATTGTGATAAAATATGACAAGTGACGCTTGATTTACTAACATCAACTCCCAAGGATATAATCGATTTAATTGTCATGTTTCTGCTGATTAATTGAGGGCTTTTTGCTGTTCGTGTTGCGACCACGAATTAATTTAAAAGACCCAGTTTTGACGCTTGAATCCCCTAACACCCCACTAATAAAAGGGCGCGATTCACTCTTAACGCTGGGTTCAACCCGGTAGTTTATAGGAAAGGTGCGCTTGAATAATAAAACACCCCAAAATTGGGCGTGCAATTCATCATTAACGCCCCACTTCCTAAAAACAATGGGGCGGGTGCTTTGGACACAACCCGCGACGGTGGCAACGATGCCACCGTTTCGGCTACTGTGTCAGGTAGCCCACACCAAAAGTGCGATCGCAATTTCCTTTAACTGCAATTCATCAGGCGGTTATTCTTCGTCGTGTTCTAATTTCTGAACAACTTCTATTAATTTGTCAGAAGCTAAATCAAGTATTTCTCTAAGTTGTTCATCAACTGCCACATTAGTTATTTCAGCGTCCGTCATGAGTTTTAAAGCCTCAGAAATTTTGGCTTGAACGTGATGTAATGAATGCCAGGGTATATAGTAATCCCATGCTGGATCTGGTTGAAAAATATCGTTAACTGCTTCGGAATTTTCATTATTCATAAATATCCTCATCATCAAAATCATCGTCATCGCCAACTAATGAATACTGGGTGTCGGGGTCAATTTGGTTGAGAACTTCAACGAAAGCTCGACCACTCAAAACATCAAAAACTGAATAATTACCCTCGTTAATTGCTGCATTAATTTGGTTCATTTTCAGAGCTTGTTCGAGTTCTGGAGTTCTTAGCCTTGGGTCAACATCCTCAATCGAGTTGATTGGCGGCGGTTCCTCATTCCCCTCAATCCAGCGCTCAATTTGGCTATTGCAAAATTCCTGCCAAGCTTCGGCGCTGGGTGGCTGTGGTGCGGATTCCAAAAAATTAGCAAGTTCTTTTTGCCGCTGGAGGCCTTCGGGGCCAGACCACATGGCCTCAACCCACTCGTGATTTGTGGCAAAACCACCCTTATTTATTGCCTCTGTTGCAACTTCGGTTGGGGAAGCAAGGCGATGTCGGGCAATGAGTTGAGCTAGGGCCTGTGTTTGAACGCTGTTTAACCTTTCGAGATCGATAATCCACAAAGAGGCACCGCCAAATGATGATGTTCGCTCCAGGGGGAACGGGTCGCGCATGGGAATCATGCCATCGGGGAACAGGTCGATGATTGGCTCGTAAGGGTTACCGGGCTTGAGTTTCACCCAAGTGTCATGTTTAGTCATAATGATCTGCGATTTTTTAGACGGTGACTATTACAATTGCAGCGCTGTTGTAAAAGTAATGTTGCTTCTTCCCAAGCATTAATAAGAGTCACAGCATCTTCACCAAAAAATGTTTGCTTGTCTCCGTTCTGCCAGGTGAGGACGGCGGTACGAGTGGGCACGTCTTCAAACTGGATTTGCCGCACTTGGGACAAGTTGAGCCAACCAGCTGTAGGTAATTTGCAACTAAACACGGATGGTGTATTAACTATGGTGTGCATTTTGATAATCTAAAAATGGTGAGCAATCCTGGCGATCGCCTGACTCCATCACAAGCAACGCGATCGCTAAAAAACTTCAGCTAAAAATTGCCAGGGGACGTTTCCAACGACACCGAAACGTCCCCTTGGTTAAAAGGGATGTCATCGGGGTCAGGTTCCTCCTGGGTCAGATTTTGTTGTATGGGGTCAGCTTGCACCTGGGTGAAGTTATCTTGTTGTTTTGATTTGTTGTTCTTTTCTAGCGAACGAAGCAGTTCGATTAATTTCTCAGCAAGAAAAGCCCGTTTTTCGTGGGAAATCCAGCACGACATGGCATGGAAGTAAAACTTGATACGTGGCGTTACTGGTACAATAAAAGTATCTTGGATATCCAATTTTGGCCACAACTCGGAAATACATTCCAAATAGACTCGTATTTGTTTGTGAGTTAGAGGGCGATTTTGTTTGTCGTTCCGACTGATAATGTCTAGAATTTGACAAAAATCATTAATGTCTAAGGGTTCGTGCATCGCTAAAAATTCAGTTAAAAATCCTCAACCTCTTGTCCTTGTTGGGGTGCAGGATTGCGAACAGCACCATAAAGCTGACCACTAACAAATGACATCAAGTGCTTGGCTTCAATTGCTGGATCGTCACCTTCCTCAATAGTTGCAGTAGCCTGGAAGGTTTCATTTTCAAAATTACCCAGGTTTTTGACCCGTTTGTAAGTAATGGTTTCGATTTTCATGGGCGTGTGTTATTTTCTACTTGTACAAGTTTGAAAGTGTTTGAATCAACCAAAAGCGATCGCGGTAGCGTTCACCCGATCGCTCTTCAAACCTAACTTTGGTTAACTGACTGTGGCTGTGGTTGGTCAAACATTACTAGAAAAACTCCGCCACCTTGCCGCAAAATGCTTGCGTAGGCATCGGCATCAGAGCGGGTACGAAATCGATAAATGCATTCATTTTCACTATTGGGCATAACTCGGAAAATTGCCCACGGTCTAATCTCATTGCGGTAAGCCATAATTTAGATTCCAAATTCTTCAAAAAAATCACCAGCGCAAACTTTACCAGTCCACGCTGGTGTGATTCCCTATAAAAAGAACGTCAAATGAATTGCTCGGTTATTGCTGCATAGGCAATTCTCCTGTTGATTGTTGACCGTAACGGACTTGATTAATGAGCGCTTCGATTAGTCCTTCCCTGTCGCCCAATGCAATAACGCTATTGATTTGATGCCCGATTTCATAAATTTCATCTCGGCAACGTCCAGGGGCTAGATCGCACAGCTGAGACGCAAGCGACGAAATTAAAAATAACTTTTCGCGTCTAGTCATTAGCTGAAATTGCGCTCCATAATCGGCCTGCAATTTTTCCAATAAGGAACCATCGCCAGGTGTGTAATTTGTGTAGTAACCTACAGGTTTTGTCATGGTTTAGGAACTGCCAGTAAATAGCGGGTACTGGCAGGCAAATAATGGTTAATTGGTTAGTGACAAATAACGTGATTTTCGTCTATAACCTCCTTAATAAACAACATGATTTGTGGCGTAATAAGTGATGAGATAACGCCAAAATTTTAGAATTCAGAATTCAGAATTCAGAAGTCAGAATTCAGACGATTATTCCTCATCGTCATCATCGGTTTCTTCTTCGATAACTGCTCCCAATTTGATCATCACTACATTTTTAAAACCCCTAGCTGAAACTGAACCCAGATAATATTCATCTCCAGGTTCATCTTCCAGAATGATCTCTGCCTCCGGTGGGAAGCCTTGCAACTTTTCTATTAACTGTTGAACTGTTGTTGTCATGCAGTTATCTCCTGGGTTTGTAAGTGTGCAGACATCAAACATCACCGCGCTCTCAACTCGCGAGCAGCGCTCTGTTCTCGGTGATTACGTTAGGGTGTTTCCGCGCCGGGGCAACAAGGCAATGGCGCGGGTGAGTTGCTCCTGAATATGCCCTCACAGGCTCTATGGCAAGGGTGAGGGGGGAGTTTAAAAAAGTATTTTGCTAATGCAGAATACTTCATGTATATTAAGCATGAGCAGAATTATTGTCAAGCATTTTGCTCATGCTTAATTATTCTGCTCATGTAAAATGGAGGGAAATGCATGGATAGTGTAAATGGGAAGAACAAAAAAATCGGCGGAAGACGTAACGACAGTGGGACTCAAGCTGAGTCAAAGCGCATGGGAGGAGTTGCAGAAAAAAGCCAAAGCAATGGGACTATCGAGATCAGCGCTAATAGAGAAGATAGCAACAGGGGAAATCCAGATTGGAAACTCGTCCCAATCAGGGACACAACTGCTGGGAAAATTATAGAGCGCCTGGAAGCCTTAGAAAAACGGCATTTAGAATACGTTCATGCTCACCAAGCTCGGCTCAAGGCGCGGCTGGGAGAAAGTGAAGAAGCTGAAAATCAATTTAAAGAAGAGACAAACCAGATAAAAAGCGATATTTATTATCTGGTAACTCGCCAAGAAAGTGGAGATGACGTAATAGAAGTGAAATAAAACCGTCCAGCCAGTAGAGGTGTGGGCGGTTTTTGCTGTTTAGCGATCGCACTTAATCTTCAACGTGGCGATCGCTGTTGACCAATGACTAATGACTAATGACAAATGACCAAATGTAAACATTTACGCAGACGCGGCAACGCCAAACTCTGTGATAATCCACCTGTTTTCGAGCTAAGGTGTTCAACCTGCCCTTACGATCCTCACCGGGAATTTAAGCCAACCTTAGACTACGACGA
The DNA here is from genome assembly GCF_002368035.1 of Nostoc linckia NIES-25. Taxonomy (GTDB): domain Bacteria; phylum Cyanobacteriota; class Cyanobacteriia; order Cyanobacteriales; family Nostocaceae; genus Nostoc; species Nostoc linckia_B. The sequence continues at coordinate 6,302,966 of NZ_AP018222.1, read as the reverse complement.
GGAAGATGGACTGTGCCACCTTGACCGCACCTCACCCCAAGACTATGAGCCAGAACCAATTTGGTTTTCTTGGGAATAACTAATGACCAATGACCAATGACTAATGACTAATGACTAATGACTAATGACTAATGACTAAAAAACCAAAAAGCCACCGTAAGATTTAGCGATCGTGGTGGCTCTCTGAAAATTAACTAATAGTACTATGCCAGAAAATACATATAAAATCAATCTTCCGTGGACTGAACAACACGAAGCATTCTGTTACCAACACCATATCCCCCCTGCTGCTAAATCGCTTTGGCAATGGCTAATGAGGCAAGGGGTAATAGGTGAAGAAATCGAGCCAGATTTGTCAGAATTTAATGCTTGGGTAGAAAAAGTACGTGGGAAGAAATACACGCACAATTACCTCAAACAGATGTTTGAATTACTGCAAACACACCGTGTTGTGCAAGTGGTTAAACAGTACAGTTGGAAAATATTTAAGTTACTCATAAGACCTCTAGAGTGGCTGAAACCACCTAAGAAGAAGCGAGAAAAAAACTTACACATCAGTAACTTCAGTTACACTTTACAGCCATCAAATCAGCAATCTCTCGACGGGGGGAATACACAGCAGCAGCATTCTAATTCTTCTATTAATCAAGAAGTACTCTCGGAAGCTGGTATACATTTTGATGACACCGCGACCGAAGTATTAGAACGTCCAACATGGGAAATAAAAATAGCTTTAGTCTTATTTGAAATTCGCGGAGGTTTGAACAAAGTAGATAACCCTGAAGGATTTATTAGGGTTTGTTTGCGTTGCCGATGGTGGGAGACTCATCGCAATTACTGGGCAATATGTAAAAAGCTTTCACATGCAACAAAAATGAACGATCCTGTCTGTGCATTTGATTTACAAACTTTCTTTGATGACGAATAAAAAAAGACCACCTTTTGAGGTGGCCACGAATACAAGATTGAAAAATATTATGAAACAAAATTCTCCAGTGCCGGGGCAATTAGCACTGTTTGATATTCCGTCTGTTCAAATTTCCAAACCCCAGCACGATCCTTACTGGGATGAAATAACTGCGCCCCAACACAGTGACAGCGATCGCTGGAATCCGGCCCACTTCGGTGAGACACCATTTAAACCTGACGGTGACCAGCTCACCATTTTCTACGACGATAGCGACGAACCACCAGCGCCGGACGACTATCAAAACTTGGATGATTACAACGAAGCTTGGCGCGAGTGGGAATTACGTGTTGGGGCGCAGGTAACAATTTCAACAACCGTAGAACCGCTTGTTGGGGCGCAGGTTGCATTAGATACTAAAAAAGTTGCGCCCCAACACGATACCCATTGGGTAGAAAAGTACTGGGTAGAGAGAGGCACTAATAAATATTGGTACTATCGCTATTGCTGGATGTTTGGCAGGAAGAAACACCGCCGCTACTTGGGGAGTGTGGACAGTCCCAAGGCCAAATTTAGAAAATCGGAAATTGAAAATGCGATCGCGGACGGTCAATGCCCCGCAGAAATTCAGGAGTTGATTCGCTCCTGGCGTCAACAGTCCCCAGTCCCCAACCTATGAAAGTTAAACACAAACGCTTGCATCGTATGGAAGGCCAAATCATTGCGGTATTTCCAACCATTGATGTCCAATTTCAAGTTGATTGGGGTAACGGTCTGGTGTCTACTGAATTTGAAGAGTCACTGATTTTTCTTAGTCCCCATTCCCCATTCCCCATTCCCCATTCCCCCATGCCCAATGCCCAATGACTGATGACTTACTAGTGTCAGGCATTCTCAATAATGTAGTTTTGGGCGATCGCCTTTTTGTGGGCCGCGCGTAGGGGGTTAAAAGTATTGATTTTTCGTTGTCAAAGATGCTTTTCTTGCTTAAAAGCAAAATTCTTATTGCCAGTGAGTAGCGTTAAGCCATCAAAAATAAAAATTGCGCCGGGTGTGGAAAACTAACTGATCGCATGAAAAAGGCGATCGCCGGCTTTCGGTTGAGCGATCGCTGTAAATGATTACATGTCATAGGTTATTCGGCTGGTTGAGTTTTGGGTAGTGGTAAGCGTGAAAAATGCGATCGCCTTTCTTTGGTTTTATGGCGATCGCGGCTGTGAAATCTACCTGGAAAAAGTTTGTCACAGGTTTGGGTAAACTTCGTCAACTTCATCCCATGCCTGATTTGCGAGGTTCTCCAGTGCCATAGCCAGCAGCAGAGGGTGATCGTAATGGCCGTGCTGCAAGCGGTCAAAGAAGATTTCGATTTGTAGTTCGAGGAGGTTGGGGTTCATAGTGCGTTGATGGCTCCTTTGACGCGATCGCTATCAATTTCGACATAACGCTCAAGTGATTTGAAGTCCTGGTGGCCAGTAATCTGCTTAATGGTGTAAAGGTCAGTCCCGTTTCGGTGCAGTTTGGTTATGAAACTCCGGCGGGTGCTGTGGGTGCTGATACCCTTAACCACTAACCCAGCCCGGTCAACAGCTTTTCTCAAAATTGAGTCAGCCCAACGAGGCGATATCGGTTTATCTTCTGGCGGTCTACTGGGGAATAACCAAGGTGAATCAGAATCAGGTTTATATGACAACAGCGATTCAGCAAGAATAGAGTGTACTGGGACTTGGCGAGTTTTGCGCTTACCGTCTGGTGTAGCCTTGCGGCTTCTGGCCCGAAAATTGATGTATTCTCGCGGACTACCGTCAACGTTGTAAACATCCTCAACTTGTAACTTCACCAAAGCCCCCCACCTTTCCCCTGTGTACCAAGCCAGGTCTAAAAGTAGTTTGTATTTTTGACTTTTTATCTGCTTGCGGATTTTAGAATATTCCGTGTCAGATAAAATAGCCGCTTGTCCGTTGCGGTTATTTTTCATTCTCTTTCAAGTTTGAGATGTTCCGGATTAACCAGTTCCAGTGGTTAAATCGGAACATTTTTAATTTTGACTAATAGTAAAAAGTGCTTTAATGCTAATCTGGGCAACACTTACACGTCCTCAGCAATTGTTCTGCTTTTACATAAAAGTGGAAGATTTACGATTTTTTCAATTAGCCATACAACGGATTTATTCACTTCATCAAAAATCTAAATCTGTTTATTTATGGCAGAACCTACTATCGCCCAAATTTTTGGAACTGGAGCAACAAGATTAGCTTCTGGTGCAACGACATCAAGCGCAGGTTTATTTATTCCTGATAGTGCTTTACAAGCAGCCGGTTTAGCCACACCAACTACTGCCAGTGCAGAGGGACATTTTGCAGCAGTGACGCTGAACGCTCAAAGTTATCTTACTCAAGCTAATTTTGATGCAAATACTGACCAATCTATCTATTTAGCTAATGGCTTTTCAAGTTTCACCACAAGAGGTACAAATAACGATCCTTACCGAGTCGATCAACTGACAATCAACTTTGCAAAACTTGACGACAGCAGCACACTTGACCCGGATAATTACTAATGGCTGGAAAATGGATCGCTACACTTAGTTATCGAGATTCAACTAATTGTTCTGTTGCCCCGGTAACTTTAACTTACGAATTCGATTCCGATCCACAAATAACCAAACAATCAGATGATATTTGCGGTTCGGGTCGGTACAACTTTTCTGCAACTGCCACCAAAATGACGCGGGCCGATGGCTCAGTTATTTCTCAAAGCGTAGCAGGAATTTTATGCTCAACAAATTCCTTATATCATTCTGTTTCCGTCCAGTACATTCCCGATGATGAGAAATTTGATTGCATTAACGGTGCTTGCATCTCTTCAAATGAATACTCCACACCAGGAATATATCAATCGTTGGGTGAATGTGAAGTAAATTGCGGAACTGGCTGTAGTGGTAAGTGCATTCCTAATGCTGAATGGGCACAGATTGAAGGATTATCAAGCCAACTCAAATCAATAAATTGCTCTTAAGAAATGAGTACTTCTAGCACAATTTCTAATCTCCAGCAGGCTTTAAATTGTGCTGGAAAGTGTGATTGCTGTGGGAATCTGCAATCGCAAATCAATGATTTGAAAGCACGAATAGCGGGATTGAAGCCTGTTGATGAAAATGCAATTATTCAAAAATCGGTCAAGCTCTCCGAGCAAAGCATAATTCCTAAAATAGAACCTGCTGTAGCGGCTGGAACCGCATTACTAGCTAACAAGTTGCAGCCACAAATTGATAGCGGAATTAACAAAGCAAGGGAAGCATTTGACAAAGCTTTTCGTGCTGAAAGCGCTGCTACCAATAGTGAAAATAATTCACTAGCTGCTAAAAGAAAGGCGGAGGAAGCGATTAGTAAAGCGGTGACAGCAAAGAACGAAGCCTTGGAAGCATCGCGGACGGCAAAACAAGCAGACACTACAGCTTCACGAGCTAAAACCGCTGCTGATGTAGCTACCAGTGAGGCTAAAAATGCCTACAACGCGGCTGGAACAGCATCCAGAGTAGCCAATAGGGCATCCGATGCAGCTTTCAAAGCTCAAAATGATGCTTTTACTGCGGATAGAAAAGCTACTAGTTCAATAGATATTGCCAGAAACGCTTCGATGCAATCGGATCTGGCAAAAAATATTGCTAATCAAGCAGACTTTAAATCTGGCAATGCAATTAATAAAGCTACAGATTCTTTAACGGAAGCAGCAAAAGCAAGTAGAACTGCTTTAAATGCAGCGAACGACGTAACCGGACTTAAGGGGCTGTTTGATGGACTTAAATCCAAAGTCGGGGGACTAGTTGACTCGATCGGGAAACTCGAAAGAGGCGTAGGTGAAGCAATCTTCAGGGCAGGTGAAGCACTAGGTGTCAGTCGGCAAGCACTTGGTAAGGTTGGTACTTTAGCGCTGCGAGTAGCTGATTTATTTAATACAGTCGCCACAATATTTACGATCATTGAACAACTGTTAGTACTTGAAACTTTAGGGGCACGCATTGACGCGGTAGAAAACCAAATATCAGCACTCGGTGATGATGTGTCACGCGTTCTTGGTAAAATGCTCGGTCTCCAAAATCGAATCAACGCTGTAGCTGGGGAAATTCCTGGTGTGAGGGATTTGGCAAGGGAGGCAATACTCATCGGCAATTCGGCGGCTGATATAGGCAGGAATGCATTACAATCTGCTGGTATTGCACGGGTGACAGCAAATCAGGCACAAACTACCGCTGATGGTGCGGTACGGAATGCAGCCAGGGCGAACGAAAACGCTACAACGGCCTTCAACAAAGCTAATGAGGCCAAGGGCATCGGCGAACAGGCTAAGGGTTTGGCGGGTCAAGCACTCCAGAAAGGGGTGGAGGCTTTAGGGCTTGCTGTTACGGCGATATCCCTTTATCAGGGAATCAAGTATTTGAAGGGATTGAAGGGCGACCCAGGATTGCCAGGACGACCAGGGCGAGACGGTTTAAACGGTCGCAACGGCTTAGATGGGCGTCCAGGTAGAGATGGCGCCCCCGGTATTACCCAAATTATTCAGATTCCAGGAAGACCGGGACGAGATGGGCGCAATGGATTCAACGGCTTACCTGGCAGGCAAGGGCCACCAGGCAGAAATGGGCTAGACGGAATTAATGGGATTAACGGAAGAAATGGAGTAGATGCTGTGCCATATAACGATGCAGGTTTGCGAGCTTTCATTGCAGCTCAGCACGCGGGGACTAGAGCCAACAGCACAGCGCAGCACACGACTACAAGAACGACGATACTAACGCCCATAATGACTGCGCTGGCAGCAATACTCGCACTACTCAAGCAAATTTATGATGCTGTGGTAGCTGTCAGCAATGCTGCTATCTTGGCGTTACTAAATGTCATCAACAATAAACTTGGTAATCAAGTTCTAGGCGGAATTAGTGGCTTAATCACAAGAATTGCCCAAAATAGCTATTTAGACAAGGTGTTACAAGTTCTGACTTTTGCGGCAACAATGCATAACGCTTTGATGCTAAGTAATCAACTTGGTCAAACTTTGATTATGATTATTGACCAAGTACTTGGATTTATATTGCCAAAAGGGATAGATGGTAATCCTATTAATTTCTCAGAGGTATTAGGAAAAGCAGTACATGAAATAATAGCTGATACTATTGGAGAGGCAAATTACACTACACTTAGCGAAGCTTGGCAGAAAGCCAATAGGATATATCAAGCAGCCTCAAACGTTTTTAATCAAGTTACTCAACTTGGTGGTCTAATCACAACAGGACTGGAAGTAATAGGAGGGAATCTCGGCAAGATAGGCAATGCATTAAGGAAGGGTGGTGTATTGCTTGAAAATGCCTATGCGTACATGAATCCACAGCCGAATCTTCAAGGTAAATTCTTTTCTTTGTTGAACACTGCTAATGAAAAATTAAGTTCTATTGCCGCAGTCGTCGCTATTCCTATTGCTTTTAAGGAAGTACTAAGCGGAATTAATAGCAGTACCGCTGACTTAAAGAGAGAGATATCGCAAACCGATCCGAAGGATGAAAACGGCAACCCAATCAGAGATGCTGACAATAACATAATTCATTACAAACCAGGCGTTGAAGTCCCCACCCCAATAGTAGAAGAAGCGAAGGGAGAGCAAGCAAAGGCAGATTCAACAAACTTTGCGGATTTGGCACTTGAAGATATTTTTGATGGTGGAGATTAAATAAACATGGTAATTACCCCAGCACAACCGCCAGAGGACAAGTTACCTGATAATTTTGACCCTTTTGAACATTTACAAAAAATCTACATTCCTCAGCACAATGCACTAGTAAAACGCTATTTCAGTGACCTTGGTGATGATTGGAAACCCAACATCGCTTCGTCAAGAAGCGCCCTACGCGTTGCCTGCACGATGACAGACAACGACAATCAATTAATGATGAATTTAAGGCATCATTTATTGTTTGATTTGTTAGGATATGCCAGAAAGAATTTAGCTATATTTTACGGCAGCAGTCTTGATACTGCTTTGCCCGTTTCTGGGCATCCTCAATTATTTTTATATTTTTCCCAAGATTCTCAAGCTGTACCCGTAAATGGTAAGCGTCTAGACCATGAAAAATCATGCAGACTAACCAGTTATGCTTCTAAAGCGGGACAAGCCATGCCAGCCATCACAAAAGCTAATTTATTAGAGATAGCGAGAGAACTTAAAACTCAGTTTGTAGAGGGCAACAAAGGTATTGTATACACTGCTGGAAAAGTCGCAGTAAGCTACACCGATCCAGTTAACGGTTTTCCCAGGGGTGGACGCTGGTTAGTTAATTCTAAGCCTGAAGCAATTAGCCTTTATCAAAAGTTATGCAATGCAATCGACCGACCGTTTGATATCAATAAAATTAACGTCGTTACGCCAGAAAAAGACAGCACCACACAATCTTCAACTTTGACTGATACTGTCTTAGGTAAACAATATAAACAAGCTGTATATAGACCAGTAGTCAACTTGAGATTTAGATATGCTTATGTTTCCTTTGGGGGTTCTGTATCCCCAATTTTTCTGATAGATACCACTTTTAAACATACACCCCTTCTACCGTAAATTACTTAATTTAATTTTGATGTTCCAGGACATAGGGAAATGTATAACATTTCCAGAATACGGAACCATCTCCAAGCAGTGCTAGTTATTGATCAGTCAATAATTACAAGAAACCTGAAATAAGCTTATGGCTTCAAGAATTGCAGGAGTTGAAAATGTACCTCACGTGGTTGGTACGGGAGAAAATAGGGTTTTATTGGTTCTGCCAGATGTTTATAGCTCGTTTGGTGCTGCATTAGGTGTTGTTAAGCTCACAGGTGACCCACCAGCAGGCGTTCCCTCTACAACTGTTGGCCGCGCAGTAGCCGATGGATTAATTCGCAAAATAAAAATCTCATATATTGGTGCGAATACGAGGCGGAAAACAGCAACATTAATTGTTGCAGGCGACAAAGCTATGCAAGCTCGTGCATCTTTAGTCGGTTCAACTTTCAATAATTTCAAAGTTAAAACAGCTTACTACCCGACAAATATTCAACTTGGGTAATTTATGCCCAAACTTCAGAAGTACTTCATTACTAATGTTGACCTTGATAAGTTCTATTTCAAGTCAACAGCCGGACTTTATCAAAGTATTGGTAGTGGTGTTACTGGCATTTATCCGGCATCAGACAATGAGCTAGACCAACCAGAAGTCACGGTTAAAAACCTTTTACGAGAAGGTTTATTAATTCGTATTGGGGCAACTGTTTTAGTAGGTACTAAAAGAAGAAGCTTAGAGTTGCTTTGTAATAAATTAGTCTTTCCACAAATTTTAGATACCGCACTAAATAAAAGCTTCTCTATTACTGGTGGCGCTTCTGGTCAAATTAAATCGTTAAATCAACGACTAAAACAAATTTCTAGAGGATGAAATGGCAAAGTTAGACAAATTCGTTGCGACTGTTGGTACACTTAAATATGCTTTTCGTGCCCCGGCTGGCTTGTATGATGGGACAATTGCAACAGAAACGGGAATCGCAGTCGCCGCAGACGCCGATCAAGATTTACCAGAGTATCCGGTGAAGAACCTTTTAAGAAAAGGAATTCTTAGAAGGGTAACCGCTATTACTAGGACAAGTGCTGGTAGACCTAGCCGATTGAAATTACTATGCACTAGCGCGAAACTAGCTACAATTTTGGATGCTCTAAAAGGAGATCCTTATAGTATTACTGGTGGTGGCAGTGGCACTATTCAAAGCGTTGGCTTTAGCCTGCGCGTTGTTTCTCGTGGCTAATTGGGAGTTAGTTGGGGAATTGATTGTCACTAATCAATGGCAGTCTTTTCCTGATGAAGTCGTAGCGGACACTTTTCGTTTGACTACGACGATTCAAAACTTGGATGACTGGAATAAATGGAAGTTTAGAAGCGGTGCATATTTGCGATTTTTTTATAGTGATGGCAGCGCTTCACGCAATTGCTACATCAAAGTAATCGATGTCCCCACAGTTTACGACTTGCCAGTTCCTTACGAATTGCGAGAGCAAGGATACGTAATTAGAACTCCTCAAGTTATCCGAGCATCACGATACCTGCCTTTTACTCCTGAGACAAATTTTGCTCAGTGGAATTTGAAGATAGAGGCTTTAATTTAATGCTGAATAATCCATCTGATTCATCTAATGGTTCTGCTGTTCCATTCGATAAATGCACTAATGATGAAAAGAGTTTAAATGCTAATGGAACTCTTTTGTTAGAGGCTAACGCTAACAGAAGTTATGCGATTTTTGTGAATAACTCCAATATTGATATAACTTTAGTTTTGGCAGAGTCAGCCAACGCAGTAAATAAAAAAGGAGTTATTATCAAACCGCGAGGTGGTAGTTATGAGATTAATCAAAACAATCTCTACACTGGGAAGATTTCTGCTGTCGCCGCAAGTAATTGTAAGATTTCGTTTGTGGAGTGTAGCTATTAATGGCTCTCTGGAATCCCGCTACTGTTAATCCTGCAACTAGTGGTGTTGCTACGCCTACCAGCGTTGCTGTTAGCAACACAATGCAAACTATACTTGCTGATAATTCAAATCGTAAAGGTGCAACTATTTGGAATTATAGTAATGCTCCTTTGTGTATTGATTTTGGTAATTCCGTTTCTAAAACTGTTTTCGCTTACAGAATCAGTGCGGGCGGATATTACGAAATTCCATTTGGCTACACTGGTATTGTTTCTGGAATTTGGGACGATACCGGACTACTTTTAGGTACTGGTGGCAAGGCTTTAGTCCGAGAACTTATTTAATTATGAAATTCGATCCGACGGTAGCCGGTTTATTATTATCTTTGGTTTGTGCCGTTTCTGGATGGGTTGTCTGGTGGTTTAATAAAATCCAATTTGACAAACAATTATCAAATCAAAGAGCTGCTGATGCGGCCAAGAAAGAGTACGCTGCACAGCGAGATTTTGAGCATCTCAAAAATAATCAAATTCAAATTTCTGAAGCTATTGCTCACGGGTTTGAAGACCTGGAAGATATGATTCGTGTCTTGGGACGTGATTTAACTGAGATGAAAGCTTATTTAATCCGTACCAGAATTAACGATCGCGGTGGGCACACCGACGGCTAACTACAACTTCCAGTGTGAGCGTGAGCGATTGCCAGCCCTGCCCACATGCTTAACTCGTGCGGGGATTCACTCTAACTTACTGCGAAATGGAGAATTCCCAAAAGTTGGGGGGATGAGTATCCCTACTCATCCCCCTCGGTTTTGAATGCTGAATTATTGCTGTGTTTGGCTACATTGTATCATTTGGTCTTAGCCATTAGTTTTTACGATCGTGAAGCGATCGCTCTCGTCAACTCCCGAAATAACATATTGGCAACCTTAGAACCCAGCTTCGATTGCAGGTGCTTGCCGTTGAGTAATTGCTTGCCAGAGGCATCAACTTTACTTTTGAGTGTGTTTTTGTAAAGGTTGATTTCTTCACCAATTGGGGTATTAGGGAGACGGCCATCAATTTCAATCTTAGTAATGACGTGCTGCCAAAAGTTTTTCCGGCATAAAGCACTACCAGAACCTTTTTCTACCAACTTATCACCTGACTGCTCCAAAACAGTACCCATACCCAGCCTGAGTTTGAAAGCATCCCTTGAACGGTTACGCTTAACCCGCTTGACATCGCCAGGAAGAAATTTGACTACACGTTCACCTTTCTCCCGGCTAACTTCTTTACGCTTGACTTCCCTTACTTCTCGCTCAATCAACGGTTTACCGTCAATTAGAAACACTTCAAAAGGGTAAATCCGGCTTAGCAACCGGGCGCGAATTCTCAGCCCAAATCCGAATTGGTCAAAAACTTCGTTGTAGGGTTTAAACTGCTCATTGTTGAGCAATGACTTTAACTCTAACTCTAGGCGTTGTTCTTCCAAATCAATATCACAAAGCCAATCAGCGTGTAACCGGGTAATTGGGTCGATTGTGAAACCAAACTCCACTGCTACTGATTGCTGATACTGCTTACTTAATGACTTGTAACTTTGCGGGTTTACTTCTAACTCTCGCCCAGCCAACCAGCCCCAAAGCGGCGGCACATTGCCAGGTTTAGTACTTTGAGAATTACTATGTGCTTTTTCTGGGAACTGCCAGGCCAAAACCTGACGGTTGTAGTTGATGATTGGGGACTGAACGCGGTTGAGGTGTTCTAGTTGTTGTACTAATTCCCGCAGTTGGTCTATTACCTGTGGGCGGTGCATTAAAAATTGGCGTGGGTTTAATTCACCAGTTTCTAAATAATTTTCCTGATCTAGAGCATAAGCAGCCATAGCGAGTGCGTCAGCTGCATCTGATTTATTTGGCAGGTTTTTACCACCACGATATCGGCGTAATTCAATGTGACCAACCCACAGAATTTTAACTCCTAGACTTTCAAGAATCCTTGACCATAATCTAGAGTAATGATTCCCCGTTGGCTCTAAAACAGCAACATCAGGTTTGTTAGTTTTGAGATAATCAATAAAATCAAACGCTGATTTTTGATGGCTTTTAGTTTTAGAATTAGAGTAAAAACTAGGAAATAAATTGTTAGATTTATTTCTGGTTTTTTGCCAATAATTCTTTAAGCCTCCAATTGGGTATTGTGATAAAATATGACAAGTGACGCTTGATTTACTAACATCAACTCCCAAGGATATAATCGATTTAATTGTCATGTTTCTGCTGATTAATTGAGGGCTTTTTGCTGTTCGTGTTGCGACCACGAATTAATTTAAAAGACCCAGTTTTGACGCTTGAATCCCCTAACACCCCACTAATAAAAGGGCGCGATTCACTCTTAACGCTGGGTTCAACCCGGTAGTTTATAGGAAAGGTGCGCTTGAATAATAAAACACCCCAAAATTGGGCGTGCAATTCATCATTAACGCCCCACTTCCTAAAAACAATGGGGCGGGTGCTTTGGACACAACCCGCGACGGTGGCAACGATGCCACCGTTTCGGCTACTGTGTCAGGTAGCCCACACCAAAAGTGCGATCGCAATTTCCTTTAACTGCAATTCATCAGGCGGTTATTCTTCGTCGTGTTCTAATTTCTGAACAACTTCTATTAATTTGTCAGAAGCTAAATCAAGTATTTCTCTAAGTTGTTCATCAACTGCCACATTAGTTATTTCAGCGTCCGTCATGAGTTTTAAAGCCTCAGAAATTTTGGCTTGAACGTGATGTAATGAATGCCAGGGTATATAGTAATCCCATGCTGGATCTGGTTGAAAAATATCGTTAACTGCTTCGGAATTTTCATTATTCATAAATATCCTCATCATCAAAATCATCGTCATCGCCAACTAATGAATACTGGGTGTCGGGGTCAATTTGGTTGAGAACTTCAACGAAAGCTCGACCACTCAAAACATCAAAAACTGAATAATTACCCTCGTTAATTGCTGCATTAATTTGGTTCATTTTCAGAGCTTGTTCGAGTTCTGGAGTTCTTAGCCTTGGGTCAACATCCTCAATCGAGTTGATTGGCGGCGGTTCCTCATTCCCCTCAATCCAGCGCTCAATTTGGCTATTGCAAAATTCCTGCCAAGCTTCGGCGCTGGGTGGCTGTGGTGCGGATTCCAAAAAATTAGCAAGTTCTTTTTGCCGCTGGAGGCCTTCGGGGCCAGACCACATGGCCTCAACCCACTCGTGATTTGTGGCAAAACCACCCTTATTTATTGCCTCTGTTGCAACTTCGGTTGGGGAAGCAAGGCGATGTCGGGCAATGAGTTGAGCTAGGGCCTGTGTTTGAACGCTGTTTAACCTTTCGAGATCGATAATCCACAAAGAGGCACCGCCAAATGATGATGTTCGCTCCAGGGGGAACGGGTCGCGCATGGGAATCATGCCATCGGGGAACAGGTCGATGATTGGCTCGTAAGGGTTACCGGGCTTGAGTTTCACCCAAGTGTCATGTTTAGTCATAATGATCTGCGATTTTTTAGACGGTGACTATTACAATTGCAGCGCTGTTGTAAAAGTAATGTTGCTTCTTCCCAAGCATTAATAAGAGTCACAGCATCTTCACCAAAAAATGTTTGCTTGTCTCCGTTCTGCCAGGTGAGGACGGCGGTACGAGTGGGCACGTCTTCAAACTGGATTTGCCGCACTTGGGACAAGTTGAGCCAACCAGCTGTAGGTAATTTGCAACTAAACACGGATGGTGTATTAACTATGGTGTGCATTTTGATAATCTAAAAATGGTGAGCAATCCTGGCGATCGCCTGACTCCATCACAAGCAACGCGATCGCTAAAAAACTTCAGCTAAAAATTGCCAGGGGACGTTTCCAACGACACCGAAACGTCCCCTTGGTTAAAAGGGATGTCATCGGGGTCAGGTTCCTCCTGGGTCAGATTTTGTTGTATGGGGTCAGCTTGCACCTGGGTGAAGTTATCTTGTTGTTTTGATTTGTTGTTCTTTTCTAGCGAACGAAGCAGTTCGATTAATTTCTCAGCAAGAAAAGCCCGTTTTTCGTGGGAAATCCAGCACGACATGGCATGGAAGTAAAACTTGATACGTGGCGTTACTGGTACAATAAAAGTATCTTGGATATCCAATTTTGGCCACAACTCGGAAATACATTCCAAATAGACTCGTATTTGTTTGTGAGTTAGAGGGCGATTTTGTTTGTCGTTCCGACTGATAATGTCTAGAATTTGACAAAAATCATTAATGTCTAAGGGTTCGTGCATCGCTAAAAATTCAGTTAAAAATCCTCAACCTCTTGTCCTTGTTGGGGTGCAGGATTGCGAACAGCACCATAAAGCTGACCACTAACAAATGACATCAAGTGCTTGGCTTCAATTGCTGGATCGTCACCTTCCTCAATAGTTGCAGTAGCCTGGAAGGTTTCATTTTCAAAATTACCCAGGTTTTTGACCCGTTTGTAAGTAATGGTTTCGATTTTCATGGGCGTGTGTTATTTTCTACTTGTACAAGTTTGAAAGTGTTTGAATCAACCAAAAGCGATCGCGGTAGCGTTCACCCGATCGCTCTTCAAACCTAACTTTGGTTAACTGACTGTGGCTGTGGTTGGTCAAACATTACTAGAAAAACTCCGCCACCTTGCCGCAAAATGCTTGCGTAGGCATCGGCATCAGAGCGGGTACGAAATCGATAAATGCATTCATTTTCACTATTGGGCATAACTCGGAAAATTGCCCACGGTCTAATCTCATTGCGGTAAGCCATAATTTAGATTCCAAATTCTTCAAAAAAATCACCAGCGCAAACTTTACCAGTCCACGCTGGTGTGATTCCCTATAAAAAGAACGTCAAATGAATTGCTCGGTTATTGCTGCATAGGCAATTCTCCTGTTGATTGTTGACCGTAACGGACTTGATTAATGAGCGCTTCGATTAGTCCTTCCCTGTCGCCCAATGCAATAACGCTATTGATTTGATGCCCGATTTCATAAATTTCATCTCGGCAACGTCCAGGGGCTAGATCGCACAGCTGAGACGCAAGCGACGAAATTAAAAATAACTTTTCGCGTCTAGTCATTAGCTGAAATTGCGCTCCATAATCGGCCTGCAATTTTTCCAATAAGGAACCATCGCCAGGTGTGTAATTTGTGTAGTAACCTACAGGTTTTGTCATGGTTTAGGAACTGCCAGTAAATAGCGGGTACTGGCAGGCAAATAATGGTTAATTGGTTAGTGACAAATAACGTGATTTTCGTCTATAACCTCCTTAATAAACAACATGATTTGTGGCGTAATAAGTGATGAGATAACGCCAAAATTTTAGAATTCAGAATTCAGAATTCAGAAGTCAGAATTCAGACGATTATTCCTCATCGTCATCATCGGTTTCTTCTTCGATAACTGCTCCCAATTTGATCATCACTACATTTTTAAAACCCCTAGCTGAAACTGAACCCAGATAATATTCATCTCCAGGTTCATCTTCCAGAATGATCTCTGCCTCCGGTGGGAAGCCTTGCAACTTTTCTATTAACTGTTGAACTGTTGTTGTCATGCAGTTATCTCCTGGGTTTGTAAGTGTGCAGACATCAAACATCACCGCGCTCTCAACTCGCGAGCAGCGCTCTGTTCTCGGTGATTACGTTAGGGTGTTTCCGCGCCGGGGCAACAAGGCAATGGCGCGGGTGAGTTGCTCCTGAATATGCCCTCACAGGCTCTATGGCAAGGGTGAGGGGGGAGTTTAAAAAAGTATTTTGCTAATGCAGAATACTTCATGTATATTAAGCATGAGCAGAATTATTGTCAAGCATTTTGCTCATGCTTAATTATTCTGCTCATGTAAAATGGAGGGAAATGCATGGATAGTGTAAATGGGAAGAACAAAAAAATCGGCGGAAGACGTAACGACAGTGGGACTCAAGCTGAGTCAAAGCGCATGGGAGGAGTTGCAGAAAAAAGCCAAAGCAATGGGACTATCGAGATCAGCGCTAATAGAGAAGATAGCAACAGGGGAAATCCAGATTGGAAACTCGTCCCAATCAGGGACACAACTGCTGGGAAAATTATAGAGCGCCTGGAAGCCTTAGAAAAACGGCATTTAGAATACGTTCATGCTCACCAAGCTCGGCTCAAGGCGCGGCTGGGAGAAAGTGAAGAAGCTGAAAATCAATTTAAAGAAGAGACAAACCAGATAAAAAGCGATATTTATTATCTGGTAACTCGCCAAGAAAGTGGAGATGACGTAATAGAAGTGAAATAAAACCGTCCAGCCAGTAGAGGTGTGGGCGGTTTTTGCTGTTTAGCGATCGCACTTAATCTTCAACGTGGCGATCGCTGTTGACCAATGACTAATGACTAATGACAAATGACCAAATGTAAACATTTACGCAGACGCGGCAACGCCAAACTCTGTGATAATCCACCTGTTTTCGAGCTAAGGTGTTCAACCTGCCCTTACGATCCTCACCGGGAATTTAAGCCAACCTTAGACTACGACGAGGAAGATGGACTGTGCCACCTTGACCGCACCTCACCCCAAGACTATGAGCCAGAACCAATTTGGTTTTCTTGGGAATAACTAATGACCAATGACCAATGACTAATGACTAATGACTAATGACTAATGACTAATGACTAAAAAACCAAAAAGCCACCGTAAGATTTAGCGATCGTGGTGGCTCTCTGAAAATTAACTAATAGTACTATGCCAGAAAATACATATAAAATCAATCTTCCGTGGACTGAACAACACGAAGCATTCTGTTACCAACACCATATCCCCCCTGCTGCTAAATCGCTTTGGCAATGGCTAATGAGGCAAGGGGTAATAGGTGAAGAAATCGAGCCAGATTTGTCAGAATTTAATGCTTGGGTAGAAAAAGTACGTGGGAAGAAATACACGCACAATTACCTCAAACAGATGTTTGAATTACTGCAAACACACCGTGTTGTGCAAGTGGTTAAACAGTACAGTTGGAAAATATTTAAGTTACTCATAAGACCTCTAGAGTGGCTGAAACCACCTAAGAAGAAGCGAGAAAAAAACTTACACATCAGTAACTTCAGTTACACTTTACAGCCATCAAATCAGCAATCTCTCGACGGGGGGAATACACAGCAGCAGCATTCTAATTCTTCTATTAATCAAGAAGTACTCTCGGAAGCTGGTATACATTTTGATGACACCGCGACCGAAGTATTAGAACGTCCAACATGGGAAATAAAAATAGCTTTAGTCTTATTTGAAATTCGCGGAGGTTTGAACAAAGTAGATAACCCTGAAGGATTTATTAGGGTTTGTTTGCGTTGCCGATGGTGGGAGACTCATCGCAATTACTGGGCAATATGTAAAAAGCTTTCACATGCAACAAAAATGAACGATCCTGTCTGTGCATTTGATTTACAAACTTTCTTTGATGACGAATAAAAAAAGACCACCTTTTGAGGTGGCCACGAATACAAGATTGAAAAATATTATGAAACAAAATTCTCCAGTGCCGGGGCAATTAGCACTGTTTGATATTCCGTCTGTTCAAATTTCCAAACCCCAGCACGATCCTTACTGGGATGAAATAACTGCGCCCCAACACAGTGACAGCGATCGCTGGAATCCGGCCCACTTCGGTGAGACACCATTTAAACCTGACGGTGACCAGCTCACCATTTTCTACGACGATAGCGACGAACCACCAGCGCCGGACGACTATCAAAACTTGGATGATTACAACGAAGCTTGGCGCGAGTGGGAATTACGTGTTGGGGCGCAGGTAACAATTTCAA
This sequence comes from Nostoc linckia NIES-25, assembly GCF_002368035.1. Classification (GTDB taxonomy): domain Bacteria; phylum Cyanobacteriota; class Cyanobacteriia; order Cyanobacteriales; family Nostocaceae; genus Nostoc; species Nostoc linckia_B. Next base: position 6,285,790 of record NZ_AP018222.1, on the reverse strand, counting down.
CAACCGTAGAACCGCTTGTTGGGGCGCAGGTTGCATTAGATACTAAAAAAGTTGCGCCCCAACACGATACCCATTGGGTAGAAAAGTACTGGGTAGAGAGAGGCACTAATAAATATTGGTACTATCGCTATTGCTGGATGTTTGGCAGGAAGAAACACCGCCGCTACTTGGGGAGTGTGGACAGTCCCAAGGCCAAATTTAGAAAATCGGAAATTGAAAATGCGATCGCGGACGGTCAATGCCCCGCAGAAATTCAGGAGTTGATTCGCTCCTGGCGTCAACAGTCCCCAGTCCCCAACCTATGAAAGTTAAACACAAACGCTTGCATCGTATGGAAGGCCAAATCATTGCGGTATTTCCAACCATTGATGTCCAATTTCAAGTTGATTGGGGTAACGGTCTGGTGTCTACTGAATTTGAAGAGTCACTGATTTTTCTTAGTCCCCATTCCCCATTCCCCATTCCCCATTCCCCCATGCCCAATGCCCAATGACTGATGACTTACTAGTGTCAGGCATTCTCAATAATGTAGTTTTGGGCGATCGCCTTTTTGTGGGCCGCGCGTAGGGGGTTAAAAGTATTGATTTTTCGTTGTCAAAGATGCTTTTCTTGCTTAAAAGCAAAATTCTTATTGCCAGTGAGTAGCGTTAAGCCATCAAAAATAAAAATTGCGCCGGGTGTGGAAAACTAACTGATCGCATGAAAAAGGCGATCGCCGGCTTTCGGTTGAGCGATCGCTGTAAATGATTACATGTCATAGGTTATTCGGCTGGTTGAGTTTTGGGTAGTGGTAAGCGTGAAAAATGCGATCGCCTTTCTTTGGTTTTATGGCGATCGCGGCTGTGAAATCTACCTGGAAAAAGTTTGTCACAGGTTTGGGTAAACTTCGTCAACTTCATCCCATGCCTGATTTGCGAGGTTCTCCAGTGCCATAGCCAGCAGCAGAGGGTGATCGTAATGGCCGTGCTGCAAGCGGTCAAAGAAGATTTCGATTTGTAGTTCGAGGAGGTTGGGGTTCATAGTGCGTTGATGGCTCCTTTGACGCGATCGCTATCAATTTCGACATAACGCTCAAGTGATTTGAAGTCCTGGTGGCCAGTAATCTGCTTAATGGTGTAAAGGTCAGTCCCGTTTCGGTGCAGTTTGGTTATGAAACTCCGGCGGGTGCTGTGGGTGCTGATACCCTTAACCACTAACCCAGCCCGGTCAACAGCTTTTCTCAAAATTGAGTCAGCCCAACGAGGCGATATCGGTTTATCTTCTGGCGGTCTACTGGGGAATAACCAAGGTGAATCAGAATCAGGTTTATATGACAACAGCGATTCAGCAAGAATAGAGTGTACTGGGACTTGGCGAGTTTTGCGCTTACCGTCTGGTGTAGCCTTGCGGCTTCTGGCCCGAAAATTGATGTATTCTCGCGGACTACCGTCAACGTTGTAAACATCCTCAACTTGTAACTTCACCAAAGCCCCCCACCTTTCCCCTGTGTACCAAGCCAGGTCTAAAAGTAGTTTGTATTTTTGACTTTTTATCTGCTTGCGGATTTTAGAATATTCCGTGTCAGATAAAATAGCCGCTTGTCCGTTGCGGTTATTTTTCATTCTCTTTCAAGTTTGAGATGTTCCGGATTAACCAGTTCCAGTGGTTAAATCGGAACATTTTTAATTTTGACTAATAGTAAAAAGTGCTTTAATGCTAATCTGGGCAACACTTACACGTCCTCAGCAATTGTTCTGCTTTTACAGAAAAGTGGAAGATTTACGATTTTTTCAATTAGCCATACAACGGATTTATTCACTTCATCAAAAATCTAAATCTGTTTATTTATGGCAGAATCTACTATCGCCCAAATTTTTGGAACTGGAGCAACAAGATTAGCTTCTGGTGCAACGACATCAAGCGCAGGTTTATTTATTCCTGATAGTGCTTTACAAGCAGCCGGTTTAGCCACACCAACTACTGCCAGTGCAGAGGGACATTTTGCAGCAGTGACGCTGAACGCTCAAAGTTATCTTACTCAAGCTAATTTTGATGCAAATACTGACCAATCTATCTATTTAGCTAATGGCTTTTCAAGTTTCACCACAAGAGGTACAAATAACGATCCTTACCGAGTCGATCAACTGACAATCAACTTTGCAAAACTTGACGACAGCAGCACACTTGACCCGGATAATTACTAATGGCTGGAAAATGGATCGCTACACTTAGTTATCGAGATTCAACTAATTGTTCTGTTGCCCCGGTAACTTTAACTTACGAATTCGATTCCGATCCACAAATAACCAAACAATCAGATGATATTTGCGGTTCGGGTCGGTACAACTTTTCTGCAACTGCCACCAAAATGACGCGGGCCGATGGCTCAGTTATTTCTCAAAGCGTAGCAGGAATTTTATGCTCAACAAATTCCTTATATCATTCTGTTTCCGTCCAGTACATTCCCGATGATGAGAAATTTGATTGCATTAACGGTGCTTGCATCTCTTCAAATGAATACTCCACACCAGGAATATATCAATCGTTGGGTGAATGTGAAGTAAATTGCGGAACTGGCTGTAGTGGTAAGTGCATTCCTAATGCTGAATGGGCACAGATTGAAGGATTATCAAGCCAACTCAAATCAATAAATTGCTCTTAAGAAATGAGTACTTCTAGCACAATTTCTAATCTCCAGCAGGCTTTAAATTGTGCTGGAAAGTGTGATTGCTGTGGGAATCTGCAATCGCAAATCAATGATTTGAAAGCACGAATAGCGGGATTGAAGCCTGTTGATGAAAATGCAATTATTCAAAAATCGGTCAAGCTCTCCGAGCAAAGCATAATTCCTAAAATAGAACCTGCTGTAGCGGCTGGAACCGCATTACTAGCTAACAAGTTGCAGCCACAAATTGATAGCGGAATTAACAAAGCAAGGGAAGCATTTGACAAAGCTTTTCGTGCTGAAAGCGCTGCTACCAATAGTGAAAATAATTCACTAGCTGCTAAAAGAAAGGCGGAGGAAGCGATTAGTAAAGCGGTGACAGCAAAGAACGAAGCCTTGGAAGCATCGCGGACGGCAAAACAAGCAGACACTACAGCTTCACGAGCTAAAACCGCTGCTGATGTAGCTACCAGTGAGGCTAAAAATGCCTACAACGCGGCTGGAACAGCATCCAGAGTAGCCAATAGGGCATCCGATGCAGCTTTCAAAGCTCAAAATGATGCTTTTACTGCGGATAGAAAAGCTACTAGTTCAATAGATATTGCCAGAAACGCTTCGATGCAATCGGATCTGGCAAAAAATATTGCTAATCAAGCAGACTTTAAATCTGGCAATGCAATTAATAAAGCTACAGATTCTTTAACGGAAGCAGCAAAAGCAAGTAGAACTGCTTTAAATGCAGCGAACGACGTAACCGGACTTAAGGGGCTGTTTGATGGACTTAAATCCAAAGTCGGGGGACTAGTTGACTCGATCGGGAAACTCGAAAGAGGCGTAGGTGAAGCAATCTTCAGGGCAGGTGAAGCACTAGGTGTCAGTCGGCAAGCACTTGGTAAGGTTGGTACTTTAGCGCTGCGAGTAGCTGATTTATTTAATACAGTCGCCACAATATTTACGATCATTGAACAACTGTTAGTACTTGAAACTTTAGGGGCACGCATTGACGCGGTAGAAAACCAAATATCAGCACTCGGTGATGATGTGTCACGCGTTCTTGGTAAAATGCTCGGTCTCCAAAATCGAATCAACGCTGTAGCTGGGGAAATTCCTGGTGTGAGGGATTTGGCAAGGGAGGCAATACTCATCGGCAATTCGGCGGCTGATATAGGCAGGAATGCATTACAATCTGCTGGTATTGCACGGGTGACAGCAAATCAGGCACAAACTACCGCTGATGGTGCGGTACGGAATGCAGCCAGGGCGAACGAAAACGCTACAACGGCCTTCAACAAAGCTAATGAGGCCAAGGGCATCGGCGAACAGGCTAAGGGTTTGGCGGGTCAAGCACTCCAGAAAGGGGTGGAGGCTTTAGGGCTTGCTGTTACGGCGATATCCCTTTATCAGGGAATCAAGTATTTGAAGGGATTGAAGGGCGACCCAGGATTGCCAGGACGACCAGGGCGAGACGGTTTAAACGGTCGCAACGGCTTAGATGGGCGTCCAGGTAGAGATGGCGCCCCCGGTATTACCCAAATTATTCAGATTCCAGGAAGACCGGGACGAGATGGGCGCAATGGATTCAACGGCTTACCTGGCAGGCAAGGGCCACCAGGCAGAAATGGGCTAGACGGAATTAATGGGATTAACGGAAGAAATGGAGTAGATGCTGTGCCATATAACGATGCAGGTTTGCGAGCTTTCATTGCAGCTCAGCACGCGGGGACTAGAGCCAACAGCACAGCGCAGCACACGACTACAAGAACGACGATACTAACGCCCATAATGACTGCGCTGGCAGCAATACTCGCACTACTCAAGCAAATTTATGATGCTGTGGTAGCTGTCAGCAATGCTGCTATCTTGGCGTTACTAAATGTCATCAACAATAAACTTGGTAATCAAGTTCTAGGCGGAATTAGTGGCTTAATCACAAGAATTGCCCAAAATAGCTATTTAGACAAGGTGTTACAAGTTCTGACTTTTGCGGCAACAATGCATAACGCTTTGATGCTAAGTAATCAACTTGGTCAAACTTTGATTATGATTATTGACCAAGTACTTGGATTTATATTGCCAAAAGGGATAGATGGTAATCCTATTAATTTCTCAGAGGTATTAGGAAAAGCAGTACATGAAATAATAGCTGATACTATTGGAGAGGCAAATTACACTACACTTAGCGAAGCTTGGCAGAAAGCCAATAGGATATATCAAGCAGCCTCAAACGTTTTTAATCAAGTTACTCAACTTGGTGGTCTAATCACAACAGGACTGGAAGTAATAGGAGGGAATCTCGGCAAGATAGGCAATGCATTAAGGAAGGGTGGTGTATTGCTTGAAAATGCCTATGCGTACATGAATCCACAGCCGAATCTTCAAGGTAAATTCTTTTCTTTGTTGAACACTGCTAATGAAAAATTAAGTTCTATTGCCGCAGTCGTCGCTATTCCTATTGCTTTTAAGGAAGTACTAAGCGGAATTAATAGCAGTACCGCTGACTTAAAGAGAGAGATATCGCAAACCGATCCGAAGGATGAAAACGGCAACCCAATCAGAGATGCTGACAATAACATAATTCATTACAAACCAGGCGTTGAAGTCCCCACCCCAATAGTAGAAGAAGCGAAGGGAGAGCAAGCAAAGGCAGATTCAACAAACTTTGCGGATTTGGCACTTGAAGATATTTTTGATGGTGGAGATTAAATAAACATGGTAATTACCCCAGCACAACCGCCAGAGGACAAGTTACCTGATAATTTTGACCCTTTTGAACATTTACAAAAAATCTACATTCCTCAGCACAATGCACTAGTAAAACGCTATTTCAGTGACCTTGGTGATGATTGGAAACCCAACATCGCTTCGTCAAGAAGCGCCCTACGCGTTGCCTGCACGATGACAGACAACGACAATCAATTAATGATGAATTTAAGGCATCATTTATTGTTTGATTTGTTAGGATATGCCAGAAAGAATTTAGCTATATTTTACGGCAGCAGTCTTGATACTGCTTTGCCCGTTTCTGGGCATCCTCAATTATTTTTATATTTTTCCCAAGATTCTCAAGCTGTACCCGTAAATGGTAAGCGTCTAGACCATGAAAAATCATGCAGACTAACCAGTTATGCTTCTAAAGCGGGACAAGCCATGCCAGCCATCACAAAAGCTAATTTATTAGAGATAGCGAGAGAACTTAAAACTCAGTTTGTAGAGGGCAACAAAGGTATTGTATACACTGCTGGAAAAGTCGCAGTAAGCTACACCGATCCAGTTAACGGTTTTCCCAGGGGTGGACGCTGGTTAGTTAATTCTAAGCCTGAAGCAATTAGCCTTTATCAAAAGTTATGCAATGCAATCGACCGACCGTTTGATATCAATAAAATTAACGTCGTTACGCCAGAAAAAGACAGCACCACACAATCTTCAACTTTGACTGATACTGTCTTAGGTAAACAATATAAACAAGCTGTATATAGACCAGTAGTCAACTTGAGATTTAGATATGCTTATGTTTCCTTTGGGGGTTCTGTATCCCCAATTTTTCTGATAGATACCACTTTTAAACATACACCCCTTCTACCGTAAATTACTTAATTTAATTTTGATGTTCCAGGACATAGGGAAATGTATAACATTTCCAGAATACGGAACCATCTCCAAGCAGTGCTAGTTATTGATCAGTCAATAATTACAAGAAACCTGAAATAAGCTTATGGCTTCAAGAATTGCAGGAGTTGAAAATGTACCTCACGTGGTTGGTACGGGAGAAAATAGGGTTTTATTGGTTCTGCCAGATGTTTATAGCTCGTTTGGTGCTGCATTAGGTGTTGTTAAGCTCACAGGTGACCCACCAGCAGGCGTTCCCTCTACAACTGTTGGCCGCGCAGTAGCCGATGGATTAATTCGCAAAATAAAAATCTCATATATTGGTGCGAATACGAGGCGGAAAACAGCAACATTAATTGTTGCAGGCGACAAAGCTATGCAAGCTCGTGCATCTTTAGTCGGTTCAACTTTCAATAATTTCAAAGTTAAAACAGCTTACTACCCGACAAATATTCAACTTGGGTAATTTATGCCCAAACTTCAGAAGTACTTCATTACTAATGTTGACCTTGATAAGTTCTATTTCAAGTCAACAGCCGGACTTTATCAAAGTATTGGTAGTGGTGTTACTGGCATTTATCCGGCATCAGACAATGAGCTAGACCAACCAGAAGTCACGGTTAAAAACCTTTTACGAGAAGGTTTATTAATTCGTATTGGGGCAACTGTTTTAGTAGGTACTAAAAGAAGAAGCTTAGAGTTGCTTTGTAATAAATTAGTCTTTCCACAAATTTTAGATACCGCACTAAATAAAAGCTTCTCTATTACTGGTGGCGCTTCTGGTCAAATTAAATCGTTAAATCAACGACTAAAACAAATTTCTAGAGGATGAAATGGCAAAGTTAGACAAATTCGTTGCGACTGTTGGTACACTTAAATATGCTTTTCGTGCCCCGGCTGGCTTGTATGATGGGACAATTGCAACAGAAACGGGAATCGCAGTCGCCGCAGACGCCGATCAAGATTTACCAGAGTATCCGGTGAAGAACCTTTTAAGAAAAGGAATTCTTAGAAGGGTAACCGCTATTACTAGGACAAGTGCTGGTAGACCTAGCCGATTGAAATTACTATGCACTAGCGCGAAACTAGCTACAATTTTGGATGCTCTAAAAGGAGATCCTTATAGTATTACTGGTGGTGGCAGTGGCACTATTCAAAGCGTTGGCTTTAGCCTGCGCGTTGTTTCTCGTGGCTAATTGGGAGTTAGTTGGGGAATTGATTGTCACTAATCAATGGCAGTCTTTTCCTGATGAAGTCGTAGCGGACACTTTTCGTTTGACTACGACGATTCAAAACTTGGATGACTGGAATAAATGGAAGTTTAGAAGCGGTGCATATTTGCGATTTTTTTATAGTGATGGCAGCGCTTCACGCAATTGCTACATCAAAGTAATCGATGTCCCCACAGTTTACGACTTGCCAGTTCCTTACGAATTGCGAGAGCAAGGATACGTAATTAGAACTCCTCAAGTTATCCGAGCATCACGATACCTGCCTTTTACTCCTGAGACAAATTTTGCTCAGTGGAATTTGAAGATAGAGGCTTTAATTTAATGCTGAATAATCCATCTGATTCATCTAATGGTTCTGCTGTTCCATTCGATAAATGCACTAATGATGAAAAGAGTTTAAATGCTAATGGAACTCTTTTGTTAGAGGCTAACGCTAACAGAAGTTATGCGATTTTTGTGAATAACTCCAATATTGATATAACTTTAGTTTTGGCAGAGTCAGCCAACGCAGTAAATAAAAAAGGAGTTATTATCAAACCGCGAGGTGGTAGTTATGAGATTAATCAAAACAATCTCTACACTGGGAAGATTTCTGCTGTCGCCGCAAGTAATTGTAAGATTTCGTTTGTGGAGTGTAGCTATTAATGGCTCTCTGGAATCCCGCTACTGTTAATCCTGCAACTAGTGGTGTTGCTACGCCTACCAGCGTTGCTGTTAGCAACACAATGCAAACTATACTTGCTGATAATTCAAATCGTAAAGGTGCAACTATTTGGAATTATAGTAATGCTCCTTTGTGTATTGATTTTGGTAATTCCGTTTCTAAAACTGTTTTCGCTTACAGAATCAGTGCGGGCGGATATTACGAAATTCCATTTGGCTACACTGGTATTGTTTCTGGAATTTGGGACGATACCGGACTACTTTTAGGTACTGGTGGCAAGGCTTTAGTCCGAGAACTTATTTAATTATGAAATTCGATCCGACGGTAGCCGGTTTATTATTATCTTTGGTTTGTGCCGTTTCTGGATGGGTTGTCTGGTGGTTTAATAAAATCCAATTTGACAAACAATTATCAAATCAAAGAGCTGCTGATGCGGCCAAGAAAGAGTACGCTGCACAGCGAGATTTTGAGCATCTCAAAAATAATCAAATTCAAATTTCTGAAGCTATTGCTCACGGGTTTGAAGACCTGGAAGATATGATTCGTGTCTTGGGACGTGATTTAACTGAGATGAAAGCTTATTTAATCCGTACCAGAATTAACGATCGCGGTGGGCACACCGACGGCTAACTACAACTTCCAGTGTGAGCGTGAGCGATTGCCAGCCCTGCCCACATGCTTAACTCGTGCGGGGATTCATCATAAGTTGTAGGTTGAATAGAGCGATCGCTAAACTCAACATTTACAGCACAAGTCAGGAGTCAGAATTCAGGAGTCAGAATTCAGAATAGGCTCTGAGTCAGTCCGGCTACCACTAGATGGTGTACTTCACTTTCCTTGAAATGTGCTATAAACCAATACAGTTCAGTTAAGACTCGATCCTCCCTAACCCTCCTTAAAAAGGAGGGAACTAAGCCAAAAAGGAAGGAATTAAGCCCCCCTTTTTAAGGGGGGTTGGGGGGATCTTCCGGAGCTAAATACCGTTAACTGAACCGTATTGTGCTATAAACACAAATTTTCGTAGTGACGCACTACTCTAACTGTTTAGTATCAACCCCCAATCCCTTCAATGTAGCTTTCAGTTCTTCCACTTGCTGCTGTACAAGTCCCCTCTGTGCCTCAGCTTCTTGTTCTGCGGCTTGCACCCTTTCTTCTGGAGTCGCTATAGACATCTGGTGAAATTAAATATACGTTCTCCAGAACCCTTGTAGAGACGTAGCACTGCTACGTCTCTACTGTTACGTCTCTACATTCGTTTTCGCCAGATGTCTAATTTTTTGAAGATAAAAAATGCTGCTTTACCACATCTAGGCGCGAACAGTTCCAATAATCGATATGAGAGACAATTAAACCATCAGAATTTAGAGTTAGTTCGCTCCAACCAGGAATAGAAATGCGTGGCTTCCAAGGGACAGGGGTATTCCAACTGAGTGTCCACTCTGTTTTAATTGTGTTTCCCAAACGTTGTATATTATGTAAATCCATCTTGGGATTTAAAAACCAAGTTTCAATAAAATTAATCATTACTTTATAGCGTTTGACTCCCCGAAATTTATTCAATGGGTCTTGAAAATAAACATCTGGAGCATAAATGCTATAAGTTTGATTGACTGGGAATCTTTGATAGTCTTCTTTGAGGATTTCAATGATATCCATAATTTATTAAGAAGAATTCAGAACTCAGGAGTCAAAATACAGGAAAGGTATTTTGTGCGATTCTTTGGCGAATATTGCTTGAAAACCGGACTTGTACTGCTAGGCTAAGGCCCTCGATGGGCGAAATTCTTATTAAATATTCTTTGTTATTAAAACTCTATCGCTTTATGGGTAGAATTTTCATCAATTCTGAATTCTGACTCCTGAATTCTGAATTCTTATTCAAATTTATACCTCATCCCATAAGCGTTCTAACTGACGCCGCCAAGCAGCTAGGGTTTGTTCTTGCGCTTGGGCGGTTTGGTCGATTTCGCCCATGATTCCTTCTGCATAAAAGCGTTCTAAGTTTTGGATGGTAGCTTGCAAAGATTGTCCTTGCAGTTTTGCTGCTTTGATAACTTGGCGGATGCGGGTTTCAACTAACCGATTGAAGGCATTATCTATACCTATTTCATGTAGAGAAACTAGTCGAGCGATCGCTCTTTCAAAATCTACTTTTACTAAAGTGGTAATGTTATGGTGAAACACTGCCCAAATTTGCCCATCATGCAAAGCATACCGCACTTCCTGAGTTTCATCAAAGTTAGCTGACAAAAACTCTGTCAAAAAAGGTTGGGCTTCTTGTAATGGTAATATTGGTAGCAAAACTCGCAGCCAAGTATTATCTTTGGACAATAGCACTAAGAGTTGAAAACTATAAGTGTTTACTTCCCAGGAATCAGGAGCTATCGCACTAACATTTGTGCCAAATAATTCTGTTAAGCTAGCCGTAATTTCTTCAGGTTTCATATCTATTTTTTAGAGCAAGTTGTAAATTTTTTTATTTTTTATAAATCAAAAAAACCGAGCCAATCGGCCCATAATTTTCTACATATATTTTTGGGTTGTAATATAATCCTGGAGACATACCTCCATCAAATAAAATTCCTTCTTGAATCTTACCCAAGCAGTTGTTGTTAGCAATGCCCTGCAAGACATTATCAAATTTATCTGGTAGTAATTCTTGATTAATGTTAGATAGTTCAATCTCGGAATTAGCTTTGGCGTCATTTACTAATAGTATTACATATCCTCGATTAGTGATAGCTGCCATAGACCGATTAGTTGCACTTTTACAAGCAAATTCTCCCAAATCTTGACAAATATCTTTAAATTTACCCTGGCGATAAAATCTACCATTCCCTCCTACTAAATTGTAATTGAGAACTTCGCTATTTCTTCTACCAGCTTGGATAGTAGCTTGCCGTTGCGTGGGCGAACCTCCTGATATACCAAAGGAAGAACGTTTATTTTTAAACGCTCCTGAATATTCTACGCCACGAGAAATATTTAAGCCTTGTGGTTTATCAACCGTATCTATATAGTCGGCGTTAATTGCCGCAATGGGTAGCTGTCCATTTAATTTAGCATTATCGCCAACTATGAGTTCGCGAAATTGTTTTGCTACATATTCTTTTCGTAATTTTCCTTGAGTATCTTTGGCATAGAGTTTATGAGATAAACCAAGATTAACTTTAAAATCTAATTCTGGCGCTCTAGGATTAAAAATAATTACGTGGTTAATACCTTTGGAATTTTTCTGCCCTTGATTATTAGTTTTAAAAAAATCAATACTGAATTTAGGATTTTTGCCAGGGCAAATTTTAGAGGCTTTTGGAACTGAATTAGCTGCAATTTTTTGACAGCCTGATAACAAACTGGCAGCAGCGATCGCCATAAATAACAAAAGTAAATTTTTTTTAAACATAATCGTACAAAAAACCCGCTACAGAATTACTATAGCGGGGAATAATTTAAAATTTCAGTCTGGAGTTAATCTGAGAACTAAAACTTAAGAAAACCACTCTAGAACGGCTTCTTCTTTAGTGTTAGTGTTCCGGGATGGTGTTTCACGATTGAATTTCATTTGAATTGAGCGAGTTTGCTCGCCATCAGCAGCCACAGCCACAATTGGATAGTCAATTAAACCATCTTGGAAGGACATCTGGAAGCGGAATGTACCATCTGGATTCAGTTGAATTGGACGGCCGCCAATGGTTACGGTAGCATCGGGTTCGGTTGCGCCGTAAACGATCAATTCAGCATCGGCTATTAACCAGAACTTGCGCGGACGCACTGGTACCGCAGAAGCTGAGAAGCCTACACCCGACATTCCCACACCGGACATGGTTAAACCAGATGTGGTGGGAACTGCCCACATACCTACACCAGAGGGGAATATGTAGGAACTGATAGCTTGTTCGTGGCGTACTGAACCAGCTTGTTGCATGGAACCAAACAGAGAACCAGCAACGCGTTGTGCTTCGGCAGATTCGGCTAAGCCAAAGATTTGGTCGTAGATGGGGTTACCGCCATTTACACCATTTACACCATTTGCAGCAGTCGCAACTTTCTTGGCGGGTGGAACGAGTTCGTATTGAGTTGTGCTGCGTAAATCTTCTTCAAAGTTGACGGTGATGAAGACATCTTCAATCCAGTCAGAAGGATATACGGGAGGAATGTGTACTCTGGCGGAACGAGCGAGTACCAACCAACGACCATCAGTAGCACGATAGCCAATATCAATGACATAATCGCGATCGCTAACTGGAACTGGTAAGTACCATTCTCTTGCTAGTTCGTCAGCGGGATATTCTTGAATGCTATGGGGACTTTGAAAATCGATATTGATGTCGGTAACGTCATAAATCCGCAGTGCCAGCTGTTGTCCACCTTGGCGGCGCAGTTCTTCTTTGTGTTCATTGGGAACATCCCAGTAGGTGTAAGCCCATTGAGGATCGCGGGGTAAAAGTACAATCCGGCTTTCACCATAACCAGAAGGCAGATCTGGGAGTCCTTCATCAACATCAGCGAGAGATCCACCAGTTCGATCTTCCTGACCTAATTCAAACTTAGCTGCTTCCACGGTTTCCTGTGCCTCCAATGAACGAGATGGACTGAGCGAAATTTTGCTGCGCTGGACTTCTTGAATTGATGCCAGCAGTTGGGATTTACGCATTCGGCTATAGCGAGAGATGCTATATTCGCTGGCGACTTTACGTAGTTGCCGTAAGGTCATCTCCTCTAGTGGCGGGCGTTCTTTTGCCATTAATTTTGGCCTCCAGTAGTTTAAGCGGTAAATGATTTTCCCTGGTTAAAGAATGCGATATAAAATGTCATCCACTCCAGATGAATTTCTTATTCCTGACTCCTGGTTTTGCCCAGTTTTTAAGTTTTTAGTCTGTTTTTAAATTGAAGTCGTTTCCTATCAATTCCTTTAGCTATGCCGAAATTAGCATTTCTTTGGGATCGGAGGATCTGTATTTGTTAAGTCAATATTAACCACTAAGCATATGTAGGGATCAAGGGGTTTGAGTAGATTTTTTGGCTATTCCACGAATTTATCAGCCCTTGTGGGATCGTAATGTTATGATTCTATGACATTTTGATTAGGAGCATCTGGTTTTTAGACAAAAAATGTCAAAATTTCATAACATTGGTTTCAAGCTAGCCCAAAACTGCGATCGCAAAGGACTTTTGAGTCGAGAGCGGGGATTGTAAGAGTCACAGATCGAGAAATTAATAATTGTACTCAGTACAATAAGGTCTAGGCGCAATACTACTCGCTTTGTGCATTTTGAACTCAGAATTTGGTTTGGGGAAAAGGTTACTGGGGTTGGGGAAAAGGTTTTTTTTTCCCTTTTCCTCTTCCCCTTTTCCCCAAAACCCGACAAGTATTGTGTCTAGACCGTGTTTTCAAAGTCTTAGATCCCCCCAACCCCCCTTAAAAAGGGGGGCTAAGAATCTCTTAAAGTCCCCCTTTTTAAGGGGGCTAAGAATCTCTTAAAGTCCCCCAATTTATCGGGGGATTTAGGGGGATCTAAAAAGCTAGGAGACTAAACGAGTAGTTTGAAAACACGGTCTAGAGCGTGCTTTCAACAAGAACGGAACAGGGAGAAAAAATCTATTTTCTTCTAACAAAATTAAATAGTCTAAGTCCTCTACTAATTGGAATGTAGATTCCAATTCTTCGTGGGCGTTAGTGAAGTGTTACACTGCAATATGCGTAATACTTATTTTAAGTTCTCTGTTCCCTTTTACACTTTTATACTGTTTCACTTTCAAGTTGATATAAATACCTTGGTAGGGTAGCAAAACTGTGCGCCTAATTCGCCAAAATTATCCCTGAAAATTGTTTGACAAATAACAAAGACAAATGACTAACCTGATTTTGGTTGTAGACGACGATCGTTTAACGCGAATGTATCTGTGTGAGCTATTGAAACAAGCAGGGTATCAAGTGGTAGAAGCGAGTAACGGTTTAGAGGCGATCGCTACCTATATTCGCCTGCACCCAGATCTAGTCCTGTTGGATGCCATAATGCCAGAAATGGATGGTTTTAGCTGTTGCGCTCAACTGCAAGCACTCTCCGATGGCAAAGAAGCACCAGTATTAATAGTTACCGATTTTGATGACCCGGCAACCGTGGAAGAAGCTTTTGCTGTGGGTGCAACTGATTTTATTACTAAGCCGATTCAATGGCCGATATTACGTCAAAGATTGCGCCGTCTTCTAGAAGCTCATCGTACTAAGCAGCAATTACAACAACAAACTGCCCAGGGACAACTGCGGGAAGCACAGCTGAAATTAGCATTAGAGTCTGCTGGCATGAGCATTTGGAACTGGGATCTTCTGACTAACGAAATTAGTTATTCAGGTAACCTAGAAACAGCTTTTGGCTGGGAAAGAGGGACTTCTAACGACACCTACGATGCTTTTGTTAACCGCATTCATCCCCAAGACCGCGATAATGTGAGGCGATCGCATCAGCAAACTATAAAAAATGGGGTAGAATACGACATCGAATTTCGAGTGATTTTGCTCGATGGTAGCATTCGGCATTTAGCAAGCAAAGGAGTTGTCTGCCGGGATGCCTTAGGTGTCGCTGTGGGAATGTCTGCAATAGACGTAGATATCACCAAGCGCAAGCAAGTAGAGGAAGCACTAGAAGTTCATGCTAACCAGCAGGCAATGGTGGCAGAACTCAGCCAAATAGCCCTAGCTGTTACAGACTTAAGTACACTGATGAACTTATGCGTGAGCATCGTTGCCCAGTGCCTAAAAGTTGAGTATTGTAAAGTTTTAGAACTACTACCAAATGGTAATGCATTACTGCTAAGGGCTGGAGTAGGTTGGCAGCCTGGTTTGGTGGGAAAGGCCACCGTCAGCGCATTGATGAATTCGCAAGCGGGGTATACGCTACTTTCTAGCGGCCCGGTGATTGTCAATGACCTCCGAACCGAAACGCGATTTAATGGGCCGCAACTGCTATTGGATCATCAAGTAGTGAGCGGAATTAGCGTGGTGATTCATGGCAAAGAGCGTCCTTTCGGCGTCTTAGGGGCACACACAATCAGACACCAGACTTTCACCAAAGATGAAATTTATTTTCTCCAATCTGTTGCTAATGTTCTCGCGGCTGCCATTGAGCGTCAACGGGTGGAAAACGCCCTCAAAGAAAGCCAAGAACGCTATCAGTTAGTGGTACGGGGTACTAATGATGGTATTTGGGACTGGAACGTTCAAAACGATCGAGTATTTTTTTCAACTCGTTGGAAGCAAATGCTTGGTTATGAAGAAGACGAAATTGCCGATGATTTAGATGAATGGGCAACACGAGTACATCCAGATGATAAAGCATTTGTCAGACAAGCGATCGCCGATCATTTTGCTCAGATTACTCCGTTTTTCATCAGCGAACATCGAATTCAGTGTAAAAATGGCACTTACAAATGGGTTTTGAATCGCGGTCAGGCAGTCTGGGACGAAGATGGTAATGTAGTGCGGATGACTAGTTGTCATACGGATATTACCGAACGTAAATTAGCAGAAGAACAATTGCGTCAAAGCGAAGAACGTTTCCAAATAGTCGCCCGTGCTACCAACGATCTCTTATGGGACTGGGATTTGCTGACTAATAAGGTATGGTGGAATCAAGCTTTACAAACATTGTTTGGTTACTCCCTTGAGCAAATAAGTTTTACTGCTGATTGGTGGAGCGAACACATCCATCCAGAGGATAGACACAGAATTGCTAGCCAAGCGCGTGCTTTAATCGAGAGCGGTGAGAAATTTTGGTCAAATGAATACCGCTTTCGCCGCAGTAACGGTTCCTACGCCTACGTGTTCGATCGCGGTTACGTTGTCCACGACCAAACAGGTAAGCCAGTGCGAATAATGGGGGCAATGATGGATATTACCGAACGCCAAGCCGCCCTGCGCGAACGCAACCGCGTGCAAGCAGAATTACAACGCCAAAATATGCGATCGCAACTATTCGCTAATATCACCTTCAAAATTCGTCAATCTTTACAAATCGATGAAATTTTGCAAACGAGCGTCATAGAAGTGCAAAAGCTAGTGCTTGCCGATCGGGTATTAATCTTGCGCCTACAGCCAGATGGCTCTTTTGTAGCGGTTCAAGAAGCAGTAGTTCCTGGTTTGCCTGTTGTTATGGGGCAGGAAATTACTGACTCTTGCTTTCGTGACAATTACATCGAGCATTACCGCCAAGGGGGAATTAGTTCCATTAGGGACATCAGGGAAGCGGATATCCAACCTGACTACATGGAATTGCTGGAACGATTCGCCATCAAAGCCAACCTTATAGTCCCGATTTTGTTGAAAAATGAACTCTGGGGGCTGTTAATTGCCCATCAGTGCGCCCATCCCCGTGAGTGGACTAGCTGGGAAATTGAGCTTTTGCAACAACTAGCAGATCAAATCGGTATTGCTTTAGCTCAGAGCCAAATTCTAGAGCAAGAAATTCGCCAACGGCAAGAACTCGCCCGTTCCAATCAAGAATTGCAGCAATTTGCATTTGTCGCCTCCCACGATTTGCAAGAACCACTGCGTAAGATTAAAACCTTTGGCGATCGCCTCAAAGTTACCTATGGCGACATCTTGGCCGAACAGGGGCGCGATTATTTAGAACGGATGCAGAATGCTGCTAACAGAATGCAGACATTAATTGAAGACTTGCTGACACTTTCACGGGTTACTACCAGGGCCCAGCCTTTTGTATCGGTAAATCTGGCAAAGATCGCCCAAGAAGTATTGTCTGATTTAGAAATCTATGTCCAGCAAACTAAAGCAACTGTGGAAATCGGAGAGTTACCCACTATCAAAGCCGATCCCGTACAAATGCGCCAATTGTTGCAAAATATCATCGGTAACGCTCTAAAATTCCACCGCCGAGATGTACCGCCTGTAATCAAAATTTCTGGCAGCATTTTAAACAATCAAACAAATAAACTGTGTAACAGTTCTGACCTTTGCGAAATAGTTATAGAAGATAATGGTATTGGTTTTGACGAAAAGTATCTCGATCGCATTTTCAACGTTTTTCAACGTTTACACACTAATACTGAATACGAAGGGACTGGTATAGGTTTAGCTATCTGTCGGAAAATTACCGAGCGTCATCATGGAGCGATCGCAGCCCAAAGTACACCAGGGAAAGGATCGAAGTTTTTTGTCACATTGTCGGTTGATTCTCTGGCTTAATTTTTCTTCCTAGAGAGGGATTAAGACCAGACCCAAAAATTAGCTTAATTGTACAATTGTGACCTCTAATTTATAGGACTTATTGATTGTATAGATTAGCCATTATGTTAACTCTTAATAAGATTCAGTCGTTTTCGGTTTTCTACTACCACTGCAACATCCAGCTTGTTGTTAAAAAATGAAGCTTTCATAGCTCAATATATAAATTGCATATTTGCTTATTTTTGTCAATGTGCGAGTTGCCATCTGTGCCAAGTTAATAACTTGATTCATACTAATAAACCAATGCAAAGGAGACGATGCATAGTGAAGGGTCGAGAAACAAACGTCACAATTTTAATGGCTGATGATGACGAAGACGACAAAATGTTGGTTCGGGAGGCATTGGCAGAAAGTCAATTGCCAATTGAACTGTACATCGTTAGCAATGGTGAAGACTTGATGGATTATTTATACCACCGCGGTCGATATGCTAGCAACAGCGGTAAACCGCATCCAGGTTTAATTTTATTAGATTTGAATATGCCGAAAAAAGACGGTTTTGAGGCGCTCAAAGAAATAAAAACTGACCCACATCTGCGGCGAATTCCTGTTGTTATTCTATCAACATCGAGCGACCAAGAAGATGTATATCATACCTACGACTTGGGTGCAAACTCCTTCATCATTAAGCCAGTGACTTTTGCTTCTTTAGTAGAGGTAATGAAAACTCTAGGAAAATACTGGTTTGAAACTGTAAAACTGCCAACAGAAGTAATGGGAGAAAAACATGGACAGCAGCCCCATCAAAGTTCTGTTCGTTGATGATGATGAAGATGATTATATTTTGACTCGTTATTGGTTTAGCGAATTCCAGGTAGCAAAGTGCGAACTGCAATGGGTGGATAATTATGAAGCAGCCAAAAGTGCGATCGCTCTACACCAACATGACATTTATCTTGTAGACTACCGTTTGGGGCCGCACAATGGACTAGAACTATTGCGCGAAGCCATTGCCAACGGCTGTTCTTCTCCGATAATTTTACTCACCGGTCAGGGCGATTGGGAAATAGATCTAGAAGCGATGAAAGCCGGAGCCGCAGATTATTTGGAAAAAAGCCAATTGACGGCACCTTTGTTAGAGCGTTCCATCCGCTACGCCATTGAACGCAAACAAACAGAACAGAAAATTCGCGAACAAGCTGCTTTATTGGATGTTGCCACCGATGCAATTTTTGTCCGCGATTTAAACGATAAAATTTTATTTTGGAACAAAGCTGCCGAGCAACTGTACGGTTGGAAAAAAGAAGAAGCCATCAATAAAAAGACACGAATTCTCTGGCAAGAAAAACATCTGTGTCAAGTTCAAGAAGCACTCAGTATTTTGATTAAAAATGGTTCTTGGGAAGGAGAGCTATATCAAAAAACAAAATCAGGTAAAGAAATTATTGTTGAAAGTCGTTGGACATTAGTGCAAGAATTCAGTAAAAAGACACAAACTATCCTCGTCGTAAATACTGATATCACGCAGAAAAAACAACTAGAAGCTCAATTTCTTCGCGCCCAGCGATTAGAAAGTATTGGTACCTTAGCCAGTGGTATCGCCCACGATTTGAATAACGTTCTAGCGCCGATTTTGATGACAGCCCAACTATTAGAGGCACAAGTCAATGATGATCGTTCTCGGCGACTGCTGCCAATATTGATTGCTAACGCTAAACGGGGGGCAAATTTAGTCAAGCAAGTATTATCTTTTACCCGTGGGCTGGAAGGCGATCGCACAATCTTACAATTAAAGCATTTAATAATAGAAATTCAGCAAATTATTAAAGAAACTTTTCCCAAATCCATAGAAGTTTTTACCCAAATTTCCCCAGATCTTTGGACTGTATCTGGCGATGCTACCCAACTGCATCAAGTACTGATGAATCTGTGTGTCAATGCTCGTGACGCAATGCCAAATGGTGGAGCTTTAAAAATCTCTGCTGAAAACCTTTTCGTTGATGAAAATTTTACCAAAATGCATATTGATGCTAAAGTTGGCCATCACGTTGTCATTAGCGTAGCTGATGGGGGAATTGGCATTCAAGCAGAAATATTAGATCGGATATTTGAGCCATTTTTTACTACTAAAGAAGTTGGCAAAGGAACTGGTCTTGGTTTGTCTACAGTGCTTGGTATTATTAAAAGCCACGGCGGTTTTATCAACGTATACAGTGAAACCGGCAAAGGCAGCCAATTTCAGGTATATTTGCCAGCCCAAGATGCAACCGAGACTATAGAAGAACAACACCAAGAATTACCTCCAGGTCAAGGAGAATTAATTTTAGTTGTAGATGACGAAGCAGCCATTCGAGATGTGACAAAAACATCTTTAGAAAGTCATAACTATAAAGCAATTACAGCCAGCGATGGTATCGAAGCTATAGCCTTATATGCAGAATACCGAGACAAAATATCTCTTGTATTAACTGATATGCTTATGCCATCTATGGATGGACTAACTACCATCCGCACCCTGCGAAAAATTAATCCAGATGTCAAAATTATCGCCGTCAGCGGACTGAGTTCAGCAGATAAAGTTGATGCCGCTTATGATATAGGAATCAAAGCCTTTTTGTCTAAGCCTTATACAGCTAATCAATTATTACAAACTATTAGTACAGTTAAAAAGAGTTAGGTGTCAGGAGTTAAGAATTGAGAATTAGGAGTTAATCAAATTCCAATCCTTGTAAAATGTGTTAAATACAGATTTCGAGATGATTGGTTATAAAAAATACAGTTCAGATAAGATCAAAATACTTGTAGAGACGGCGATTTATCGCGTCTCAAAAACCCATAATTTGTATAATTAGTCCTTAACTGAACCGTATTGGGTTATAAAAAACATAGCATGAACGCATAAATGTTCACAGCAGCCAATATCGGCGAACGTTCCGGGGAAAAATAAGTTCTCAAACGGTTCAAACAGCTGGGAATGAGGTCAAAATGCTATAGATTGAATTCACGTAATTTTACCACTCACAACTTTTCAACACCTTCTAACTCTCAACTTCTAACTCCTAACTCCTAACTATTTAAATCCCATGACCAAAGATGAAGTTTTAGCCGCTAATACAGCTTTTTATCGAGCTTTTGAAAGAAAAGATATTGAGGCGATGAGTGCAATATGGTCACAGGGAACTGGTAGTTTTTGTATTCATCCTGGAAGTAGAGTGTTGCGAGGTTGGAAAGAGATTCGCACCTCCTGGGAGCAGATATTTAAAAACACTGCTTATATTGAAATAAGCACAGATGTAATTGCTACAGAAATAACTGATAATATCGCTTATGTTGTGCTGATAGAAAATGTGTTTCAAGTTGTAGGTTCGAGAAGACTCGAAGCACAATCAACAGCTACAAATGTATTTCAACTTCTCGGTGAAAAATGGTATTTAGTCCATCATCACGGGAGTCCGATTTTGCGGTAAGGTGTGGGGATGGAGAAGACGCAAAGATGGGGAGATGGGGAGATGGGGAGATGGGGGAATGTGGGGAGTGTGGGGGGAAAGATTTCTTCACCGTCCTCCCACACCTCCCACACCTGCTGCTTGCCCAATACCCCATTAAAAATAACTAATCTCCCATTAACTCTACTGCATCTCTTCCATCACAATCTTGTAAGTAAACTTTGACAATTTCTTCTTTAGCGGTAGGTAACTGCTTACCAATAAAATCTGGGTGAATTGGTAACTCACGATGACCCCTGTCTACCAACACAGCTAAACGAATTACCTCCGGTCTTCCGTACTCATTTACAGCATTCAAAGCCGCACGAATTGTCCGTCCTTTGAAAATTACGTCATCCACCAGAACAACAGTTTTCCCCGTCAAGTCAAAAGGAATATCGCTTTTGGCAGGAGTTCGCAAACCAATTTTGTCAAGGTCATCTCGATAAAATGTAATATCCAAAGCGCCGACGGAAACAGGTACACCTTCAAGGGTTTCAATCTGACGCGCCAACAATTCGGCTAATAACGCACCCCTAGTGTATATACCAAGAAGCACCAATTGGGATAAATCGCGCGACCTTTCCACAATTTGAGAAGCAAGGCGAGTTAAGGTACGGCGGATTTCTTCTGATGAAAGGATCTCAACTACTTTTGCAGACATAGCTATCTTTGGGGAATAGGGCATGGGGCATTGGGCATTGGGCATGAGGATGAAGATATGAAGAGATGAGGAAATGGGGGAGTGTTGGGAGATTATGAAAAAGCTTCCCGCCCCTCCCACTCTTCCCTATACCCCATCCCCCATGCCCCATGCCCTAATTAAGATGATAGCGATCGCTATCCCTAACCATAGTAAAAAACAATATCGAGTCAGTTGCAAAGCATTATAAATAGAATTCGGGGTAATGGGATAAATAGCATCTCCTAGCAATGGTTTATGTTTAGCTACCCCACGATACCAATTTTTACCACCCATTTGTACACCTAAAATCGCAGCGTAGGCGCACTCACTCCAACCAGAATTGGGACTAGGATCGTTAATTGCATCCCGGCTACAAATTCGCCAAACATACATCGGCCTCCCCGATAACAGTGCAAGGGTAATAACTGTTAACCGACAAGGTAGCCAAGTTAAACAATCTTCCAACCGGGCACTAAACCATCCAAAATAAGTATAAGGTGCTTCCCGATAACCTACCATTGAATCAAGGGTGCTGCTGGCTTTGTATGCTAAAGCTAACGGAATTGGCCCCACAAATGGCACAAAGACACCAATAATTGCATAAAAAAGTGGAGCCATTACTCCATCAGTAGCATTTTCTGTGACCGTTTCTAAAATAGCTCGCAAAATTTCTGCTTCTGAAAGATTTTGTGTATCTCGACCAACATAATTACTTAAAATCTGACGCGCTTGTTCTAAATCTCCTGCCGTTAAAGGTTGTAAAACAGCTACTGCTGCTGTTTGCAAACTTTTACCAGCAAAACAACTAGCCAAAAGAATACTTTCTAAACCAATTGCCAACAGCGGATGCACCCATTTGACACTTTGAATCAGGAAAAAACCAACAAGTCCGCTACCAATTATGACGATAATGCCTAGTAAAATTCCAGCTAGACGTTGTGTTAGAGAATTTTGACACAGATGCAGAAAAAATTTGCTTAACCGAGAAATAACCCACCCCATAAATTGCACGGGATGAGGCCAACCCCAAGGATCGCCAATTAAGTAATCTAAAAGTGCCGCAATGATTAAAACAACAGCGGATGTCATTAGTCATTAGTCCTTAGTCACTGGTCATTAGTCATTTGTTAGTTAACAATAATCAATGCCCTATGCCCAATGCCCTATGCCTAATAACTAAACCACAAAACTTGCTTCTTCTCCAAGGGAAGCTTGCCAACTACGAGCATCGTAATAAAGGTCTGCCAGAGTAATACTGTACAAAGCTTCTTTGAGCTTTTGATTAAGCCTTTGCCAAAGGGTAAATGTTACCCAATCTTCAGCTTGTGTAGGTGCTGGAGTGCCATAGGGTAAATGAGTAATGCTCTCGCCCACTGCTTCTAAAATTTGTCCTATAGATATTTGTATGGGTTCTCTTGCCAATTGGTATCCGCCGATGCTACCACGAATTGAATTCACTAACCCAGCACGACGCATTTCTATTAGTAGTTTTTCGAGGTAAGGAGCTGGGATATCTTGGCGTTTGGCGATCGCTTTTACAGATACAGGGCCATATTTTGGCTGTAAACTCAAATCTAGCAACGCCTTTACACTGTAATGTCCTCTGGTAGTTAGTTTCATTGTTGTTTGTCCTCTGTCAGTTGTCCTTTGTCATGTCCTCTCTTACAAAGTTCTGATGGTCGGAAACCTCTCTTCGAGACCAGGGCGAACGCAAGAGACTTTGCGTTTTGTCATTTATTTAGATCTATGACTAATGACTAATGACCAATGACCAATGACCAATGACTAATGACTAAGGATCAGTTTTGCTTATCATTGTCTGAGTCAGTTATGATTTTCAGCAACTAGTCAACCTATGATAGGTTAGTTTAGAAAACTTAAACAAATATAGTTTAGCAGTAATTCACAAACTACATATATATAGTTATCAGCATTGCCAGCATTCTATAAAATAAATTGTTGGGAAAATATTTAGTAATCGCATAACAATTCTGGCTTTTAGTGTAATATACTTGGCTATGTTGAGATAAAAACTAAAGGATTATCTTCCTATTAGCTCAACCTCAGCTAAAATAAAATCGATTCAAACACTTCAAACATTCGTTTTCGACCTAAGTTGATGCCTAAACAGAAAAAAATTGAACCCCTAGTCGGCGAAGAACTGCTCAGAAAAGTCAAAGAGCTAGAGAACGAGAGCAAGGAAGACAAAGCCAAGA
Source organism: Nostoc linckia NIES-25 (assembly GCF_002368035.1). GTDB lineage: Bacteria > Cyanobacteriota > Cyanobacteriia > Cyanobacteriales > Nostocaceae > Nostoc > Nostoc linckia_B. The sequence continues at coordinate 6,262,074 of NZ_AP018222.1, read as the reverse complement.
AGTGCGGCTACTATACCGTTACCAAAAATGGTATAGAGCGCGTCAATATGATGAAGTTCTTAAATGCCCTAATCGATGCCGAAGGCATTCAGTTAGACAGTACACCCAGTGCTAATGGGCGCGGTGGACGTAGTGCTAGCTATAGGATTAGCGTGCAATCCAATGGTAACTTGCTTATAGGTTCGGCTTATACAAAACAGATGAATCTCAAACCAGGAGATGAGTTTCTTATTACTTTAGGTAAGAAGCACATTCGTTTGAGACAAGTAGATCCAGAAGATCGGGAAGAGGATGAAGCTCTAGAAGCTACTGCCTAATAAATAGTCATTAGTAAATTGTCAATAGTCATTTGTCTTTCTTACAAAGTTCTGAAGGTAGATTTTTCACCATCAGACTTTGTGCTTTGTCTTTTGTCATTAGTCATCTAGTGAAAACCAATGACTAATGACCAATGACTAATGACTAAGGTAAATAGTGGCGCAGTGCTTTGCGGGTGACTGCTAAATTGCACGTTAATGCAATTTGCTCTTTTTCTAGTAAACCTAAAATGCGATCGGGTTTGTCTCGTGCTATCACTGGTAATTGATGCAAACCTCGCAGACTCATGCGGTCTAAAGCTTCAGATAATAGTTCATCCTGCCATGCGTAAATAATTTCAGTAGTACAAATGTCCTTGAGAGTTTGACTAGATAAATTATCTGAAATTTCAGCTGGTAAATCTGGGTAAGTTTGCCAAAGAGCAAGGGCACGGTTGATATCTTCTACAGAGAGGATACCAATTAATTGGTCAGCTTTATCGACTACTAAAGCACTTCGCGTGCGATCGCGGAGCATTTCCACAGCTGCTTCTAACACACTCAAAGTTGCAGGTAATTTTTTTGGATAGGGATGCATAGCATCTTCTACCAAAATTTCCTGCACAATTTCTGCTCGTTCATCTTTCAATTCCGAAAGACCAATTTGTTGTAGATTGGAATTAGAGTTAAAAGTTGGTTTAATCCTTTCTACTAACCAAACACTCAAACCGACAGCAGCCATCAACGGTAAAACAATGCGGTAGTCCCGCGTTAATTCAAACAGCATTAAAATAGCCGTTAACGGTGCCCTGACACTCCCAGCCAACATTGCCGCCATTCCTACCATTGCATAAGCTGGAGGAGCTGCCATTTGGTCGCAAATTGTTGGGAATAGCACAGCTAAAATTTTGGCGTAAGCCGAACCAAAAGAAGCACCTAAAAACATAGCTGGTGCAAACAAGCCGCCAATAAAACCGCTACCGGCGCTAATTGCAGTCATTACTAATTTCACCACCAGCAGCACAATTAATAGGTGCAGTGAAAATTTGACATCCTGAAGCATTGCTTCCACAGTTTCATAACCAACGCCCAGAATTTGCGGGAAGTGCAAAGCCACTGCGCCAACAATCACACCGCCAATAATTGGATGAATTGGCTGAGGAATTTGTCCTAGAAATTGAAACCCCGGAACTTTTCCAGCAAAGCAGGCTTTAGCCAAACGAATTGATTGAGTATAAGTAAGAGAAATTAGGCTAGCCCCTAAACCCAAGCCAAGATAAAGGGGCAATTCTAAGGGGCTGCGGACTTGGTAGGCAGGTAAATCAAAAGCGGGTTGTGCCCCCAAACCAATTTGGGCAATTAAAGCTGCTACCACCGCTGCCAGTAGCACCACACTCACGGCAGAAGTAGCGAAGGATGTAGCTCCCATCACTACCTCTAAGGCAAAAAATACCCCAGCGATGGGAGCATTAAACCCAGCCGCTAATCCGGCAGCAGCGCCAGCGCCCAACAGTAAACGTCGTCGTTCCTGAGATACGTTGAGGATCACAGACAACAACATGCCAAAATTTGCACCAATTTCTACACTGGGTCCCTCTGGCCCTAGAGAAGCACCGCTTCCCAAAGAAACAGATGCGGCTAACATTTTGGTAACTGGCCGTAGCGGTCGCCTGATCTCTGTTCCTTGAGAAGCGGCGATAAGAGATGAAAGTCCAGGGCCGAAATCTTGAGTACGCCAGCGCATCAAACCAACGATTAATCCGCCGAGAGTGGGAACGCAAGCTAGAGTCCAAGCACCCCAGACACCGATCTGACCCATGAAATTTTCTAGCATTAAATGGTGGATCAGCTCGATCAAATAGTGAAAGGTGACTACACCCATACCAGTGCCACCGCCAATTAGCATGGCTAAAAATAGCACAACGGTTTCTGGGGATGGTTGAAAACGATTGATTAGGTGAGCTAAGCGGGCAGAAGGTGTGGGAAAGGCAGGTTGTTCCGTTACCTTCCTCAGTTGAGTGGGAGGCAAGAGAGTCATTGAGAGGCGGGGTAAATGTAAGAAAAAATTTAAATTTTTATCTGTTACTTCTCATTGTGAGCCATTATTTAGCAACCAGACAAGTAGACTGGCTTTATTTACTCCATTGACAAAGCCATAGCAAAAAATGTCACTATGCAAAATTTTTGTCGGGAAAATAGTTAAATGGGAGACAATTATTTAGGGGTCAGCGATGCCTACGCTTTTTGCTAGCCTCAGCTGATGGAGTAGAAGTCAACGTTAACCCTGTTTTACCTAGAGACAGCAGAAGTTCTATGAGCCAGAAACATTAATGAGAAGCCATTTTTGCCTAAATCTAGCTATACTCGTGTTGCGACCATTGAGCCATCCTTGGTAGTAATAGAATGTATGTGTGATTCAGCATTGATGTAAAAATATACTTAGAAGTCATAGGAGTGCTAGATAAGGAAACAACGAGACAAAACCTATAAGATAATCATCTCCTTTTGTCTGTGCTTATCCCTGCCTCACTTCTCCTTGTCCTCTTCGTTGACCCCAATTCAATATAGCTATTCTTATAGAGCGAGTAGATGAATATACACACGTTTGATAATCATTATGTTACTTGCCCGATTTGCCAAAGAAATGCCACGCCCAAACCAATTAAAACGCGTATTGGCTTGTTTTGTTGTCCCTATTGCCAAGAACGGCTAGTAGTTTGCCAAAGCGGTCATTATGTCCGCGATCCGTTTACTTGGAGACAAATGATGGTGTCTTCGTCGCTGCGTCGTCAAAGCCGACCTTTGGCTAGGATTGTCAGGGATTTTGTCCTACTTAAGCGTCCTATGGTGGCCTTTGCTGTAGGAAGTGCAATTTTTTTTAGTATGATTGCTATCACTCAGGAAAGCACGAGTTCCGATCGCCAAGTGCTTCCTACAGAACAAATTAAAAAACCACAGGAAAAATCGCCATAATTTGGTCTTTTCCTTATGATGAATCAGATTTTACTTTAATCTCTCTAATTTTGCAATCAATAATATTTATGTAAAACAGTGTTCTATATTTTTTCAAGAAATAGAACACTGTTTTATATATATGGCGCTTGGTAATCAAATTAGGTACAGAAATTTTTAGGGCGCAAAGCTTTGCGCCCCTACTTTGTACCTCACTAGTAGTTCGCTTTCGTCACTTGACGGGGTAAAGGGGAAAGGGGAAAGGGGAAAGGTTTTAAATCTTTTACCCTTTACTACTTCCCTTTCCCCAGGCCTCACAAGCGCATTTTTGGGTTGGCAGACTACTAGAACTAAATCATTAGTGAAATGCCCTATGCCCAAATTTATAAACGATTTGTATCCTTAGTAACTAATTTCCAATCTTCAGCTTGATCGATTAGCTTGATTGACTCTAGTTGCAGATTTTTCAAAGCAGATGTATGAAGCAGGAAGTAGGGTTGGCCGTTGTAGTGCCAATAATATTGTAGTTCGCCAACAGAAGCGGGAATAATGGTGCGATCGCTGTAATAATCCAACGAGGGACGAGAGTAGGGAAAAGATGTATAAATCTTCTGTGTCGCTGGATTTGCCCGCACGATCATCGCGGCTACTGGTTTAACGGGATAAGCCTCAGATAACTCCCAAACCCAATAATTCGATTTCATTAATAGTAGCAGCGAAATATAACTTCCCCAGAACAAAATCTTCAGAAATTGCCCGTCGCCTCGCTCTGCCAAAATAGATGCTAAGGTCATTGTTAAAGCTACTGCTGCAAAAATTAGCTGTAAGTCGGTTTTCGGTGTTGTACCCCAACTAAAATAAATGCTGCCCGCAGAAGCGACTACGGCCAAAATCGCCAAACCTGCTACCCAACTACGGGGATAGGATGACACTAAAGGCAAATTTTCTGTCTCTGCTAACTGGATACCAAAAGCTAAGGCTAAGCTGGGATAAATCGGGAATGCATACCAGGGAACTTTGGTAATCATTAAAGAAATTACCAGTAGATAAACACCACTCCACGCCAGTACTAGTTTTGCCCAGCTAAGGTTGCGATTTTCCCAAGTTAGACGTACAGTTTGCGGCAAGAATAATAACCACGGCCATGTGTACTTAAAAAGTTCAATGATATAGAACCAAGGTGGTTCAAAATTCATCTCTGCGACTGTGCCAATTCGGATCGATGAATTTACAAGACCAACTTGGGCGAAGGTATAACCATAGTGAATTAGTTGTGCGCCGTACCAACCAACCACAGGTAAAATGCCGATTAAGATGGCTATCCAGAAATAGTAACAGGTGAGTAATCGTGGTGTATCCCAAAATAAGAATACGATCGCGATCGCACCTAGCAATATGCCTACCAATCCTTGAGTCAGACAAATTAACCCAAAACCGATGCCAACACCAAGGCAATAACGTAAATCGCGGCGCGATCGCAATACGCACAACATCATCACCATCAAAAAACTCACCACCGCGCCATCTAACATCGCCAAACGTCCATGACGCACTACGGGTAGCATTGTTAGGTAAATCAAAGCACTATAAATAGCTGCCCAACGTTGGCGAAATAATTCTCGACCAATACAATACAGTAAAGGTACTGAGCTTGATGTTAAAATTGCTCCAGGAAGTCGCGTAGTAAATTCATTTTCGCCCCCTAGAGAATAAGCCCAAGCAATTAGCAAATGCATTAAGGGCGGCTTGTTATGGTATGGTTCGCCTCCTAGCGTTGGGTAAAGCCAGCGCATTGAGCCTGTTGGTGCGTGCCAAATTTCTCTGGCGACTTGTGCCACGGTGCCTTCATCCCAATCTCGCAGGGGTAATCCTCCTAGATTGACGCTAAACAGTAACACTGCTGCTAACAGCAACACGACAAGCCATACCCAATCAACCCATCTGCCAACTGTGCGATGCTGTTTTTCTAGATGACCCCAAATAAAGCTTCCTTCTTGCATATTCTCTGGTAATCATTTTACTTGCTGGTTTGATTACATAGAGACCAAAGCGAATCTCCAATGTTGTCACCCAGTAACAACGTCTGTTCTTAACTATTGCTAGTTTTCAAGATTAACTCAACTTTCTTTAATTAGTACTATTTTTCCGGGAAAATTATTTTAATTATTTAACGATCATTTTTATAGATAAATACTAAAAATAAGACGTATAAAAGCTGGCTCAATTCTTTTGGTGTATTCTGTAAATAAATCTACATTGCCTAATATTTTGTCCAGCTTTTTTGTTACTAATAGGATGATAATATTACATAGTAGAATTCAGAATTCTGAATTCTGAATTCTTAGTTGTGCGATCGCCGAGAGTAATACACCAAAACCTTTGGTTTGTGCGTTATCTATGTCTCAAAGAGAAAAACAATGTAGAGACGTAGCAGTGCTACGTCTCTACAAGGATTCTTCTGAATTCTGAATTCTTAAAAAATAAAAATAACTTGCAAGTGCCATTTTTGTTCTTGGCGAACAATTTCAATTTCTTTAATGAATTCCCGAAAATAAAATCGTCGTTCTGTTTCGGACAAATCTAACCAGAATTGCGGAATTGAAACAGCAACAGCAACAGAACGCAAATTAACGGGGGGGAGAATTGCCAACTTGGCTTCGAGTGTAGAAATTTCTGTGCGGAGTTTATAAGCCCTTAATTTTGCTGTTTCGGTATCTAAAATTCCAGTTTCAATTAAAGTGGGTAACTGAGTGAGTATTTCTTGCTGACGAGCGATCGCTTCACCTAAACTATCTTTAACAGCATCCAATTGTGGAAAATTCATTCCCGCTACAGCTAAAGGTAAATCGCGACAAACAGTTTCAATTGTCTGTTCTAAAACCTCTTGATAAGGAATACCTGCACACTTAGGGCGTCGAGGACAGCTAAGACAACGTAAATACAGATACTCTTGGTCTTGGTTGCGTTGGGTGACACGGGTAACCGTCAGATACGATGTACATTCGCTACAGACAACCAATCCAGCTAAAGAACGTGGCGCACTAGCGGTGCGGGGTGGTAAACGGCTGTTACGGCGTAAAAGTCGGTCAACTTGGGCAGCTTCTTCCTTAGAAATGATGGGAATATGGGTGTCGGAGATAATTTCACCATTTTGGTAAGCTGTATTGCCACGATAAACTGGATTAGTTAACCAACGGCGTCCAGTGGTAACAGAGATTTTCTTGCCGTATTTCTTCGCCAAGTAGCGGACAGAACCTCGCAAGGAACCGTAGAGTAAAAAATGGTCAAAAAAATCCTTCACCACGGGTGAAGTACTGCGGTCAATGGTATATTTTCCCTTACCTCTGCGATAGCCGTAGGGAACTTTACCGGGTGGTGGTGCAGCGTCGAGACGATTGCGGGCGTGTCCTTGGCGGATGCGGCGACTGCGTTGTTCGCGTTGGATTGCGTGTAGCAAATTCAGCAAGTCAGCGCCAAGAGGAGAATTTTCTGAGGTGTAGGGTTGTTCTGTAGCAATTACCGCTACTCCCATCGCTTCGAGTTGATTGAGGCGATCGCTTACTTCTTCTAGAGTATCGCCTAATTCTTCCAAGCGCCGAACCAGCAGATAATCTGCGCCTTCAGTTTGGCAATCTGTAAGTAATTGTTGTAGTTGCGTTCGCGTAGCGTGTCCGGAGGACTCTCGCTTGCCCAAATCTTGATAAACTCGATCTACTTCCCATCCCCAACTGCTTTCATCGGGGGAAGATTCTAGTAGAGGATCGGTGTAAGAATAGGCAATGATTTTCATTTAGTCATTAGTCATTGGTCATTTGTCATTAGTTATTAGTTATCCTCCCCTGCCCCTCCACTCTCCCATCTCCTCACTGCTGACTCAACTCAACAATATTCCCATCAGGATCTTGAGTAAACAGGGCGGGGCGACCTGAGGCGCTGGGTTGGATGGGATAATTGCGATCGAGCAACTCTTGTTTGGCGGCGCCCAAGTCAGCAACAGAGAAGGCGAAGTGGGGGTTACGTCCCCATTTTTCGTTTTGGTTTTGAGTGGGGACAGTTGGTGCAACTATGAGGTGAATTTGATAGTTGCCGACTTGATACCATGCGCCAGCATATTTGAGAGAACGATCTATTTTGGTTAATCCCAATACTGTGCCATAAAAGTGTTCGGAGCGTTCTAAGTCAGTGACGAGAATTGCTGTATGAAGATTTTGGGTAATCTGCATTTTGGTAAGTGCGATCGCGTTTATTTAAATTTTGACCTAGTTTGAACTATTGCGGGGAGGGGCGGTTTTGGCTTTAGACAAAACCGGGGTGGGGTAATGCGGATCTTGATGATAAGTGAGATAGTTTTACGTTAAGTTGACACCAATGCACAGCTGTAAAGTCCCTACAAATATACAAATAATTTGGCATAATTTATTTTTTGGAAGCCCCTTAGGAGAACAAGAGGAGATCGATGTAAATTCATAATTTATTGTCAATACTCCAAAAGGCACAGATGAGTAGTCTAAAGTCTATTTACTATCAGTTAACTAAGTTGGCACAATTAAATCAAACAATGTTCAGAAAAATCCTCTTAAGCTAAAACCCTTATTATTATTGCCTATTGCCTTATGCTAACGATACTTATTGACGCCGACTTACTCAATTGCGATCGCGTGACTCAAAAGATTACTAAAAGTCCTTTTCAAGTAACCATACTGAGTTGGTACTAAAAATACTACACTTAATCAATTAATATGAATTTCAGTAAAAAAACTGAGTATTAGCAGCTTCTGTAAATTCTGACTTAACAGCCTTGTATGTTGTTCAAACGTTTGAAAGAATAGTTAAAGAATCATCAGTGGTGCTGAATTATTAATTGTTATTTCTGATTACTGAGCCATTAATTGTCGATGAGATGATAATCTTACATAGCAATAGTTGAAATTTTTTGTTTTTCTTTCCTGAAATCTTCTAGCCAAGATCGGGAGCAAAGCCGGAGAGTTTCCCTTTGAACCAGTCAGCGGTCAAAATGCGAAACTTAGAACATTAATGGTTTTATAACTTACTGATTTTCTTGAAGTTATTAAGCTTCGATCCTAAAGCCTTCTTAATTCTGACTTGAAAAATTCTGAATTCGCACTTGTGACATCTATCTCCTCTTTCCTCTAAATCCTCATTTTCTAACATCGGCTTCAAGCCTGCCCTCACACCACAATGAAAGACCAAGTATTAGACCGGATTTTTAATAAACCTTCTTTTCCACATAAATTTGAACGCTTGGAACTGGATGATAATTTTTGCATTATAAATACATCCGAGCAAGCGCAACGGTTTGCACATCAGCCTGAGGAGGTAACACGGGGTAAAGATATCCGGCTAAGCTTTCCTGAGTTGATTGGGCTTGAAGATATTTTAAAAGCTATCTTATATGGCAAGCAAGAATTGTTTGAATTACAAGGAGTTAGGCGAGGTTCAAACCAACAATCTAATTTATATATAGATATATATATTCTCAGCGAACAACATGAAAAATTTGAAAATAGATTAATCGTACTGATTGAGGATGTTACTGACAAAATTATTTTAAAACAAAAGTTGGTACAGCAAACTAATGAAGCAAATTTGCTATCCAGTGCTTTAATAAATTGTAAAAGTTACATGGAACAAGTAATCGCTTCAATGGCAGATGCTTTTTTAGTAACTAATAACTTGGGAAAAATCATCAAAGTCAATCATGCTGCTGAAGAATTATTTGGTTTTAGTCAGGAAGAATTAATTAATCAACCTATTTCATTAATAATTAACGACCAAGTAGTAATAAAAGCAATTTATCAGCATTTTGCTGTTAAGCAAAGTTTTCATAATTTAGAGGTAGTTTGTAGAACCAAAACCCTAGAAAAGCGGTTGATTGCTTTTTCTTGTTCGGTGATTTCCAGAGGAACAGAAGGGCTAGAAGATATTGTTTACATCGGTCGAGATATTACTGCTCGACAGCGCCGGGAACAGCGTACAACTGCCCAGTATGCTATCAGTCGGCTCTTATCAGAATCACAGAGTATAAAGCAGGTAATTCCCGAAATTTTGGGGTCGATTTGTCAAAACCTGGGATGGGATTTAGGCGAACTTTGGACACCAAGCCAATATATCGGTACTTCAGTCAAAACGCACAGTGTCAATGCAGTATTAAGGTGTGTGGAAATTTGGTCAAGTCGAGTAGTTTCTGGCAGAGAGTTTAAAGCAGTTACGTGGCAAACTACATATACTCCTGGTGTTGGGTTACCTGGTGAAATTTGGATTCAACGATCGCCCCTGTGGACTGAGGATATCACACAAGATGGAGACACAAGGCGATCGCAACCTGCTGCTGAAGCTGGATTACACGCAGCTTTTGGTTTTCCCATCTTAGACGATGATGAAATCTTAGGGGTGATGGTTTTCTTTAGCCGAGACATCCAACCAAAAGATACAGAACTGTTGGAAATGGTAGGTTCTATTGGTAGCCAAATCGCCCAGTTTATCAAACGCAAGCAAGCAGAAATCGCTCTTGTTGAAAGCGAACAACGATATCGAGATTTATTTGAAAATGCTAATGATTTGATTCAAGCTGTGAATGCTTATGGTCGTTTTTTATATGTGAATCGCGCGTGGCGAGAAGCTTTTGGATACAGCGAAGCTGAAATTGCTTCTTTGAATGTCTTTGATATTATACATCCAGAGTTTAGACAATACTGTTGGCAAAAGTTTTATCGCGTGCTCTCTGGAGAAAAACAAGAGCAAATCAAAGCCGCATTCATTACCAAAAACCGTGAAACGATATTTTTAGAAGGTAACATTAACGGTAAATTTATCGAAGGTCATCCAGTCGCTACTCATGGAATTTTTCGCAATGTTACCCAGCAGTTAGCAGCAGAAAAAAGCGAATAGGGGATGGGGCAAGCAGGGCATGGGAAAAGGGAAAGGGGTAAGGGGAAAAGGGGAAAGATAAAATTTATTCCTTTTCCCTTTTCCCTTTAACCTTTTCCCCTACCTCCCAATCCCCAATCCCCAGTCGCTACGTATTCGGAATCAACCTACCGCAAGGATAAGTAGCTGTTGGCTGTGAAGCATTTTCAGCTACGGCTGCTGGAACTCGATCTGATGGTTGGGTTTTGGCTGCTAAATAATCTGCTTGCAGTTTCTCTAAAATGGCTTCTCGTCTGTCATACAAGCGTTTTAGGGGACGAGGTTGGCACTTGTTGAGGACATATCCTGTTACCAGTGGTAAGGCGATGGTGCTATCCGTGTAACAAACAATTGTGTTAGGTAATTCTTCTGGGTCAATCTTACCCCAGCTCACGGCTTCCGATGGAGTTGCCCCAGACAAACCACCTGTATCTGGACGAGCATCGGTAAATTGCACAAAGTAATCATGTCCGCGTTCTTCTAGTCCTAATACTTCGTGAATTTGCGGTTGCGTTTGTAGCAAAAAGTTTTTAGGACTGCCACCACCGAGAATGACAGCGGCACTTTTACCTTCTTTTTCACGGGCATTGTAAGCGATCGCTGCTGTCTCATTCACGTCAATTGAAGGGTCTAGTACTAATTGCGAACCTTCTAATGCCAAAGCTGCTACGTTCATCCCAATAGAACTATCACCAGGGGAAGAAGTATAAATCGGTACGCCATATTCATAAGCCGTAGCCAGCAAGCAAGAATTCTGTACCCCCAATTGCTTTTCGACTTCCCGGACATACTTGCCTAGTAAATGGTGAAACTCAGCGGTTCCCATGCGTTTTTGGAAGGGTTCTGCTTGCAGAATTTTGCGGATAAAAGCATCGGTTTCTAACAGTACATCGTAGCCAAAGATAATGTCATAAATCCGGATTGTGCCTTGTTGGCGCAGCTTCACGTCATCTAAAAACGGATTACCAGCAAACAGTTCAAAACCCAAACCATAATGCATATCGTGGTAAAGATTTGCGCCAGTGCTAATCATCCAGTCAATAAAGCCGTTGCGAATTAAAGGTGCAAGTGCTGAAACCCCAAATCCGGCTGGCGTCATTGCACCGGAAAGGCTAACTCCCACGGTGACACCTTCTGTTAGCACATCGCGGCTGAGTAGTTGGCAGATTTCGCGCAAACGTGCTGAGTTGTAGGCAGTGAAGTAATTATCAATTAAATCTACCACGCTAATATCATTAGATATAGGTGTGGGTGCGATTTTTTGACCCAGCTGTTTAGACATTTTGGCACTCCTGAACAGTAACACGCCGAATCTAATGTTATAGCAAAGTACTGGGTTCGGAGTCGTGAGTTAAGAATTATACTAATTTATCGAAAATGACGAGCTAATTAAAAAATGAGTATAAACACTGGATAGAAGAATGAAATTTTAATTGATATAAATTTAACTTTAATTAGGCTGTTTGATAATCTTCTAAGGTAAATATTATCATCTTGATATGCGAATCATTGCCCGCAGCACTTTACGGCAATTTTGGGAAACACATCCTTCTTCCGTTTAATGAAAGATTCAGCTTAGTCAGCGCTGCAAAAATACTTAAAGGTACTGGATGTTGATTTGGAGTCAGGTGTCTCAATGCTCAGGTTTGTCAGCAACTTTTTTTTAACTACTTGCCGTTCTGTTATGCCCGCTAAGGATTTGTATCACGATACTGTTGTCCAAGCCCTAATTAAAGATGGCTGGGAAATTACTAACTATCCTTTTGTTTTATCATATGGAGGTAGAGAACTCTATGTCGATCTGGGGGCAGAAAAAAAAGCGATCGCCGCGCAAAAAGGCGATCGAAAAATAGCCGTTGAGATTAAAAGCTTTTTAAGGCCTTCTCCAGTTCGCGATCTAGAAGAAGCGGCAGGACAATACGGTGTTTATCAAAGTATTCTGACAGAAATCGCACCAGAACGAAAGCTTTACTTAGCGGTTCCCAAACGCTCTTATGAAACTATTTTTTCAGAAAAACTAGGACAGCTAATCATCAAACGTTTGCAAATTCAACTCTTGGTATTTGATGAAGAACAAGCGAGGATTGTGCAATGGATACCTTAGAACGCTATCGTCAAATAGTCCGTCAGTTAATTAATGAATATGCTAAGTACAAACCTTCTCACGGTCAGATTGAGACTGAAGCAATTATTGACTCCCAAAAAGATCATTATGAAGTGATGCATGTAGGGTGGGATGGGCAACGCCGGGTACATGGTTCAGTGATACATATTGATATCATTCAAGGGAAAATTTGGATTCAACATGATGGTACTAATCGTCCTGTAGCTGAGGAGTTGTTAGCAGCAGGAGTTCCTAAAGAGGATATTATCTTAGGTTTTCATCCTCCGCAAGTCCGTCAGTATACCGATTTTGGAGTGGCGTGAGCGATAAGTAAGCTAGCTTAAAAAAGGGAGTAGGGGAGGAAAGCTTTTTTATTGTTGGTTGTGGGATTTTCCTCTAACCTTGTACCTTAAAAAGGGGTAGACTCATTGCTCGCAACTGTAAGTTCATCTAAAGCTGTTAAAGGTTCTTCGCTGTCTAAAGATGAAACCTGCGCTTCTAACTTGTCACAGCACTCCCGCACTAAACGCAAGCCTTGTTCTCGTGAAAGTTCCGTAGTTGCAGGGGTAAATTTTTGCAGAATTTCCGCTTCGATACTTTGATATTGCTCTAGTTCTGCTCTCAATTTTGTTAAATATTTTGCTCCTTCGCCGCCTTCTGTAATGGCAAACTCTAAAACAGAATCTACGTAAGCTTTGACTTTTGGATGCTTAACTCCTTCTGTAGCCGCAGCATACAGTAATTGACCGTTTAAATACTCAAAATCTGGCACCCAAAGATAATTTCCACTTAAATGAAATGTATCAACTTCTTTATTTGGGATGACTTTTAGTTGTTCTGTTCTGACGCGACGAGCAGCTTTTTCTAAAAGTGCGATGACAGAAATTATTACTGAGGGAAAGTTGCTATCTATACATCTAATTTCTACTGTGCCGAGTTTGTTGAGTCGAATTGGGTTCCAAGCTGATTTAAGTAAGCTTCCTCCCGCTTCTTTGAAAAGATGACGCTCAACTCCCGCTTTGTCCATTGCTTGCAACCAAGCATAATAGCGAGCGAACTGGTTTTCAACTAAGGTTTCAACACTGTCAGCATAAGGCATCAATCCACCGACAGCCTGTAAATGAGTGTAAACTCCTTCCCAGTCAAAGGTTTCGCTACCACGATAACGAATTGTGTGCATGGCTAGTCCGATCGCTCGTCCTTCATAAAATGGACACGATCGCGTTAAGCAAATCAATGCTGAGTCCAAGGCTGTAGCTAAATTATAAATATTTAGTAGTTCTTCTCGCTCTGCGGCATTTGAATTGTAAGACACTACCACGCGAGAATCGATCGCTCCTGCTGGCACTTCTAGATGTATGTGCGTACCCGTACATTTGCCAGCGTGTAAAAATTTATCGTAACCCACAGTCCGCGCTTGGATATGATAATTGAGTTGGTCGCGCATGACTGGCATGATATGTAAGGGGTAGCTCGATTGAGGGTAAAGCCTTAAATTCATCTGTCGCGCTACAGCGATCGCTAATTTTAAATTTCTCAGATATTCTTTTACTAAGTCTGTGGCAGTATACGCCGGTGCGGTGTTAATTTCCACCATATTCTTGACGAACTCTGCCACAAAGTATTGTGGGTTCACTCCTTGTGCTTGTGCAGCTAAATGACAAGCTTGTAAAAATTCATCTGCGCGATTACTGATTTCACCCGTCTCATTTACTAGAAAAAACTCTTGCTCAAGACCAATGCGACGTTTTAGTACATCCATTTGTCAAGTCTCTCTTAGTTAATTTGCTGTAATTATCGATTTACTGGAATTTGGTGGCAGTATTAGAGATTATTAAAAAATATCAAGTGGAACTTTTAATTCCCGACATAAATATGCTACTAGAATATGGGCAATAATCTCAAACATTTATTTGTAAGCTGCGTTCGAGGATAAAATCCCAACTTTTTAAAGTTCGATCAAAACAATTCTTAATTCGCAATACTCCCAAAGCAGGAAGCAAGCTACGTAATTAGCAATTAAAATACAAAAAATCTTATTAATTAAATAATTGGATAATAAATGGGTTTCAAGCCCCTATTAATTGTAACTGCGATCGCGTAACGTCTCGTAGAGAGGAACAAGCTTACCTAGAAATTGCGAATTGTCTTGACTTTCGCAAAACTGGGTAAAACTCAACAAAACTTTTCCCTACCCCCTACCTACTCAAATGTATTCTTCCCTTTGATAGAAGTTAGAAGATGACAGGTTTTTCAAGATTTGAGTTAGGACTTACCCAGCGAGGCGATAAATCTACATGACTCAAGATATCTTTGAATTACCCGGCCCAGAAACGAACTCTATCGTGGGTAGTCTCCTTGATTTTGGTCGCGACCCTTTGGGATTTTTAACTACGTGCGCTCGTGAATATGGTGATATTATACCTATACATTTAGGATTAACCCCAGCTTGTTTATTAACTAATCCTAGCTATATTGAGCAAGTACTGAAAGACACAAATTTATTTGTCAAAAGTCGTTCTTTACATGCCCTGAAAACCTTATTGGGTGAAGGACTTCTCACTAGCGAAGGAGATTCTTGGTTTCGCCAACGAAGGTTGATACAACCTGTTTTCCACCAAAAACGCATCGCTAGTTATGGCGAGATCGTGGTCGCCTACACCGAACAAATGCTTGATACTTGGCAAGATGGCGAAACTCGTGATGTCCATCAAGACATGATGCGCCTAACATTAAATATTGTGATGAAAACAATATTTAACCGCGACCTCGCTGAGGGAGAAGCGCAAGATGTTGCCCATGCACTAGATGTAACATTAGATTGGTTTGAAAGTAAACGCCAGCAAAATTTTATCTTTTTGGAATGGTTTCCTAGACCTGAGAATATTCGCTACAAAAATGCCATCAAGCAGATGGATAAAATTATTTATGAGATTATAAATCAACGGCGGGCTAGTGGTGAAAATCCTGGGGATTTACTGTCAATGTTAATGGCAGCAAAGGATGAAGAAGATGGCAGCCAAATGAGCGATCGCCAATTACGAGATGAAATCGCCACTTTAATGTTAGCAGGACATGAAACTACATCTAATACTTTAACGGGAGCATGGATACTTTTATCTCGATATCCCCAAGCACGTACTCAATTATTAACAGAATTACAACAAGTTTTAAAAGGGCGTTCTCCGACAATTGCAGATATACCAAACTTGCGCTACACAGATATGGTTATTAAGGAGACAATGCGAATATTTCCTCCTGTGTACAACATGGCGCGTAAAACTAGCCAAGATTGTGAAATTGGCGGTTATCAAGTGCCACAAGATTGTACGATTATTATGAGCCAGTGGGTAATGCATCGCAATCCTCGCTACTTTGAAGATCCAGAAATATTTAAACCAGAACGCTGGGCTAATGATTTAGAGAAAAAGCTACCGAGAGGAGTTTACTTTCCCTTTGGTGATGGGCCGCGGATTTGTATAGGTAAAAGTTTTGCCTTGATGGAAGCAGTTTTATTATTAGCAACCATCGCCCAAAAATTTGAATTAAATCTTGTACCAGACCATAAAATTGTTCCTCAAGCTTCAATTACCCTACGTCCAGCAACTGGGGTGAAAGTAACTTTAAAGCAAACCACAGCCCTCACCCACCCCAATATTGGTTAAGCATTTTTAACTCGCAATTGGGTTTGGGGAAAAGGTTAAAGGGTAAAGGTTAAAGGTTTTTTCTTTTCCCTTTTCCCCAAAACCCGACAAGTATTGTCACCCACCCAGCCTCCCTCTCCTCGAAGGCGAGGGAGGACTAAGGAAAAATTAGGCTTTTTGCTCCCCTCTCCTTCAAGGAGAGGGGCTGGGGGTGAGGTCAAAATCCTGTAATCGAATTCACGTTGATTTATCTCACGCACAGACGCAAAAGTGCAGAGAGAAAAAGGAGTTTATACACAACTTTTATCTTTTGTTGCCCAATGCCATAAATTAGATGTTGTTGCCGTAGTATAACAGTAGTGTCAGAAAAATTTAACAATTTTGAGAGTAAAGTTATGCGTTTTTCAGAGATATTGTGGGGTTAATTAAAAACCCCGGTTTTTCCATCGGTTTGGGTGCAAAAGATAGAATTTTTTTAGATAAATATTTCAAAAATGTTGCTGTATAAGTAATACAGCTTGATCGAACTTGCGATCGCCACTCTCTAAATTTAGGAAACTAGACACTGAAATTAAATTCCCACTTTTTCATGTGCCTATGTGGTTTTTATGCCAATTCCGAGTTTTCACACTGCATAATTTTCAGTTATCTGGCGTAAATTAATTGTGTAGAAAGCATCAAATGAAACTGATACATCTTATGAATAACAATATTTTTAATCTAACAGTTTCTCCTGTTACTATTGCAATTATTGGTGGTGGTTTAAGCGGTTCTTTGGTTGCAGCTAATCTTTTACGCAACGCAACTACGCCATTATCTATTAAATTAATCGAACGGAATTCTGAAGTAGGTAGAGGAGTTGCTTACGGTACGCCAGTGGATTGTCATTTGCTGAATGTCCCAGCCGGTAAGATGAGTGCATTTGCTGATGAACCAAATCACTTTCTCAACTGGCTGCACAGCAACGGACACGAACAGGTAACCGCATGTACCTTTGTTTCACGCCGGGTTTATGGGGATTATGTCCAGGCTACTTTAAAAGCAGCACAGGAAAAGGCAGCGGCAAATGTACAGTTAGAGAAAATTGTAGATGAAGCGATCGCCATTGAAACAAAATCCTCTAGCACAATCATATACCTCACCAGTGGTCAGTGTTTGCACGTGCAAAAGGCTGTGCTAGCTTTGGGGAATTTCCCGGCAATTTTGCCCAAACCAATTGCGAATTTAAACAAGCAATATGTCAAAGATGCTTGGTCGAGTCATGCGATCGCTGATTTAAATCCAGAGGATGCTATTCTCTTGGTGGGCACTGGTTTAACAATGGCAGATACCGTAGTTGCCTTACGCCAACAAGGTTTCCAGGGAAAAATCCATGCTGTCTCGCGTCACGGATTAATGCCTTGTCGCCACAAATCAACAATGCCTTATCCAGCATTTATTGATGTTGAAACTGCACCCAAAACCGCACGAGGACTGCTACACATAGTACGTCAACAACTGCGGACACTTACCCCAGGACAAGATTGGCGTGGGGTAATCGATGCCATTCGTCCAGTGACTCAACAACTGTGGCAAGCATTACCATTGCCAGAACAGAAGCGATTTTTGCGCCATGTCAAAGCTTATTGGGAAGTTCACCGCCATCGCATTGCCGAAGAAATTGCCCAAACACTCGATGCTGCAATGGAATCTGGTCAACTCATCCATTACGCAGGTCGAATTCAAAGCTGTCAGCAGTTAGAAAATGGCGTAGATGTAAAAATCTGCGAACGCGGAACGCACAAAAATATTGTTCTGCGAGTCAAGCGAATTATCAACTGCACCGGTGCAAATTGCGATTACCGCAGATTGCAACACCCACTGGTGGCTAGCTTGCAAGAACAACGTTTGATTCGCGCTAATTCATTATCAATGGGAATCGACACAGCCGCCAATGGTGCGCTGATAGATGCAGATGGTAAAGCATCTCAAATGCTTTACACCTTAGGGACACCGCGCAAAGGCAATCTTTGGGAAACCACCGCTGTTCCAGAAATTCGGGTTCAAGCAGCAACTTTGGCGCAGGAGTTACTGAAATCCTTCAATTCTCATGCTACTGCTGAGGAAAGAAACCTATCATTCACGTTGAGGAAGCCTGTTATGCTATTTCGTCAACTGTTCGATAAAGAATCGAGTACTTATACTTACTTAATTGCTGACCCAGAAACGAAAACAGCCATCTTAGTTGATTCTGTATTGGAACAAGTTGAACGCGATTTAAAAGTATTGCAACAATTAGATCTGACTCTGCGCTACTGTCTGGAAACTCACATTCATGCCGACCACATTACTGGTACGGACAGACTGAGGTCGCTGACAGGTTGTTTAGCTGTTGTGCCTGAGAATTCAGCGACTACCTGTGCAGACCAATATATTGGCGATGGTAATATCTTGCAATTGGGCAGCGTTCAAATTCGAGCGATCGCTACTCCTGGTCATACTAACAGCCACTTGGCATACTTAGTCAACGATACTCATCTGTTAACTGGAGATGCCTTATTTATTGGGGGTTGCGGTCGTACTGACTTCCAAAATGGCGATGCAGGGGCATTGTATGATGTCGTTACTCAAAAGCTGTTCGCATTACCAGAAGACACCTTAGTATATCCCGCTCACGATTACCAAGGACAAACAGTATCCACCATTGGCGAAGAAAAGCGCTGGAATCCCCGGTTTGCTGGACGCACTCGCAGCCAGTTCATCGAACAAATGAACAACCTCAACTTACCCCAACCAAAAAAGATATTGGAAGCCGTACCCGCAAATCAGCAATGTGGCAGAGTTTTACTTGTATTGGACTACCAAATCTAACAATAATTAATACTTATATAGGTCATTGATCCTAGTCAAAAATAGGACACTTATACGATGCGTTCATTAAGGCGATCGCTGTAGGATATACTAATCCAATAATTACAGCACTTTTCATGCATTTGAACCACATCTGTCGTAGGGGCACAGCAATGCTCATTGGTGTCAACTTAACGTGAAACCCTTGTCAAGACCTGATATTGAGTTCATTCACTTACCATTACTCACC
Organism: Nostoc linckia NIES-25; assembly: GCF_002368035.1. Lineage (GTDB taxonomy): Bacteria > Cyanobacteriota > Cyanobacteriia > Cyanobacteriales > Nostocaceae > Nostoc > Nostoc linckia_B. The sequence goes on along the minus strand of NZ_AP018222.1, from coordinate 6,243,072 downwards.
GCATTACCCCACCCTAACCCTCCCCTTGTAAAGGGGAGGGAACTAGATTCTTTTTCCCCCCTTTCCAAGGGGGGATTGAGGGGGGTAAAAAACCTACAGAATGCCAAAAAAACTTTTAATCAACTACAATCATGACCTCTTGTAACAAATGACAACACAAATAGTCTTAAATAAAAAAGTATCCTTATCTGCAAATGTTCTGACTCAAGACTTAGCAGGAGAATCAGTTTTGTTGAATCTGCAAAGCGAAGAATATTTTAGTCAAAACGAAGTTGGTACAAAAATATTCTTTGTACTAACTGAATCAGATTCTATCCAGACAGCTTACGACACCTTGCTAAAAGAGTATGATGTCGAGCCAGAGAAGTTAAAACAAGACTTGCTCAAGTTTATTGATAAATTGGTTAAGGCTGGACTAGTGGAAATTACTGATTCTTAACTGACAGCAAAAAATTAAATCATGCGTATACTAATGATTGGTTCCGGAGGTATTGCCTTGACACGACCCCTAGATTGGGCAGTCAAAGCAGGTTATGAAGTTTGGCTACTAGGAGATGTAGATCCCTATGAAACCGAAGCTCCTCAAAACTACCGCTATTTCCCCACTATTTGGCGAAAGTATCAAGAGGAGTTTACCAATACCTACCCTTATGAAGACCAAATGGCAGAGGAAATGGTAGAGCCGTTACGTCAACTTGTCGATCGATTCCAACCTGATATCATGCATGTCCATGCCATTGGCTGGCACGCCTACTGTTGTACCCTAGCAAATCTTAAACCTCTTGTCGTCTCTGCTTGGGGATTTTTAAATCATTTGCTACAACCAGAAAAGGAATCCAGCAAGCATAAAGATAGGGTTAGCCAAGTATTTAAGCATACTGGTGTGCTGATTGTAGAGACACCCAATTTGATAGAAAAATCCAAAGCACTGTTGAACCCCGAACAACGGGTAGAATTAATTCCTCTAGGGACAAACCCTAAACATTTTCGCTCTGGAGTCACAAAAGATTTACCAAAGTGGCGACGGGAAATCTTGAAGATTGATGAAGAAGCCACAATTCTGCTTTCGCCCCGTGGCTGGTCTAAACTGTACAACCACGAGCAGATATTTACAGCCTATACACAGGCTTTTCCCCAATTCACCAAACCAACGGTACTCGTCTTTTCAAAGCTAGGGCGTGCTGGTGGGGAAGAAGCAGTAACTATATACGAAAGCATCAGCAAACAAGCTCAACAACTTGGCTTATTAGAAAACCTGCGCTGGATGCCCGCCCTACCTTATAGTTTCATGCCTACAGGCTACAACTTAGCAGATGTAATTATCAATTATCCTACTAACGATGCTTTTCCTTCCACACTCATTGAAGCAGTTGCCTGCGAACGCCCGGTGATTACTTGTGATTTGCCAGCTTATCGGGGTACTTTTATTGAAGAATTTTGTACTTTGGTAGAATCTGAAAACCCAGAAGCTTTGGCAAAGGCAATGATTAAAGTCGTCAATCAACCTCCCCAAGAACGAGAATCACATCTTGCAAAAGCACGGCAAGCGATTGTCGAACAATATGATGAGGCGAATTTACAAAATCGGCTGTTCCGAATATATGAAGATTTGGCATCTACTACTAAGCCAATCTCTGCCTAAATTTTCCATTATTAAGTTTGATTATGTCTTACATATAAATATAAATGACAAAATAAATAAACTTAGAAGATACAAAATAATGATATAGCTTCAGCAGAAAAGTAGGTTGGGTTACTCTACCAGTTTTCGTAGATTATCCTCAATTCAACCTACATCAATTGCAGTTTTTAGCATTAATTGAACAGAATTGATTTTTATTTTTAAAATAATCTTTAATTATGGTCTTTTTGATAACTTTTAATAACAAAAAATAGCACATATTTTACACAAACTTTATAAAAATAACGACGCGATCGTTGTACTGTATTCATAATCTGATAATTCCAAATCAGCAAAGCACAAACAACAAGGATTACTCAAATATTTCAATTTTAAAACATGAAAAAGAACTATTCTGAGCCGGAATTGAAAGCTCACGGTAAAATATCTGGTTTGACACAACAAGTAGGTGGTAGCGGTGGTTTTGGTACTACAACCGGATTCCCCATACCTACTACTACTGGGGTTCCTATTTAGTAGTTAAGTAGAAAAAAACACCAAAAGCTCAACTTCACTCGCTGTCATATAAATGATGGCAGGGTAGAGTTAGCAAGTAGGAAGGATTTATTAGGTCAATAAAATTGCCTAATAAATCTAGATTAAATACACCTTTCTACTTGCCCTCTTATGAGGCTATTGTTTACACACGTAAGGATTCTTCAAATGTCACAATCTGAAAACGCGAGAAAGAATTATTCTGAGCCGGAATTGAAAGCTCACGGCCAAATATCTGGTTTGACACAACAGGTCGGTGGTAGTGGTGGTTTTGGTACTACCACTGTATTGATTATAAACACTACCGATTGATGAACTGAATTCATAATCTGATAATTCCAAATCAAGGAAACACAAAACAATAAGGATTACTCAAATGTCACAATCTGAAAACGCGAAAAAGAACTATTCTGAACCAGAATTGAAAGCTCACGGCAAAATATCTGGTTTGACACAACAGGTCGGTGGTAGTGGTGGTTTTAGTACTACAAGACCCGCACCCATCACTGGTCTTCCGTAATACATCTTTCACTTTTTTCTTCGATTGTAGGAAAACTATGTAAGTTTTAGTTTTCAAAAAATCCTGACTTTTTAAATAAGTCGGGATTTTAAAAAATTTGAATTTGCAAATAAAAATAAACACAAATGTCGATAAAAAATGATAATTATTCCTATCAGTTTTATGGACTCAACCTATCTGTTAATCGACTGCTTCCAGGGTTAGCTACTGTCAATAGCTCTACATCAATAGATGTGGCTATTGACCTAGTTGGCGAACAACAAAGTCAACTACCGTTACTCGAACAGGCTTTTTGGAATGTGCCGCTTGAATGGTATCAACAAACAGGCTTTCACCTATGGACGACACACCAAGATGACGGTACTTACTGGAGGATAAGGTCTTTTGATGGGGTTGATTGCTTGGAATTCATTTTGAATCCTGATGGTAGTCAAGTTTGGGGTTTTTGGTCTAGAGATGCACTATTTACAGATGCTGTATCTTTGCTGCTGGGTTGCGTACTCGGTCATCTGTTACGGCTGCGGGGAGTGACTTGTCTTCATGCTAGCGTGGTTGCGGTTGATGGTAGTGCGATCGCCATTTTAGGACAATCAGGCGCAGGTAAATCAACCACAGCAGCAGCGTTGGCTAGCCGTGGATTCTCCGTATTGGCAGATGATATTGCCGCACTTGTTCCTGATGAAAAAAGGTTTTGGGTACAGTCTGCTTATCCTCGTCTACGCCTGTGGCCTAATTCTGCAAATGCCATTCACGGCTCAATAGAAGATTTATCACTAGTATCAACTAGTCTAGATAAACGCTTTATAGATTTGCAAATAAAAGATAGAGAACATTGGCAGTTTCAATCGGGAGCTTTGCCATTAATTGCTGTGTACATATTAGGAGAACGTGACCAAAACCTCACAGCACCTATAATTAACTCTCTTTCTCTACCTGAAGCCATGAAGCATCTAATGTTCAATTCCTATGGGCGTGCTTTCCTCACTTCCCAACAGTGCAGACAGGAGTTTCAAGAATTAGGTCAATTGGCAAAGACTGTTCCTGTGCGGGAGTTATTACTTCCTGATAATTTGGGAAATTTGGGGCAAATTTATGATGTTATTTTAGAAAACTTGCGCTTGATTCATACTTTGGTTTAGCAACACCAGTAATTTGGATATCTGCCTATATTTACTAAGCAAATTTTTAAATATGCAAGTTTTGAAGCCAGCCGTCAGCGTTATTATTCCTACTTACCAGCGCGGCCATCTTGTCAGTCAGGCAATTAACAGCGTTTTGGCACAAACCTACAAAGACTACGAAATTATTGTCATCAACGATGGTTCTCAGGATAATACTCAGCAAGTCCTGGCTCAATTTAGCGATCGCGATCGCATTACCACAATTCATCAAGCAAATCAAGGAGTGTCTGCGGCTCGCAATGCTGGAATTCGCTCTGCTAGAGGGAAGTATATCGCTTTTTTAGATGACGACGACCTCTGGGAACCTCAAAAGTTAGAAAAACAGATTTCTGTCTTGGATTCAAATCCATATCTTGGCTTAATCTATTCAGATTCAGTCTCTTTTTCTGCTCAAAAGGGTTTATCAAAGAGGTCGTACAATGCAGCGTTTCCCACTCCTAATCTTCAGGTCGTCTTTACTCTTTTTAGGTACAACTACATTCCAATGCCGACGGTTGTTGTGCGTCAAGACTGTTTAGAACAAGTGGGTTTGTTTGATGAAAGTGTTATTCCTTGTGAAGATTATGATTTATGGTTACGGCTGATTGAACATTTTCCGATTTATTTTTTAAATGAGCCTTTAGCACGTTATCGCAAATCATCAAATAGTCTTTCTCAAAATCAAGAACTATTTATACTTAGCTTGCTACGAGTTAAGGAAAAAGTCATTGGGCGCAATCCAGAATTTCTAAAAATTCCTGTTCATTTTCTCGATCCTTACTTTTACAATATCTACCTTGAACTTGCCAATTTACATCTTCAAAATCATCAAATAGAGAAAGCGCGTAGAGTTTTGCAACGCTATCAAGAAGTACGGGGTGAAACCCCCAGGTATGAGGAGTTGCGATTATCTATATCTACATCTACTGAGCCAATTTAAGCTGAAGCATTTTCTTGTTACTGGCAAAGCCAGATTTGGAGGTAAATTTTTAAACATGCAATTTAAGCCAGCCGTCAGCGTTATTATTCCTACTTACCAGCGCGGCCATCTTGTCAGTCAGGCAATTAACAGCGTTTTGGCACAAACCTACAAAGACTACGAAATTATTGTCATTAACGATGGTTCTCAGGATAATACTCAGCAAGTTTTGGCTCAATTTTGCGATCGCATTACCGCTATTCATCAAGCCAATCAAGGATTATCTGCGGCTCGCAATGCTGGAATTCGCTCTGCTAGAGGGAAGTATATTGCCTTTTTAGATGATGACGATCTCTGGGAACCTCAGAAGTTAGAAAAACAGATTTCCGTCTTGGAAGCCAATCCACGCATTGGTTTGATCTATTCAGATTCACTCTTTTTTTCTGATAAAGGGGGTTTATTTCCGGGTTCGTACAATACAGCATTTCCTACCCCTAATCTTCAGGTATTATGGACTCTTTTTAGATACAACTACATTCCAGTCCTAACGGTTGTTGTGCGTCGAGATTGTTTAGATAAAGTGGGTTTGTTTGATGAAAGTCTGAGATGTTGTGAAGATTACGATTTATGGCTGCGCCTGATTGAAAAATTTCCGATTTATTTTTTAAATCAACCCTTAGCACGTTATCGGCAATCGCCAAATAATCTTTCTCAAGATCGAGAGCAGATGTTCACTAGCTACCTGCGTGTTAAGGAAAAAGTCATCGATCGCAATCCAGAATTCCTAAAAATCCCTGTTAATTTTCTCGATCCTTACTTTTATAATATCTACCTCCAACTTGCCAATTTGCATATTCAAAATCATCAAATAGAGCAAGCGCGTAGAGTTTTGCATCGCTATCGAGAAATACGGGGTGAAACCGCTAGGTATGAGAAGTTGCGATTATCTATATCTACTGAGCAAATTTAAGATCATGCATTTTATTGTCACTGGCGGAGCCGGATTTATTGGCTCTCATCTTACAGAACAATTGTTATCAGAAGGTCATCGTGTCACTGTAGTTGATAATTTGACCACTGGACGCTTAGAGAACTTACCCAAACATCCTCGTCTGACGTTTCTACAAAAAGATATTTTGATATGTCAACCAGAAGATTTTACACTTAAAGTTGATGGAATCGCACATTTAGCAGCTATTTCATCAGTGACAGAATCTTTGTATCGTCCCCTAGAGGCTCATCACAATAATCTTTCGGCAACTCTGGCTGTGATTCAACTGTGTCAAGCTTTAGCTATTCCTAAATTAGTGTTTGCTAGCTCCGCATCTGTATACGGTAATCTTACGCAATTACCGATTTCAGAAGAGCAAAAAACCTCTCCTCTATCACCCTACGGCTTACAAAAACTGGTGAGTGAGCAATACGCTAGTATGTTTGCTAAACAACTAGGTTTTTCATTTGTTGGCTTACGAATTTTTAACGTATTTGGCCATAGACAAGTTCCTGATTCCAGCTACTCTGGCGTAATTTCCCGATTTGTTGATGTTATGCAACGTGGCTTACCAATTACTATTTATGGCGATGGAAATCAAACCAGAGACTTTATTTATGTTAAAGACGTAGTGCGGGCTTTTTCTCAAGCATTTAAAGCGAATTTTACCCCTGGCTCATCATTAATTTGTAACTTAGGAACTGGAATATCTACTTCTTTAGTGCAGTTGATTAATATCCTCAAAAATCATTTCCCGCAATGGCAACCAGAGATTAATTTCGCGTCTCCTCGTGCAGGAGATATTCAACATTCACAAGCTGATATTTCTAAGATATCTTCATATTTAGACTTCCAGCCTCAGTGGTCAGCAGAATCGGCTATGGTTTTTTTCAGAAGTGTTGAATGTTAAGAGAAGTCCGATGATGAAATTAAGGATATTTATCGATTACGCTGGGGAGTTAAATTGTTGTGGAAGTTTTTAAAGATGCACTTAAAACTTGACAAGCTAATTACAAAAATTGTGTCTAACTACTTAACCACCTACTTAAGATGTAATTCTATCAAGTTCATCGAGAATATTGCTATCTATATTAATGTCAAATTTTCGAGCAAAGTGAGCAGATGTTGCAAGCAGATTAGGCAAATCTTCCATTAGCAATATTTTTGGTTGAGGGCCTATAATCGGCCAATCAATATATCGCCGGTAGTCGTTATGCAGCTTGAGATGAGATGCATTAGCAAGTATAGTTTGAAAATATGACTCATCTGCAAACTTAAGGTTACTGTAGTGCAAAGTTAAGGCAGTTTTCTTGCTGTGAAAATCGATAATGTACTGAGCAGCTTTGCGATTGGCACAAAACCATTGACTTCCGCTAAAGCAAGCAAGTTTTTTTGAAAAAGGAAGGAAACTTTTTGTTAACAGAGGATGTTCCAAACATATTTCTAAGTTAAGTTGAGCAAAAGATTTTTTTGAATAACAGAAAGAAAACGACTTCGTACAATATCGTTTATAGCAATTTTGTAACCAGAACGTATCCGAGTTTCGATCACCTTTATAAATATCATAAGTGATTTGCTTGTAATCAATATAAGCATCGTATGGACTAGAAACTAAATCATCTAATATTTGCTTTGCAGTTTTAAGGGGATAGTCTGTTCCACTGAGCAATACAAACCAATCCGGTGCATCTAGTGTATCATACATTATTTGAAGTGCCCGTATTGTAGCTTCTACTAGAGTAAACTCTGCCCACTTTGTTTCTAGATGAGGGCGTACTAGTAAAACATTTTTTGACAGACTATCTACAGATAAATCACATTTGGAAAAATCATGATGGCACACAATTAGAGGATAATTGAACATACTATTTAACTTATTTATTAGCCTGTAAATTTGTAGAGGCTTCGTATGAGTTAATAAAATAAAGCCTATTGATTTATTGGTAATATTATGCATTTTGAGTAAGGATTCGGGTCTAAACTAGAGGAATTTAAAGAAGGAAGTCTTTGAGACTTAGTGTAACTAATAATGTAAAGCTTTGTATCAGCATTTAACACTTTTAGTTTTTTAATTGTATCATTTTTGAGCAACAATGAAAATTATTTAGAACAACGACTTCCTCTATTTATTTAATATTCATAAAACCAACAATGTGGTCTAAATAGTAATAATAGAACTCTCAAATAAACTAAGTAAAAATGAAGCAAGTATTTAAATTTATCGAACTAAATTATCAGGAAAAACAACTTTTAACTAACACTTTTATTCTCTTGATATTAGTCAGATTAGGTTTGTGGTTGCTGTCATTCAAAAGATTACAGCAACTTCTATCAAACATCAGTAATCCCAAACCTCAACGCCAAGACAAATACCAAATCTCTATTGATAAAATCGTCTGGGCTGTGGAAGTTAGCAGTCATTATATGCCTGGTGGTGTCAAGTGTTTAGCGCGTGCCTTGACTTGCCAGGTTTTGATGAGTCGCCACAGTTATACATCTAATCTCTGCATTGGTGTGGCCAAAGATATAGAAGGAGAGTTAAAGGCTCATGCGTGGTTAGAAAATCAAGGAAAGGTTGTAATTGGCAATGTTCCAGACCTTTCTCATTTTAGCCAAATCACATCTTTTACAAAAGAGTGTATTTAAAACATGAAAGCAGGCAAAACCTTAAGATATAAAATCCAGCACAGCTTACGCATTCTGCCTGCGTTGCGCCTAGTTTGGAATAGTAGTCCTCGTTTGACTATTGCTTTGGTTGTACTTTTGCTTATTCAAGGTTTATTGCCTCTACTCTCTCTTTACCTCACCAAACTCATCGTAGATACAATAGCCGCCAGTGTTAATGTTGCCGACAAAGGAGCCGCCTTTAATCAAGTATTACTTTTGCTTGGCTTCTTTGTTGCTATCACCCTAGTAACTAACCTGTGTTCTTCCCTGACTGAACTGGTGTATGCCGCCCAATCTCAGCGACTCACCGATTATATGCAAAACGTCCTCCATGCTAAATCAATTGAGGTAGACCTGGAGTATTACGAAAACTCTGAATATTATGATGCCTTGCAGCGAGCGCAAAAAGAAGCTCCTTCTCGACCAGGGCAAATTCTACATCGTTTGGCATGGCTATGTTTGAGTAGTATCTCTTTGGTGGCGATGCTGGGGTTGCTACTGTCATTGCATTGGGGAATAGGAGTTATCTTATTTGTTGCCGCGATTCCGGCCCTGGTAGTGCGGGTGAGATACTCCGGCATCATGTATCATTGGCAGCGCCGAAAGACAGCCCAAGAACGCCAAGCAGGCTACTTGAGTCGGATACTGACTACAGAACAACACGCTAAAGAAATTCGCTTGTTTGATTTGGGTTCTTTCTTTAGTGAGTGGTATATGCGTGTGCGATCGCAACTATACCAAGAAAACATAGCCATGATTAAAAGACAGTCTGTGGCTAATCTTGGCGCTCAAGCAACGGCGACAACTTTAGTTTTTGCTGCCTATGGTTTCATTATTTATCAAACCATGCAAGGCACTATCCGTTTTGGTGATTTAGTCCTCTATTACCAAGCATTACAACGGGGACAAAACGACCTAAAAAGTCTTTTGGGTGGTCTGTCTGGTTTATATGAAGACAACCTATTTCTCGTCAACTTATATGAATTTCTAGATTTGAAACCAAAGGTTGTAGAACCATCATATCCAAAACCATTTCCCATACCAATGCAACATGGCATTGTGTTTAATCACGTCAGCTTTCAATATGCAAATACAAAGCGTCAGGCACTCCAGGATATTAATCTGACTATTCGCCCAGGAAAAGTTGTCGCGTTAGTAGGAGAAAACGGCTCCGGTAAGACTACTTTAATTAAGCTTTTGTGTCGCTTATACGATCCCACTTTTGGAAGTATTACCGTTGATGGCATAGATTTACGCCAATTTCAAATTGCTACCCTCCGCAGTCAAATTAGCGTCATTTTTCAAGATTATACAAAATATCATCTAACTGCTAAAGAAAACATTTCGATAGCAAATATTAATCTGCTATTTGCCCACGACAAAATCATCGCTGCTGCCCGTCGTTCCGGTGCTGATGATGTCATCAGTAAACTACCTGAAGGTTACGACACCATACTCGGTAAATTGTTTGAACAAGGAGAAGAATTGAGCATCGGTCAATGGCAAAAAATTGCTTTAGCCAGGGCATTTTTGCGAGATTCACAGTTAATTGTGTTGGACGAACCAACTAGTGCTTTAGACCCGAAAGCCGAAGAAGAGGTGTTTCAGAATTTCCGCCAACTTATTAAAAATCAAGCTGCTATCCTCATTAGCCATCGCTTATCAACTGTCAGAATGGCTGACTGTATCTACGTAATGGCAAACGGTTCAATTATTGAAAGCGGCACTCATGAGGAACTGATAAATCTGGGTGGTAGCTATGCAGACTTGTTTGAAACGCAAGCCCAACACTATAAGTGAGTAATTTATGATTACCTTAAACCAGCCTATTATTCAATTACCAATAAAGGTTAAACGTCCAGAAATTGAGCTACTTCTGTGTTGTACTCGAACTCAGATAGACTCAGAAACCGCAGAGCGAATTAATACCATACTCCAGCAAAACATAGACTGGACTTTGCTCATAGAAATAGCAACATATCATGGAACAATACCACTCTTATACCAGAGCCTCAATACCACTAGAAAAGAAGCTATTCCCAAAACGGTCTTAACTCAGCTTCGGAATCGCTACCATGCTAATGCTAGCCGCAACTTATTTTTGAGTCATGAATTGCTTAAAATCCTTAAAATTTTTGAAGCTAATAAAATTCCGGCAATTCCTTTCAAAGGACTTGTTTTAGCTGCTTCTGTTTATGGCAACTTAGCGATGAGACAATTTAGCGATCTAGATATTTTGGTAAAACAAGAGGATATAATCAAAGCTCAAAAATTATTGATTGCTCAAAAATATCAACTAGAAGCTGATTACTATGGTTGGCAACATACTTTTGTCCACAGCCAAAAACCAGAAATAGTGGTGGATCTTCACACCGAATTGACTCCTTTATCTTATTTTCCTTTTAAACTTCCCGACTTTAAAACTTTGTGGCAAGGAAGCAGGTCTTTATCTCTCAATGGTGAATCTATCATCGACTTGTCTTTTGATGATTTGTTGATTATTCTTGCTGTACAAGTAGCCAGAGCCGTTAATGAAGGTAGAGAGTCTTTGGCTCAAATTTGCGATTTAGCTGAATTATTGCGTATTCAACAGACATCAGATTGGGAAGAATTATTGCACAAAGTAAAGAGTCTGGAACTTAAAAGACCATTCTTTATTAGTCTTTTAATAGTTAATACTCTCCTGAATACGCCTTTACCAGACCAACTCAAGCAGGCTATTCAACAACAGATCCAAATCGATCCAACAATTATAATTTATGCTGTACGAATGCAGAAACAGCTTTTCACTGAAGTTAAAACTCCACGATTCATTAAACTTTTTTTTCAACACTTGATGATCGATGGGCCACTTAGCAGAATGCCAGTTCGTGTTTATCTAGTATGGCAATTTTTGAGTTTTACAACCAGGCTGGTAATCACTAATTCTAATCAAGCAGACCGAGAAGTTTTCCCATTGCCATCTGGTCTTTCTTTCCTATACTACTTAATCCGACCAATACGCTTGGTAAGTAGATACATAACTAATAGTACATATAGGTAAACTACCAGAGCAAACGCATCTAAATATTAGACCTCTTGCAAAAGTAACTTTTGCAAGAGGCGGGAAAAGGGGAAAGGTTAAAGGGGAAAGGTTTTTTTATTCCTTTTCCCTTTCCCCCTTACCCTTTTCCCTACTTCTGCAAGAAGTTTATTGAAATACGAGAACCATAAAAGCGATCGCTCCCAATACGGTTCGGTTAACAGGTTTATTCCTCGAAGATCCAGATCCCCCCAACCCCCCTTAAAAAGGGGGGCTTACCAAGCCTCTTTTACCCCCTTAAAAAGGGGGTCGCCGTAGGCGGGGGGATCTTAATCAAACCGTATTGCGATCGCTCTTACCGCTGTATAAAAAAAGCAGCGAACGCATCCAACAGTGCTTGTAATTCATCCGCTGAGATTGCAGATAATTCTTTATCGGTATAAAAATATTTATGGCAACATATCTTAACAAAAAAATATTTGATTGCACATCGGTCTGATGATACATAACTTTTATTGAAAAACAGTTTAGATTTGTAACAGATGACACAGAACTAGGTAAAACACATGGCCAACATAATTGAGACTGCCACTAACAATGGTTCTTTCAACACACTAGTTGCTGCAATCGAAGCGGCTGGTCTGGTAGATACACTCAACAGCGACGGCCCATTTACCGTCTTTGCACCCACCGATGAAGCGTTTAATCAGCTTCCAGCAGGTACAGTAGACGCATTACTTCAAGATATTCCCAAACTCAAGAAAATCTTGACCTATCATGTTGTTTCAGGCAAAGTACTGGCTGCTGATGTGGTTAAACTGAAGACGGCAAAAACAGTTGAAGGTTCAGATGTAAAAATTGACGCTTCTAATGGCGTTAAGATAAATGATGCGACAGTTGCAGCCGCGGATGTTGCTGCTGATAACGGTGTCATCCACGTTATTGACAAAGTTTTGATTCCTGCATAAGCAAACGTCAAAATAGCAAATGCTATTTGTGGAGTGGTGACTATTTTATAGTCCCTTTTCCATGACAGTTTGAATCTTTTTTAACAGCTACGAATAAATCCATCTAGACATTATCTAGATGGATTTGTTGTTTGAACGAGTAGAATCAAATTTTCAATTTTGCCAAACCCAAATAACGGATACCTTCGGGGGAAATATCAAAACGGCAAGGTAGCACTTCTAAACCAGCAGCGATCGCTTGCCGCAATAATTTACCATATACTGGGTCAGTGCGATCGCCAGGAGAAAACTCAGTACAATCACCACGATTGATAAAATAAAGCATCACCGCACGAGTTAAAGGTAACAGCGCCATTAATTCTCGTAAGTGCTTTTGTCCTCTGGTAGTTTCCGTATCTGGGAATAAAGCTAATCTCCCATCGCAGAAAGTTGTATTTTTCACTTCTAAATAAATTGGGCGTTCGTCAAGACTTCCTGTTAAGAAAAAATCCACTCGACTTTTGTTATCTAGCCCATAAACCACCTCAGTTTTGATGTGGTTATAATCACCTAATTCTGGAAAAAGATATTTCACCAAAGCTAACTTTACCACCCGATTAGGCAAAATAGTATTCACACCCACCCAAGTCGGCTCGTTGTCATTTACCTGAATTAGTTCTAAAGTGTAAGCCAATTTGCGGTTTGGATTATCACTTTTAGAAAGCTGTACCGCACTTAGAGGAGTCGATACTCCAGTCATCGGCCCTGTATTTGGACAATGTGCTGTCACTATCTCGCCAGAAGCAAGTTGAACGTCCACAAAAAACCGCTTGTAGCGTTTTAGCAGAATACCCGGATATAGAGGTGGGTAACGGTAAAGCCAATCAATCATCATCAAACCTTAGACAATTTTAGATTTTAGATTATTTCAGTTCATAACAACTGTTGGCGAATCAGAGATTATACCCCACACTCCACAATTTTTCCCTATCCAAACAGATCTAGAGACGTTGCATTGCAACGTCTCTACACCCCATGATGGAATTTGGCTAACTTTACATATCACAGAATGTCAATTTTTGTAGTCAAATTTACGACAGTTTAATAAAAAGTAGCATATACTAGGTGTCATAACCCTCCCAGTAAAGAAAAATCCGGGAGAAATTCAACGTGCAAGGAGGTAAATCCTATGCAAAAAGTATGGACAGCAACGGAATTAGAATATGCTTTTCTGTTTACTTTAAGAAAAGTAAATTCAATTAATGTAGAAGGTTTCAAGCCATTTTTTAGGAATCTGCCTATCGATCCTTATATTAAAGGTAACTATCGTTCGAGAAGATTATCTCGGTTCATAGTTGCTGAGGATGAATTAATCAAATTACCTCATGGATTCCTCTTTCAAAGTAAAGATTACAATCCATTATTGGGCGATATAAAAAGAGAGTTTGCAGAATTAGAAGATGCACTTATTGAACTTGATATTTTTAGAAATCTTGTCTTAGCATTTCACGATTCATGTAAACTTCATCCAGAAGCAGAAATCGGAGTTCATCAAATCAGAACTATTTGTTCCCCAGATAATTTAGGGAATCCTGCACCTGAAGGCATCCATCAAGATGGTACTGATTTTATTGGTATTTTCTCAGTGGATAGAGATAATATTCAAGGTGGAGAAACGCATTTGTATGCTGCCAAAAAAGAAAAGCCTGTATTTAGCAAAATTCTAAATCCTGGAGAACTTGTATTGGTCAACGATCATGAATTTTTCCACTTTACAACTCCTATCAAACCAGAGATTGAGGCTCAAGGAAGTAGGGATGTGTTTGTGCTAACTTCTCCTAGCTTGTTAACTGAATAATTTTAATATCAATTGATTTAGCTGCGGAAGTTTGGCTGTAAATATTATCCAATTGAGGACATATAAAAATCCTAGTTAATTAGTAAAAACTTGCAGCGTTCATATACCCGACTTCTTAAAGGAGTTGGGTATTTAATCTTTCAGGACTACATCTTCGCCAAAGAAATTTCAACCTCTTAATTTTACTTCTGTTAAGTTAGTGTAAATATAATTCAATACAGTTCAGTTAGTGCCAAAAACCTTACGGCAGTTTTCATTTATTTGAACCACATCTGCCGTAGGGGCACAGCATTGCTGTGCCCTTACTACGCGATCTATTTACCTGAAAATTGCTGTAAGCTGCGTAGGTTGGGGAGCCACTGCGTTGGACGGGTTTCCCGGCTTGTTCGCGAAGCGTCTCGTAGAGAAGCAAGTGGCGTTTGAGGAACGTAGACGCCCGTAGGTAACCCAACAAACCCTGGAAATGTTGGGTTTCACTTCGTTCAACCCAACCTACAATTATCCTTAACACCAAGCGTATTGAAATATAACCGATCGGAGTATTTGTTATGAAACTGCCAGAAAGCCCGCAAACTCCAAAACTGATACAGCTGCTTCAGTGGATTTTTAACCCTTTGAAACTGATGGAAACATCTGCAAAGGCGTATGGCGAATGTTTTTCGCTAAACCTAACTGCTAATAACCCACTTGTGTTATTTAGTAATCCCCAAGCAATTCAAGAGATTTTTACGGCTCCCCTGGAGCAGTTAGACGCTAAAGGTTCGGCGCAACTTTTAGGATCTTTGTTGGGTGAAAACTCATTAATATTGCTATCTGGTGCATCTCACCAACGCCAACGGCGATTATTGACCCCGCCTTTTCATGGCGATCGCATGAAAGCCTACGGTCAAATTATCACTAATATCACTCATGAAGTCATCAGTAAATGGAAAATTGGCGAACCTTTTTCTATCCGTGACTCCATGCAGGAAATCTCCCTGAAAGTAATTCTCCAAGCTGTATTTGGTCTAAATCAAGGAGAACGTTTAACAAAATTGCAAGGACTGTTGCGTTCTGTTCTGGAGTTATCCGGTTCCCCCTTGCGTGCTTCCATAACATTTTTTCCCATACTGCAAGTAGATTTGGGTAACTGGAGTCCTTGGGGGATATTTTTGCGTCAAATGCAGCAAATTGACGAACTCCTCTACAGCGAGATTCAAGAACGCAGAGATCGTCCAGATGCTTCTCGTAGCGATATCCTCTCCTTGATGATGTCAGCACGCGATGTTAATGGGGAACCGATGACTGATGTCGAATTGCGCGATGAATTAATGACTTTGTTAGTCGCCGGTCACGAAACCACCGCTTCAGCTTTGACATGGGCAATTTACTGGATTCACCATTTGCCAGAAGTACGAGAAAAGCTGCTAACTGAGTTAGATAATGTGAATGAGAATGCTGATTGGAATCAAATTTCTCGCTTACCTTATCTAACAGCGCTATGCCAAGAGACACTCCGCATTTACCCGATTGTCATGTTGACTATCCCTCGCATAGTCAAGAAACCGATAGAAATTATGGGCTATGAATTCCAACCGGGGACATTGTTAACAGGTTCTATATATTTAATGCATCACCGCGAAGATTTATATCCAGAACCAAATCAGTTTAAGCCAGAGCGATTTTTACAACGCCAGTATTCACAGTATGAATATTTACCCTTTGGTGGCGGGAATCGTACCTGTATTGGTATGGCATTTGCCATGTTTGAAATGAAATTGGTATTAGCAACAGTGCTATCACAAATGAATTTAGCATTAGTTGACAATTATCAAGTTAAACCTACCCGTCGTGGCATAACTTTAGGCCCTTCTGGCGGTAAGTGGTTAATTGCAACCGGTCAGCGGCAAAAGGTAAAAACTCCTGTAGGCGTGTAAATATAACAGAATTCAGAATTTAACAAAGAAGCGATCGCCTAAAATAATTTCAATATAGCCGTAGTCAGATATGTTAGGACATTTTGAAAACGTGAATGCTAGGAATAGCAATAGTTTTACCTTCTGCCTTCTGGCTCCTGCCTCCTGCCTTCTGTCTCCTGCTATAAGTGCGATCGCTTTTTTAAAATTTAAGCATTTGCGCCTAAAACAGAAGAATCATAGTGCTGTAGCAAATCTTGTGGGTCGTCATAAATTGCAACAGCTTGAGATAGTTGTTCATCGCTAAAGCCACCGCAGCGTAAAGCAATCACACCTACCCCTGCTTTACCAGCAGACTCAATATCATAGGGAGAATCTCCTAGCATCACTACTTTATCGGCTGTCATTTGCCCTTTTTTCAAAGCAGCTTGTACTATGTCAGGAGCAGGTTTAGATGCTTCGGCATCATCGGATGTAGTGACTTCCGATAGCAAATCATCTACTTGAGCAATTTTGAGCATAATGTCGAGTTCTTCAGAACTCGCTGAACTACCAACAACTAAATGCAATCCCGATTTTTGCATTTTTAATATTAAGTTTCTGCTACCATTAGCAGCAGTAACTTGTTGTATATATTTGTCAAATAATAGTTCTTTGCGTAATTTAGCGATCGCTTTACCAGTTCCTTCTTCACCATTTAATTCTGGTACTACTTTGGGAATAAGTTGATCTCCACCCATACCCATAAGCGGTCTAACTTTTTCAAATGGCACATCAAAATCGTAAGCTGCAAATGCCTCTACCCAGGAATTTGCATGAATATCATTACTGATGACCAGCGTGCCATCAATATCTAAAATTACTCCTTCTAATGCCATGAAAAACCTCGCCTGACGTTTGATTTCATAGCTGATGATGGCATGGAAAATCAGTTTATTTCATCGTCCCATGAGAAGAGAAGGAGGTTAGAGAAGAAATGGCGATCGCTTATAATTACAGCAGATTGCAAGTAAGTGAAGTACAAGCAGGACTGATTCCTCAAACATAAAAAGTTTCTTTCTAACTCCTGCCCCCTAACTCCTGCCCCCTGCCCCCTGCCCCCTGCCTCC